>CAYRMF010000078.1:0-2576 GCA_964425475.1 uncultured Candidatus Saccharibacteria bacterium | reverse complement strand
TCAATGAGTTCTTGGGCGACGTACTGCTGTTTCGTATAGCGCGCCATGGCGATGACCATTCCCACCCCGAGGAACTCGGTGAGGAGGTGTGAGCCACCATAGGAAAGAAATGGAACGGTGGTACCCGTCACCGGCAGGAGTCCGATATTCATACCGATGTGGATGAAAAAATGACTCACTATGAGTATTGCAACACCGGTCGCGAAAAGCTTCTCAAAATTGGTCGCTCCCCGTAATGCATGAAAAAGCAATCGCCAAATAACTACCCCAAAGAGTGCAAAGAGGAGGAGGACGCCCACGAGCCCCCACTCTTCCGCAAACGCGGCAAAAATAAAGTCGGTTTCGTATTCGGGGAGAAACTGCAATTTTGACTGCGTGCCGTACCCCACCCCCTTTCCCAAAAGTTGCCCTGAACCCACCGCAATCGTGGACTGGTATGCGTTATACCCCGTTCCCTGAATATCAGCGAGTGGGTGAAGGAAGGTCATGATGCGATCTTTTTGGTACTCCTGAAAACCAAAGTTCCATAATCCCAAAAAGGTAATGACACCTACCATACTCACGACTGCAAGATGTCGAAAAGAAATTCCCGCCACCAACACCATTCCAAACCAGATGAGGAACAGAATAGCTGCCGAACCAAAGTCTGGTTGTACAAAGACAAGTCCGATGATACCGAATGCATACACACCCGAAATGAGGATATGTCTAAAGTCACCAATGAGCTCATGACGCTTTGAGAAATACTTTGCCAAGACTGCTATGAGTACCAGTTTTGCTGGGTCAGACGGCTGGAGTGAAAATATCACGAGGTCAAAACGACTCTGTGCACCCTTCACTGTTTCCCCGACAAAGAGCACGAGGATGAGGAGTGTCAAAATACCAAGGTAGATGAAGAATGTAGTATTCCCCACGCGCAAAAAACGATAATCGGGTATGAGCGCAATGGAGAACCCCACAAGTGCAATCCCTATCCATGCAATTTGTTTTTCAAAATAAGAGTTGTCACCATCAAAGGTGTACATCGTGACGAGCCCAAGCAGGGTAAGGAAAATAACAGCTATAGTAAGCCTCCAGTCTATTCCTCCCAAGACTGCTCTCAAAAACCGCATACCCCATTATGCGGGAGTGTGCGGTTGTTGTCCAAAGTCTTATTTTATGTCAAAACTGGTGCTTGGTTTTGCAATTACTTCAATAACTGTTGCACCGTCTTTACAGATGGAGTTGGAGATTGCGGTATAAATACCCTCAACATCTTCTTTGTTTGGTGCAATGAATGCCTTCTGTGCATCAGTTGCCATAGTGCGCAAAAAATCACGGTTGAGTGATGCTCCAAGACCTATGGTGAAGAGCGTGATTCCCTTTGCTTTGAGCTCACTCGCAGCTTTGAGCGCGTATCCTTCAGGATCAGGATCTGGTTCATTTGCTAAGCCGTCTGTAAAAAGTATGAGTACTTTGTTTGCGTCTGGGTTATGTCGTTCAGTTGCAAACTCTTCACCGATGCGTTTGAGTGCATCTCCTGGATTCGTACTCCCCCGTTCTTCTTCTGGTTCTATCGAAAGCGCCCCCACTTGTTCAGCGACACGCGCCCTATCACTCGTAAGAGCGGAGACTGTTTTTGCATTTGTTGCATAGGTGGTAACACCCACTTGATCATCTTCACGAAGACTTTCCACAAATGATTTTGCTGCTGAGAGTACCGAACTGATTGGCTCAGGTGGGGTACCACCATCATTGTTCATACTACCCGAGAGATCAATAGCGAGCATGACATCTGATGGAAGCTCACAGGACTTGAGTGTTGTCGCTATTGGCTCTGGCCATGTGAAGACAACGGTCTGTGTTGACCTCCCGGGGAAGTTTTCGACGACGGTGCGTGATGCGGTGAGTGGTTTCCCTGTTGAGTTGAATATAGTCGCAACAATTTCTACTTCTTTCGTTTCTTCGAGAAGTGTACTACTCATCTGTGCAGTAAGTCGTGGTAAATCATCAGCACCGGTGAGCGCGCGTTCTCCAAGTGAAAACTTCTCTCTCCCCACAGGTACCGGTATCCAAACCACATCCTCTTTTTTGTCGAGTGAAATAGATACTTCTGTAGGTACACGCTTCCCCGTCATGACACGCCCCTCAAAAATAGGGTACGTTCCGCTCGACAGTATCGTAGTACCTTTTCGTTCAACGATGACACCCTCTGCATCAGAGAGTGTAAACGTGTATGGAAGCGAGTGTGTGCCAATCTCCCTGTTTGCATTTTCAATGTATGCTACAAGATTGTACTGTCCATCCACAATTTTAAACGCTTCAGCCCACAAAACCTTTGGTGGAATAACTTCATTCCAACACTGTCGTGCACACTCTCCACCACAATCCATCCCGTGCTCTTCACCATTGTGCATTCCATCAAAACACGTGGGGCTTTCGTATATGAAAATGAAGTACCCACCAACACTGAATAGCGAGAATAGCATGAGCCCCCCTATCGCATACTCGATGCGTCGCCACATTGCCCAGACACGAATCATAGTGAGTATATTGTATCAGACAATCCCCGCGAGACCGTAGGCCTCACGGGGATT
>CAYRMF010000077.1:0-2713 GCA_964425475.1 uncultured Candidatus Saccharibacteria bacterium | reverse complement strand
TCCATCACCTTTGTGAGTTCAGCAGTATTGCAGATGTCGAGCTCATGAAAGACAGCTTCTTTCGGAAGCCGTGCCGGATCAGTCCCCCCCGCGAGGTTGTCAACAACAACAACCGTATGCCCCTCGCGCACAAGTCGTTCCGTAAGATTAGTACCAATAAATCCTGCTCCTCCTGTTATGAGATATGTAGACATGATATGTAATTATACCTTCTTTTAACACACATACGAACGAGGAAGTTTTGGAGAATAGATAATAAATAATAAAACATACATAATAGAAGGCTCTTATTCTATATTTTAAGTTTTATATTCTATATTCTATGTTCTATCTTCTATTTTCTATTCCATATTTTCTATTCTCTATTTTCACGTCCCCGTGCGCATCACGAGTGTGTTGATAGTCTTAAGCGCAATTTCAATATCGAGGAGGAGCGACCGGTGTTTCAGGTAGTACAAGTCAAACGATAGCTTGTCAATCGTACGCTCAACATCCACTCCCCCGCGTGGTACATCGAAGTTATTAATCTGTGCCCAACCAGAGAGCCCTGGCTTCGTGAGGTGGCGCATGTTGTAGTATGGAATTTCTTTTGCGTACACATCTACAAGGGTGGGGATTTCCGGTCGCGGACCGATGAATGAAAGATCACCGCGCAAGATATTCCATAGTTGTGGCAATTCATCGAGTCGAGTCTTGCGAAGAAATGCGCCAACGCGAGTCGCGCGCAGGGTACTCTTGAGTGCATCCTGGGGATCGTCACGACCGGTCATGGTGCGAAACTTAAGGATGTTGATGATTTCGTTGTATTGTCCTATTCGCTCAGCGCGATAGAAAAAAGCGTCCTTGTCCTCAAGGTAGATTGCGCACATGATAAATGGAAACAGAATGAGTGTCGGAATGAGGAGGATACATGCCCCCAGAATATCAATACCTCGCTTCACCATATCGTACGCATAGTGTGGTGTTCCGGCAGTAACATTTTCGAGAAGCCAACTCTCTCCAATCAGTGATGGTGGCACGCGATGGTACAGCTGTTCATACACCGCGGGAAGGTTGAGAAAAATCGTCCCACTATTGCGAAAGGTCAGTGTGTAGAAATCGGGAATGAGGCGTGTTGCATACGCATCACGCATGTCCGCAATCACAATGTCTACTCCACCTTTTTTCACAAAGCGAAGCAATGACGATCGGTACTCCTCAAAATCAGGGATGTCATTTTTACTGAGGAGAAACGGT
Source organism: uncultured Candidatus Saccharibacteria bacterium (assembly GCA_964425475.1). Lineage (GTDB taxonomy): Bacteria > Patescibacteriota > Minisyncoccia > Phycocordibacterales > UBA918 > Damh-18. The sequence goes on along the minus strand of CAYRMF010000077.1, from coordinate 1,477 downwards.
TTGATGTTTCGAAAAAAAGGGCCCCGCGCAAACATGCGCGCAATCGCAAGTGCTTCATCGCTACTCCCCACAACGAGTGCCCTCATGGGCTTCCTTGTGGTGATGAGTGGGTATACATAGAGTCGCCACACCACAACACATATCGTTGAAATGATGAGATAGATGACAAGATTCGTTTTCGGCTCAATACCAAATGGAAAAATGAAAAACATCAGTGCGGCACAGAGAATATTGAAAAACTGCACCTTGAGAATAAATATTGGGATGCGTTTGCGAACAAGTGAAATGTGGCGATCGTAGAGCCCGGTAATAAGAAAGGTGAGCGCCCACACTATGAAAAGAATGCTAAAGGGATACAAATGCTCATTGATAATATCTGATGCAGGAATCTCCTGATAGCGGACGAGGAGTGTCAAAAATAGCGCGCTCAAAAAGGCGATTACATCACCCAGAATTAAAAGTATGGTGCCACCGCGGACAAAAATATGCATGTAGGTATCATACGAGAAGGAGCGGTTTGTGCAAGGTATCCACAAAATGTACCCAAACCCTCTCAACTACAGTTATCACCAAAAACGGCGTACAATAGTTACATAATGGAAATGACCCGCAAAAAGAAAATCCTCTTCATCATCACCAAATCCAACATGGGTGGTGCCCAGCGCTACGTGTATGAGCTCGCGACTGGCCTTCCCACTGAGCACTATGAGGTCGTGGTAGCTTTCGGTGGAAGTGGTCTCCTCAAGGAAAAGCTTGAAGGAGCTGGCATACGCACCATATCACTCCACTCACTCGAAAGAGACATTCACGCACTGAGAGAGCTTCGCGTATTTTACGAACTGTATCGCCTCATGAAAGGTGAACAGCCCGATGTCGTACATCTCAATAGCTCAAAAGTGGGCGGGAGCGGTGCGTTTATTGCACGGCTCTGTGGTATCAAAAATATTATCTTCACCGCACACGGTTGGCCTTTCTATGAAGACCGTGGCTTTGTGTGGCGTGGGATTGTGTGGTTTTTCTCATACCTCACCACACTACTCTCACACCGCGTGATAGTGGTGTCACAGCACGATTATCATGGCGCGCGCATGCCCGGCCTCACCAAACGCATTTCGCTCATACATACCGCACTTCCCGATATTATCTTCGAAGAACGTGTTGATGCGCGCGCCACACTCTTCCCTCCTTCGGTAATCGACGCACACCAAAATGACATCTGGCTCGTCTCTACAGGAGAGCACACGCATAATAAAAATCTTGGCGCGCTCATAAACGCACTTGGACAGATGCAACAACTCGGTCACACCAATCTCTTTCTTACCCTCATGAGCGATGGCGAAGAGCGCGCGCATCTCGAGCACCTCGTTCGTATCTACGGACTTCATGAGCAGGTATTCTGTACCGGCTTTGTACCCGAGGCGCGCACCTTCCTCAAAGCATTTGATGCATTTCTGCTCCCCTCGTGGAAAGAAGGGTT
>CAYRMF010000076.1:0-2864 GCA_964425475.1 uncultured Candidatus Saccharibacteria bacterium | reverse complement strand
TTCCCGCCCATTAGTTTACCGGGTTTGCGCTTTGTGACAATGAACGCATTTGAGTATTTCTTTGGACTTCGTGTCTTTTGACCCTTTCCAGTTGGACGGCCTTGCTTGGTACGCGCATGCTTGTGTCCACGTGGAGCACGTCCTTCACCTCCACCGTATGGATGGTCAACAGTGTTCTTCGCTGATCCACGCGTCTTTGGTCGAAGACCAAGATGTCGTGCACGACCTGCCTTACCAAGAGTCACCAAACGATGTTCTTCGTTTGATACAGCACCGATTGTTGCCCATGCTTGTGCACTAATACGGCGAACTTCTGTTGATGGAAGTTTTACCAATGTATATTCTGCATCCTGAGCAACCACTTCTCCATAACTTCCTGCTGAACGCACAATTCGGGCACCACTATTTGGTTTCAATTCTATATTGAACACAAAGGTACCCACAGGAATACTTCCAAGTGGCATACGATTACCCATCTTTGGCTTCGCTTTTTCTGAGACGATGAATTCATCACCTTTTTTCCATCCCTTTGGTGCGAGCACGTATCTTCGCTCACCATCCTTATAGAGTACGAGTGCAATAAATCCTGAGCGGAATGGATCATACTCAATAGTTTCGACGATTGCAGGAATCTCTTTTTTATCGTACTTGAAGTCGACAACACGGTATGTCTGCTTATGGCCATCTCCTCGGTAGTGCGTTGTCGCTCGTCCTGCTGTGTTACGTCCACCTGTTGAACGAGCTCCCTTTGTGAGGCTTTTGAGTGGCGTATTACGCGTGCTCGTAAGCACTTCACCATAGGAAACAACAGTCATCCCGCGACGTCCTGGTGATGTTGGTTTATATTTTTTCATATGTGTTATACGAGCTCAATGCGGTCGCCTTTTTTCAAGTAGACGTACGCCTTTTGTAAACCGTGTTGCATCATGTCTCGACCGCGTGAACGCGACATGAAGTGACGAGGCCTCTGGTGCACAATGTTGATCCGTACCGGAGTCACATTGTAGAGTGCCTTGATAGCATCGCGTATCTCGAATTTATTGACGCCTGTCGCAACCTCAAATGTGTATACATTTGACTCTGCGAGCAGGGCAGCCTTTTCGGTGATACGTGGCTTTCCAATGACCGAAGCGATATGTCGCTCAAGTACAGTGTTGTTCTGTACTGCCGGTGCCACGGCAATTTCGGTCTGTGGCACTGATGCGTCTGCATCTTTTTTTCCAAACAATGCCATATTATGCTTGTGTGGCTGTAGCCTTACGTGCCGTCTTTGTTGCAACTCGTGACGCAAGAGTCTTGAGTGTTTCTTCCGGTTTTGCGACTACAACATACTTATAGGTGAGTAATGCAACTGGGTTGATATCTTTGGCATTTACCACAGAAACATTGCCCATGTTGCGGAAACTAAGCTCCGTCTGTTCGTTACGATCATCGAGCACAATGAGTGCTGCATTTACTCGCTTTGTTCCAATGTCTTTCAGTGCAGAGACGCCGCCGAGTGCAGTAAGGAACTTACGCGCTTCTGCAGTCTTTGGTTCAGTAAACGTAAGCGCATCAACAAATACAACTGCGCCCTGTGCATACTTTTGTGAAAGTACACAGGCGAGTGCTTTTGCTCGTGCATTTTTGTTAATTTTACGTGAATCATCACGATCATTGCGTGGACCGTGTGCAACACCTCCACCCTCCCAAATAGGAGAGCGTGATGAACCATGACGTGCACGTCCAGTACCTTTCTGTTTCCACGGTTTCTTTCCTCCTCCGCTTACTTCACCGCGGTCTTTCGTGTGTGCAGTATTTGCACGAGCATTTCCTTGCATAGCGACGACAACATCATGTACGAGATTTGCGTTCCATGCTACTTCGAACACCGCTTTCGGAAGTGTAATTTTTCCAACTTCCTTACCTTCTTGCGAATATACACTCGCTTCTTGTTTCGTTTCCATATGCATTAAACACTACGAACCTCTACTAATGTTCCTCGTCGACCCGGTATTGCGCCCTTAATAAGGAGGATATTCTCATCCGTATTAACAGCAATCACCGTAAGATTTTTAACGGTCACTCGATCTCCTCCCATTCGGCCTGCCATGCGCACCCCCTTGAAAACGCGCTGTGCTCCCGTCGCTCCAATCGAGCCCGGTGCTCGAAGCATGTCCTTGTTACCGTGACTTGCACGACCTCCTTGGAAGCCGTGACGCTTCACAACACCCTGAAAGCCCTTTCCCTTTGAAATGGCGGATACCATCACCGTATCACCAGCCGCAAAGACTGATGCGTCGAGTGTTGCTCCCTTTTCAAATCCTTGCACGGATTCTTTAATACCGGTACGTGGTCGAAACTCTACAACATGTTGGAACGCACCTCCCAAATGTCCAGTCTGTGCTTTATTGACACGATGCGCCTTTTGCGCACCTGATGCGAGCTGTACTGCCTCATATCCGTCTTTCTCAGTATTACGCACCTGCGTAACCTTTGCAGGTGTGACACGAAGAATAGTGACTGGATGCGCAATACCCTGTGCATCAAACACTTGGGTCATCTGCTCCTTGGTTCCCAAAATAAATTTCATTTACTTTAAAAACTACTAATAATGGGCTTTCTTGACCGAGGTAATTACAAAACCGCGATTTTTTGGTCGCGAGCACAAGCTCGCAGACTAAAAAATCGCGGTTTTGTGCCCATTGGTCCACACATTTGCTTTCGCTCACGCATGTACATAGGTCTTTAAAAGCTAGGCGTGAGTATACCCTAGATTATAAAAAACGCAAGAAATTGCGTATATCTCATTCAGCGACATGAACACAAGACGCAATACATTGCTTGATGCATATAAATATCGTATAGTATGCGCCATTAGGCCC
>CAYRMF010000075.1:0-2917 GCA_964425475.1 uncultured Candidatus Saccharibacteria bacterium | reverse complement strand
AAACCACACTTCACCCAACTTATCCTATACGTAACAGGTGTTACGTATAGGATAAATCTGATGGGGTGTACATTCAGCCCTGCCCCGACGTGTCGACGTGTCGATGGATTTCACTTACGTTCTCTACAGAGGTCTGACCTCTGGAGAGCAAAATGTGAAAACACCGCGGACCAAAGGTCCGCGGTGTTTTCACATTTAGGAATACTGTCTTCTCTCTAAAAGAAGGTGACGTAGAAACCGAGTCCCCCTGCAACGATGATGTAGAGAATGGGCATGAAGAATGGTCGTGCCTGACGAAACCCGAGGTGCGAGAAGATGACACTGTACTTCGCGGTAATGCTCCCGAGGAGTGCGACGAGGATACCGATACCCATGACCATCTCACTTATTTCATTTGCTCTGAACGCTTCTCCAATCGATGCGAGGGCTGCCGCGGAGCTGATGAGCCCAGAGAGGAATGATGCGAGTATGAGCCATGAGCTTCCGAGATAGAAGCGCACAAATACCATGATAATCATCACGATGGAAAAGATGCCTGAGAACTTCGTGATGAACTTGAATGGGAGTGGACGGTTGGTGAACTTGACCTCCTCTTCCTCGGTCGCACGCGAGAAGCTCAAGAGCGTCAAAACCGCCATGACCAAAAAGACGCCTGCGATGGGGAGGAGCATTTTCTGAAAGAATGCGAGCGGGACAATCGCAAACAGAATGATGAGGTCTTTCGTAAGAGAACCGGTACTTGCCGCGAGGTACGCGAGGTACAAATTCTTCTTGGGAACTCCTTCTTTCCCATTTGCAGATGAGCCCTTGAGGAAGAGGATGATAGTCGCGAGTGATGACACGAGACCGCCAAAGAATGTCGCGAGGAGGAGCGCGTTTCGTCCGCGCACGTACTTCGTGATGAAGTGCGACACGAAGCTCATGAAGCTCACCATCATGATCACCTTCCAGAATGTCGCGATACCAATGGTCTTGAAGACAAACGCGTGCTCACCAAACGAGTAGAGTGGGATTTTGAGCATCGCATCGTGTGGGATGAGTGGCGTGATGATGAGCGCAATCGCAATCAAGATACTGAAATCAAAGAGTTCGTGGTGCTCCAAGGACGACGCGAAGTGATTCCACTTGTCCTTGAGCTCAAGGATAATGAGCAAAATAAAGAGCATCGTGGCAATGAGCCACATATTGATGTTAAACACCACAAGACTCGAGAGCAAGAAAGCGATAGGCATGGTGAGGACCGTCGTTATTCCTGACCGACTCTCCCCCGGCTCCTCTTTTTTCCCCAATGACTCAAAAATAAATATCGCAATTCCCAAAATCATGACGCAGGCAAATGCAATCGGCCAGATATATGGATTACTCTCGTGCATATAGCTTGCTATGAATGCAAGCATAGAAATGAGCGCAAAATCACGAATACCTATAGTTCTTCTTCTTGAAATGTTGTTACTCTGTCGCTCTGCGCCAACAATGATACCGGTTGAAACAGCGAGGAGTAGTTGTATTCCTACAACAAGAATCTGGTGATCCATAGTAAAGAGAGGGTTTGTTAGCTTCTGACAAAAACGCAACTGAGATAGATACGCGGGGACTACTTTATTCCCATACCGCTCTATCGTCAATACCTTTTGGGGTGGCAGAGTGCATAACTCAGAAATCCAACATTCGATTACAATCGGATATCACGTATACACAAGCGCCATAAGACACAATAGGGCTTTGATTCATGAAAACACCCGCGCGCCTTTTGCGCGCGGGTGTTTTTTCTTCTCATCATTATTGCATTTCAGGATAAATAGTTTTTGCTCCAAAATGATTTACAAACTCTGCTAATCTATCATTGTTCATTTTTAATCCATCTGCAATATCTCTTAATTCTTGTTTTGTAAACTGTATCTCTCCAATTATTTTCAAGAAGTTCTTTCTTGCTCCGGGATCTCTATCCTGCATTTCACTTATAGCACTCTGCACTAATTTTTCTCTCACCTTTTCATCCTCAAAGATTTTTTCTGAATCAGGGATATTATGCATAATATCTTGAATATCATACAAATGTACCCACGCATTTGATTGAATTAATCTTTTCAGTGCTTCTGCAACAACTGGGTGCCCTGCAATCTCCGGTTTTATTCCTCTACTTCGATCCAGTACTTTATAATCTTCAGTAAATGTAATTTTTTCGACACCAAAGACAGAGAGGTTTCTCATTATGTCATCTGGTGTTTTTTGCTTGCCAATCATTTCAGCAATGGCATCAATCTCTTCAGGGGTCAGTGCATCAAGCGCTTCCAGTTTTTTAGAACCTTTTTCTATTCGTATAATACGATTATTGATTTCAATCGGGTCTATTTTGGGTTTCTCTTGATCCCCTTCTGGAGTTACACTCTCATTACCTGAACCACTCTGTATACTCGTACGGAGTTCTGCGAGACGGCTTTGTTTTGCTTTTTCCGCGGCTTGTTCTTCGGCAATACGTGTTGCTTCTCTCTCTGCATCAAACTGTTCGTTATCAACATTTGCTTCCTCTTGTGCCGCACCGAGCATCTCGTTTGGTGCTCCCTGTAATTCTGCTTCTTTAGCTGTCAATCCTTCCATCTGTGTTGTGAGTTCCGCAATTTGTGCTGCCAAATTCGCCTTCTCCGCTTGCACTCCAGCGAGTGAATTTTCATTGTTTACAAAATCCTCTCTATGATGTCCTGTCATATTTTTACTTGAATTAGCGTTTATGTATAACTCATATTCTACACCATAACCTCCGGTACGGGGAACTGTGTGCAGAGCGTTTCCACTGCTGATTTGAGCTCTTTCGTCTTTACCTCGTCAGAAATATTTTTGAGGCGCTCCACCATCATTTCTGCAACCTGTGTCGCCTCTCCTTCTCGCATACCGCGGGTGGTCATTGCGGGTGTGCCGA
>CAYRMF010000074.1:0-2919 GCA_964425475.1 uncultured Candidatus Saccharibacteria bacterium | reverse complement strand
GTATCACCCCTATCACCACCGGCAAGACCATCAAAATCGCCGTGGGTACCAGTACTCCACCGACCATATACTCCACAACGACGAATGCATCCGGTAACTGGTCATTCACCTTTGCCACCTCATCGCTCGCGACGAGTACCCGCATGGTGATGTGGGTCGATGCTGATGTCACCACCCGTGCATCACTCTTCACCAAGTCCGCGAGTACTTCTGCGAGTATCACCACACTCCCACTCTACAAAGACAGAGTGATTGTGTCTCATCAAGGCACGACGAGTACGAGTACGACGCTCGCGGACCTTGGATTTTATGATAACGGTGATGACAGTGATATTCAGTATGGTGCCACTCCGAACGGCACACACGAATTCTGGGTCTTTGAAGGTCAAGAACTCCACGTATGGACAGGGAAGACGATGGAACTCATGGGCTCTTCAACCATCACGGGAAGTGTACACATTGCAACTTCCTCACGGCTTGTGGGTGGTGCGACGACGACGGTGTTGGGAAATTATACAAATGCGGGAGGGTTTACGGCGAATGGGGCGAGGGTGTGGACCCACCAAGGGTCCGTGTCACAACGTTGGGGTTCTCTTACCTACGGTAACGGCATGTTTGTGGCGGTGGCGTGTGGCGTGACAGGTCAGACACCTTGTGGTGCCACCGGTGATACTGACGCAGGTGACCGTGTCATGACCTCCCCCGATGGTGTCACCTGGACGAGTAGAGCAGGTGTTGCTAATTCTGCTTGGCAGTCCGTCACCTACGGTAATGGCCTCTTTGTGGCGGTCGCAAGTAACGGCACCAACCGCGTTATGACCTCTCCTGATGGCATCACATGGACTGCGCGTACTGCTGCAGAAGCAAATCAGTGGATGGAAGTCACCTACGGTAATGGCTTCTTTGTGGCGGTCGCAAGTAACGGCACCAACCGCGTTATGACCTCTCCTGATGGCATCACATGGAACGCACAAGCAGCATCAGTAGCAGATAATTGGATATCAGTAACCTATGGTCTTGGTTCAGGCACTACGACACCACTTTTTGTTGCTGTTGCCGATAGTGGCACGGTTCGAGTGATGACTTCTCCTAATGGAATCAATTGGACTTCTCGTACAAATGTAGATGATACATGGACATCGGTTACCTACGGTAATGGTATGTTTGTAGCAGTTGGTTCTTACCTTTCCAAAGTGCTGACTTCTACGGATGGTGTTAACTGGACGAGTCGATCTACTGGTATAGATCATTACTGGACCTCCGTCACCTACGGCAATGGCCTCTTTGTGGCGGTCGCCGCAGAGAGTGGTCCACCATATGATAATCGCATCATGGTTTCCCCCGACGGCATGAATTGGTCACAAACAGAGTCACTACCTGTTACTGATGACTGGAATGCCGTCACCTACGGCAACGGCAAGTTTGTTACAGTTGGGTATTACTATGGAGATATTATGACCTCCGACTCCCTTCTCACCTTCTCGAGCACCAGTGCCCAAACCCTTTCGGGTAATTTAACCGGCACCTCGTCCCTCGGTAACGTAATAATGATAGGTACGAGTTCACCTACATCGAATGGACTTGTTGGATATTGGTCATTGAATACTTCAGCAACCAACTGGGTGACGGGGAGCACCGGTTCAACCACAGATGGGTCTGGAAATGGAAGAACAGGAGATATGACCAACATGTCGTCAGCAACATCGCCAATAACGGGGAAAAGGGAACAGGCGCTCACATTTGATGGGGCAAATGATTATGTTGCCACAGCAAATACGACATTTGTTACAGATTTCAATTCTGACCATAGTCAGTTTGCATGGGTGTATCCCACCGCATATGCCGCCGGAGCATATCAGAGTATTGTTTCATTTGGAGAAGCGAACGATTCAGATTGGGAAACGGGAATGGCGCTCTACGATACCAATGGATACCTTGTACAGATGACCGATGGTTGGGATCCCGATTATGTCAATAGTACCCTTACGGTACCGCTCAATCAGTGGTCGTTTGTTGGTGTTGTGCGTACTTCAGGGCAGGTTACATTCTATGTAAACGGGAACTCGACAGTTATTGGTACTGGGGGTTCTGGTACGATTGGTAGTACTGACCCAATACTCATTGGTGCTTCGGGGCATAACGGAAGCCTCGGGGGTTATTTTGATGGAGGTATTGATGAGGTTGCTCTCTATAACCGTGCTCTTTCGGATAATGAAGTTGCTTCACTGTACAGTTTTAATGCAAAAACCTTTTCAAACAACGCATCGACGACGAACCTCACCATCAACTCCGGCGCGACGGTAGTCGCGCCGGCACTCCTCTCCATAAACGGCAACTACGCAAACAGTGGTACCTTCACCGCAAGTGGAAACACCGTGGTTTTGAACGGTACCGATGCACAAACAGCCACCGGTACCATGGTAGGGACTTCTGCCTTCGCGAACCTCACCATCGCGAACACGAGTGGAAGTGGAAGTAGTACCCTCCAGTCTGTACGTTTCGGCGCGTCCGCAAGCACAACCGGTACTCTCACCATGCTCGCAAGTACCTCAGCCAACTTCCTCGCAAGTGCGACGAGTACCTTCCAAAACATCAGTCTGCAGGGAAGTGCAGGTTCACCCGTATACATCCGTTCTTCCATCTCAGGAACACGAGCAACCTTCTACGTCCCTGGTACGCAGTCACAGGTCACCTACGTCGATGTGAAAGACAGTAGCGCGTGTCCGACCACCATCACTCCCACCAATGGTATCGACAGTGGCAACAACCTCTGTTGGACCTTTACAGCGGGTGGAACCAGTGGAGGTCCTGTCGTCATCTCCGGTACCCTCTATAGTGACGAAGGTATCACCCCTATCACCACAGGCAAGACCATCAAAATCGCCGTGGGTACCAGTACTCCACCGACCATATACTCCA
>CAYRMF010000073.1:0-2997 GCA_964425475.1 uncultured Candidatus Saccharibacteria bacterium | reverse complement strand
GTGACGGGTTCTCACCGAAGTACTGTGTGATACTTCCTGCGGGGTATTCCTTTAGTACGCAACCTTCAAATGGGAGTTTCATTTTATTTGTTTAATGATTACTTTAATCTCTTGGAGTGTCGATTCAATGGAGGCGAGTCGAGCGCTGATTCCTGCGTTACTGATTTCTGCTTGTGTCACTTTCTGTTCGAGTTGCGCAAAACGTGCCTTGTCCTCTGCATCATGTGTCGTCACTGACTCTATGTTCGTCTGAATAGTCCCTACCCAGATACCGATACTAATGAGTGAACCCGCAAGCCCGATAAGTATCATGAGTGCCCTGTTCTTAAAACTCTTCCACTCTTCTCTCATCTCCTCTACATACCTGTGCCGTTCCGGGAAGGTTGCAAGGTGGTTTTCTATTTCTTTTTGCAGTTCGTGCGGCATATTACATAATAAATGAGGTGCGTGGAATGAAGGTTGAACCTCCACCTGATGCTGGTTTTATTGAAATACCACAGGTGTATGAAGCTGTACCCGCCTGTGTCCACTCCATCGTATATGCTCCTGCTGGTGTTTTTGCGCCGTTACTATCACCAACATTCAGACCTCCTTGTGTGTCCCGTGATGTAGTGCCTGTACCAGCATTTACAGAACCATACACAGTGTTTACGCCCCCTGACGATAGCCAAGCATTGTCTGCTGTAGTCGTGATACTCAAAGTGGCGGTTGCACCTCCTCCGTCTGTATCTGTTCCATCAACAAAGTTTGTTTGGTCAACACCTGTATAACTGAGTGATGTGCAATCACCATATAGGGACTCTGAGAATGATGCGACCACATTGGCACTACCCGTTCCAGGATTTGCGAGTGTGTAACAATAGAAACATCGTCCTCCCGCAATGATGTACTTAACCGATTGTGTCATTGCTGTACCGTTGTATGTTACGCCAGTACACTTATCTCCATCGCCAGAAGCAGCACCAATATACACCCACACCACAAGACCGACATTACTGCCTGTTATTGTGTGATTCCATGTAGCAGAAGACGCTGGTCCCATTGAACCTCCTGCACCGTTTGTGTCATACGCTATCGCCATACCTACGCAATAGTTACTACCATCGCCCCCTCAATTTGAGTGCGTGCGGTTATCATTTCATCTCGCGCCTCCTGTTCCTTTGTCTGTCTAATCGTTTGTGCTGTTTTCTCCGCAAGAGCCACGGAAACAATGCCTTTGATTTTTTCTGTAAGGTACTCAGCTTTTGTTTGTGGGTTTGGAACCATAATAGGCATCCCATTTTCATCAACCCCCGACGAAACTGTCGCCTGATACCCCAAGTCATTTGCATAGTTCTGAAACGATGCTACGGGGGCGGTAATTTTTATTGTAAGTGTTGCCATGTTATTTAATTATAGGTTGCTGTTAATTGTCTTAGCATATTCTTCGATAAGAAGGTGGCTCGATGACAAGGTGGACAAAGAGTACGTCCGTTCAAAACATCGAACCGTAACTCAGGAAATTGGGCAAACGGCATAACATGGTCGGCCTCCATGTCGCCCCCGTGCTTTCCGCACGCCTGACAGGTGAAGTCGTCCCGTTCAAACACTTCTTTGCGCCACTCCTTCATCTCAAACGAATTTCGTATCTGTGAATTTGTTGAGGTTACGCCACCCTTCCAGCGTGCATTTGCTTCCCCCGATTTATACCCCTTTAGTCCGATGTTCCACGCTCGCTGAGAACCCTTCTTGCCTTTGTTCCATGGTGTACCGCCAACAAACGAACCAAGATTGGCTACACACTGCTCACGGGATGGAAGTACAGTCGGCTTAATACCTTTTCGCTTCAGCGTTTCACTTATCTTCCTTTTTGTTTCTTCACTATGAGTCATACTTAAGGTAGACGAAATTCTAGAATTACCATTAAGCCCTTGGCTGGCGTTGTGGATGAAGAGTCCACATCAATACGAAGCACATCATTTGTAGCCACATCGTCATACGTACCGTTCACCGTTCCTACAGTTGCCACCGTGCCACCTGATGCGATAGAGATTGCGCCCGAGAGCATGTCTTGTGCATCGGTCTTGTTGTGAATCATTACCGTGGTCGCGTTTGTCGTACCTGCGGTGACCACAGTTGCCTGTGCGCGTACAAGGTTCATACCATTAAGTGCTTCTGGAATGGTGATGTATGCCTTACCGTCACCCACTGCTACGTCTGTTCCTCCGTCTGTTACCTGTACTGAGAGGGACTTTGTACCTGCGTATGAGCCAGCGAGAGCGTCTGGAGTATTAAACTTTGTTGTAGAGGTTCCAGTGTTTATTTCTGCCGCGCTTGCGTTAGAGTTTTCTTTTACAAGGTTCACCCCCTCCACCGCCACTACCCCTGCACTCACTCGTGAAATAGTAGTATCATTCGCATGTCCCACTTCAAGACTCCCCACACCAAGTGCCTCAGTAGTAGAATCCACCACCTCTGAGAGTGCATGTGTGTGTGACGTTGGTGCATCTCCCACATACATAAAGTTCCCGTCTGTGACGGCGGTGTCGAATTGTGCTTTGGTGCCTGTGATACCTACGATAGAGGTTTGGTCTCCCGAGTTAGTATTTGAAAGCCCGAGGTCTGTTTTGAGAGTCGCAAGGGTCTGTACTTCTGGCACGCCTGTAAGTGCTGTCTTGCGGTAGAAGACTGTGCCTGTTGCGACGTTCGCTTGTTTTGCAAGTGTAATGGTGCCGTCAACAACTTCTGCGGTGAGGTCTTGCCCTGTAATTGTGAGGTTAATTGTGGTGCCATCGGTGACTGTGACTGCCGGATGGAGTGCCGCCTTCTCCGCATCCGTAACATAGTTATCATCTGCCCCCAGCACAGGTGCATACACGCCTGTGTGGTTGTGTCCTTGAGCGGCTACAGATACTCCAATGTCTGTAGTCTCAAGAAGGTTTGCGTTTGCTGGTTCGTATACACCTGTGTGGTTATGCCCTGCGGTAGCGAATGAAGTGCTTAGATCGGTGATTAAGT
>CAYRMF010000072.1:0-3088 GCA_964425475.1 uncultured Candidatus Saccharibacteria bacterium | reverse complement strand
ATGATATCTTTGAGGCGTTTTGTCTTTTCCTCGAAGAGTATCTTTTGGCGCTCGACGTACGTCTCGAGGCGTTCCGGAGGTGCGGCTTGAAATAAGACTTTTTTGTCTTTTTGTGTTTCGCTCACAAGCCCCTTTTTCTGAAGGGATTCGAGGACGGGATACACCGTGGTACGTTTTATTCCTGTCTTGGTAGCGATGTCGTGTATTGGTGCTGCATCCACCTGAAGGAGTGCAATGTACACGGAGGCCTCCTTTTCAGATAATCCTATTTCTTCAAGAAATTGCTCAAACATACTAATATATTATTGATTAATCTCGCTAAACATCACGGGTACCTCCATTGAGTCATCATGTTCGGGGAGGCCGGAGGGATTGTCTTTCCGGAGAATTATTGCACCACGGTTGTACGGGGTCTGTGGGTCGATGGTGTATGCGATGCTCGCGGAGAAAGGAACGAAGTCCTCGGTCATCCATTCACCCTGTGCGGTGGCAACTCCCTCACCAATAATGAGTCCATCCCAGTTGACGAGAGAGATAGGGAAACTTCCCTCGAAAAACCACGTGCCCCGGGCCATCCCTGTGATAGTAACGGGTGAGGTGATGACACTCTGAGAAGCGGGAGAGGTGACGCGAATGAGGTCACTTTCGGGGGACGGCTCAGGGCATGGTGCAAACTCGCAGTTTGGCCCCACACGCCCCACCGCACTCCCATCGGGACACACCCTGGCGTCCATGGTGCATGCAATGTGTTCTGGATTTGGTGTTACTGAGCTTCGTTTATTCACTTCCAACACAACAATAAAGGTCACTACGATAAGTATAGATAAAATAGTGAGCACAAAAGCACGAGTTTTCATATACTAGAGAGTATATCACCAGATACTACTGTACGCTCCCCTCACTTGTGACAGATACCACAGGAGAAACAGGCTTTCGCTTTTCAAAAAAGCGTTTCAGTTTTTCAGTACCAATGAAGCGGAGCCCGAGAAGCTCGAGCCCGACAAAGAAAAGGAGTCCACCCGGAGTAAGTGGAGTGACGAGGGCAATAAAGCCGATTATCACAAGAGACCAACCCGCAATCTTGCGGAAACGTGGCTTTGTTTCGGTATAGGTGCTAAATCTCTCGTACATTACTCACGTTGACGCACGGTAGAGCCATTTCTTACGAAAGCACCAAAAACCCCTCGGTTCAGAATTGAACCGAGGGGTTTTGCAGAGGTACACAACCTAGATCTTTATCTTAATATCAGCATCTTCGCGAAGCTTTTTCAGTAGGTTCGCAACGATATCCTGTTGTTTTTGAGATACAATTCGTGATTTAATTTGGGTACGAATTTCATCGGTAATTTCTGGTAATTCTCCACCATTTTGCACTACTCCATCCAAAAATGCTTGGACTTCCTCATCGCTTGCTTTGATATTTTCTATGTCTGTCTCTTGCTCAATATAGCGATCAGCAAGAAGTTGCTCTTGTATATTTTGGCGTAGTTTTTTATCAGTGAGTTCCATTTCAGCAAGTTTCTTATCGAGGTTCTCTTGAGAACCAAGCTGTGTCACAAGATCGTCGTAGCGTTTTTGAATGTCTTCGTCTGCGATAGTGATGCCCGCTTCTTCAGCTGCACTGAGAATAAGTGTGTTATCAATGAGAATGTTGAGTGCCTGATCGCGAACCTCCTTTTGTAGTGCAGGATCAGTTGCATCGCCACCTTGTGCAGCGCTTTGTTCGGTAAGAAGAGCAAGACTTTTATTGAATTCACTCTCGGTAATTTTTATGCCATTGACTACTGCCACTGTCTTTTCACTGTAGGTGTACCACCCCGCCCCAATGACAAGGATGAGCGCAATCAGACCAGCAATAACCAGTGGGTTTTTATACAATGGCGCTTTGCTCTGGGGGGCGGATTCAGGTGGTAAAACCCCAGATGTGTGTAATTCTGATGAAACAGTTCCCGGTACATCCGTAACAGGAGTTTCTGTTGTCACGACTTCAGGAGCCGTAGTATTTTTTTCTTCGTGTGTCGTTTCCATAGATACAATTTGTTACATTAACATATAGTGCGTATAGAGTATCATGCTTTTGGTGTAATGCGAATCAACAGACGAGGGCTACAAACATCGCGAATGTTGAATTAACGTTGAATGCGGGAAATGAAATCTGAAAGTGGAATGCTCGTTCCCGACGCATTCCGGTGCCCACCGCCCCCGAGCGCTGTAGCGAGGTCAAGTGCTGAGGGCTCATGAGTACTCAGAGAGCGGAAGCTGAACTTCACCGCACTCCCAATGATTGTGTAGAGTGCGACCGCTCCTCCGTTTTGGTGCGCGAGCGCGTTTCCACAGGCAGATTGATAGTCGGTGATGTTGTACGCGAGCACATCATGCTGTCCGATGCGGAGCGTAATTGGTTCAAGGAGTATGTAGCGCCCCACCATGGTGCGCGCGTAGGTGGTGAGCATTCTCCCCTTCTCCACAATGTCCGCCAGAGCAACATCAAAAAGTGGCACAATAGCGTGCGGGTCGTTATTCCAGAGTGACAGATAATTCGTGATGTGCTCGGTGTCCTCCCCGAGTTGTTTTTTCCAGAGATCGTTGTCTTCAATATGGGGTATGAGTGCAGGAGCGGGTGTGTCTGGAAAAAGATATGACCATGCGAGCGATGTGCCAGATTTTGTATTATCAAAAATGTAGTCGAGATTGGCATATCGGCTCATGATGTCGTTTATACGGGTATGCTCACTGATGTGGTGATCAATAATAGTGACCTGGTGTCCCCGTGTGAGACACTCAGTAAGACCAACGGTTGTATCGACAATGTATATATGCGCTGAAGTGTCGGTGAGATCGAGGACAGTATCAATTTCTTCGGGGGTGTAGTTGTGTGCGAGGGGAAACGTCTGTGCGTGGGGGAACTTTTTAAGCACCACCGCGGCGGCAGAGGTGCCATCGATGCAGTCTTTGTGATAGATGCAGGTAATGTGTTTTTCCATATGACGATAATACGGATATTTTAGGAAGGGTGCAATGGATAGGGAAACACACGCGCTCGAGTTTTACTAGTTCGTCCAGAAAGCCACGGGGCTTTGCCCCGTGG
>CAYRMF010000071.1:0-3101 GCA_964425475.1 uncultured Candidatus Saccharibacteria bacterium | reverse complement strand
GGTGTAGCTGGAGCATCTACCGAGATGCCAGCAGGTGCACCAAACACGGGTGCGGGTGGTACTTCACCACTTGTTGTGTCACTTCCTTCACTCGTTGCAGTACTCGGTGCGCGCGCATCAGTACAAAAGACTCGATAATAGGAAAATGGATAGTCATTCATCAGAAACGACTACTCATACAGCACGACGCCATTACGTTCGCGTAATGGCGTTTGCTGTGTGCGGAGCACTCATTGGTGGATTGCTCTTGTACTACATACCTGAAGAAAAAACCGTGTTTGCACCTACTCCCGAAGAGGTGGTGGAGGAGGGGGAGGCACCGGTGTCGCAGTATGCGCGCTCGGAGCCGGTGCATCTTATGATTCCAAAAATCAACCTCGACACCACCTTCGTGCCGCCCCTTGGGCTAAACGAGGATAAGACGGTGTCAGTCCCTGATTCTTACACCGAAGTGGGGTGGTACACCTACGGAGCAACCCCAGGTGAGATTGGTCCTGCGGTGATACTCGGCCATGTAGATTCATATGAAGGTCCTGCAGTTTTCTTTTCCCTCGGGCAACTCGAGGAGGGAGATGAAGTGATGGTGGAGCGTGCTGACGGCACCACTGCAACCTTTGTGGTAGAAAGCAAAGAACGTGTACCACAGAGCGATTTCCCCACAGAAAAAGTATATGGGCAGATAGACTACGCCGGCCTCCGCCTCGTCACCTGCACCGGTACATTCAATCGAGGAAAGCAAGAATACTCCCACAACCTCATCGTCTACGCCCGCCTGAAGGAATAATTAAAAAGTATGAGCGACATCGTAAGTCGCTCACACTTTTTAAATATAGCCGACGTCTGACGTCGTCCGGTGAATGGGTTTAAAAACGGCAAAAGTCCCACGGAGGTGGGGCTTTTGCCGTTTTGGACTGCTATACTTACACCATGTCTACCACACCACAGGGGATACATCATCCTGAATTCAAAATGCTCAAGCGGTACAATACCCCAGAGAAGATTCAGACGTACATTGAGCAAATCCCCATGAACCATGAGGAAGAAGGAGAAACGTGCTTGTCGCCACTCTCGGCACTTCGTACAAACAGAGCACACTGCTTCGAGGGTGCGATGCTCGCGTGTGTGTGCCTCATGCTTCAGGACGAAAAGCCCACTATCATCAATCTCAAAGTCGAGAAGACAGACTTCGACCACATCGTGACCGTCTTCAAGCAAAATGGCTACTACGGTGGCATCAGCAAGACCAACCATCTCGTGCTTCGCTATCGTGATCCGGTGTATCGCTCCGTTCGAGAGCTTGCCATGTCGTACTTTCACGAGTACTTTCTCGTGAAAAATGGCAAGAAGACAATGCTCGGGTACACCAACCCAATAAACATGAAGCGTTTTGGCACAAGCTGGATGACACGTGAGGACGACCTGTGGGATATTGCGGAAATCATCTATGATATGCCGTACAATAGGGTAGTACCACCCCAAAATAAGGGTTTGTTGCGCAGAGCGACTTCCTTTGAGTGTGGGGGAGGAGCAATCATGGAATGGCCGGAAAATAGTCTAAAACAGCGCCAAAAATAGACATTTTCAGCTCATATTTACAACTTTGTCAAGGGTATGATATAATATAGGTATGTTAAAAGACTTTTTTAAGAAACTCTTCATTCCACATGAGGGCAACAACTACAGGCCCGATTTTCTTGAACGTGCTTCCATGGGCATTATGTTGGTGCTTGTTGTGCTCACGTTTGCTATCGCAAACATTCAGTCGCTCATCTGGCTCGGTTCTGATTGGATGGTTTCGACCATTCTTCCAGCAGTGATTGTGGAACTGACCAATGACGAACGCACTGACGGTGCTCTCGGCACACTCAAGCGGAGTGACGTCCTCGATTCTGCAGCAAAGCTCAAGGCAGAAGATATGGCAAAAAATGCATATTTCGCACACTACAGTCCCACAGGCATTTCTCCGTGGTATTGGTTTGATGAGGTTTCATACAACTTTATTCATGCAGGCGAAAACCTCGCGGTACACTTCACCGACTCATCGGATGTGGTTGAGGCGTGGATGGACTCACCAACGCACCGTGCCAATATCATGAATGGCAACTTTACCGAAATAGGGGTGGGTACCGCGAAAGGTAAGTATGACGGAGAGTCAACGGTGTTTGTGGTACAGCTCTTCGGTACACCGAGTGTGGTGAGTACGGTGAAGGTAGCCGAGGCACCGAATCCAACTCCTGTACCGGTACAGGAAACAGAAATTCTTGGAGAAGCGACTACGGCACCGGAGAATGAACTCACCGAGGAAGTACCACCGGTCGTCGCGGAGGTACCGGCTGTGGTAACGGAACCGATTGCGGTTGCCGAGGTGGTGCCTGAGCCAATCGAAACGGTCACCGAAACAACCATTGATTCAGAAAATGGGACAAAAGTCATGTATTCAGACCTTGCAACGACTTCGCGTGAGGGTATACCGGCGACTATCGACCCAGGTACGGGCAATGGTGATGGTGTCAATCCGCTCGAGCGCACAGCAACTCAGCCGGGAGTGTGGCTCCAGATGGTATACATCGTACTGGCGCTCGTTGTTGTAGTGGCACTCATGCTCTCTATCGTCATTGAGTGGCGCAGACAAAATCCGCTCCAAATTGCCTACGCAGGAGGTCTCCTCGCCGTCATGGCGCTTCTCTTTGAACTGCACTCAGTGCTCACTGGTGTTACAATTGTGTAATGCAAAAATCAAAAGGCGATAGTAATGAAGCGACGGGTGAGGTTCTCGGAGGTGTTGCCATGTCTGACACTCAGTTTTCAATGTACAGCTCGCGTCCGCAAGCGGGTTTTCCTTCTCCCGGAGATGATCTCATCGAAAAGGTGCTCGATATCAATGATTTGGTGGTGAAGCACCCTGCTTCGACCTTTTTTGTGCGTGTGGAGGGGGATTCGATGATTGGTGCGGGGATATTTTCGGGTGATGTCCTCGTGGTGGACAGGTCTATTACACCCAAAGATGGGCTTATTGTGGTGGCTGCAGTGTACGGGGAACTGGTTGTAAAACGGCTTCGCTCCCGTGGCGACACGCACGAACTCATCTCAGAAAATGAAGC
>CAYRMF010000070.1:0-3140 GCA_964425475.1 uncultured Candidatus Saccharibacteria bacterium | reverse complement strand
TCGTGGAGAATTTTTCCAATATGTAGTTCGAGCTCTTGACGCTGCTGAGACTCCACAGCTCTGTGAGATTCTCGGGACTTGTAATCCAAATCCAACTCCTACAAGTGGTGCTGTAACTGTTGGTCTTGCTCCTACAAATCCTGCTACGAGTACTCTCGTTGCTGGTAGCGCTGCTGCTAACCTCGCTGAATTCAGATTCGTGAATAACGGAAACTCTGAAGTCAAGGTTACAAGCGTTAAGCTCATGAGAACTGGTATCTCTGTTGATACAACTCTCCCAAATGTTTACCTCTATACTGGAGTTAACCGTTTGACTGATGCTGCAACAGTTTCTACTGGTGTTATCACATTCAACGATCCTTCAGGAGTCATCACAATCCCAGCTAACAGCTCTAAAACAGTAGCTGTTCGTGCTGATATTGCTGCTGCTGTTTCTGGACAGACTGTTGGTGTAACTCTCACATCATACACTGTCGGTGGTACTGCTACTTCTGTCAGCATTGCTGGTAACCTCCACAATACTGCTACAGTTTCTGGTGCTGCTACTCTCGATTTCAACGCTACAACGACACCTTCTGGTACATCTGTTGACCCACAAACTGACTACACTATGTGGCAGAATGTGGTTAGTGTTGGTAATCGTGACGTACAATTCAAGTCTCTCAGACTTCGTCAGATCGGTTCAGTAACTACTTCTGACCTCGGTAACTTCCGTCTCTACGTAGATGGTGTTGCTGTTGGTGGTGCAGTTGCTACTCTCGATGCTCAGGGATATGTCACATTTGATCTTTCTGGTGCTCCTGTCTTACTCAAGACTGGTTCTCGTACTATCAAAGTTCTCGGTGATATCATCGCTGGTTCTAGCCGTACATTTAGCTTCTCTCTCCGACAAGCTGCTGACGTATGGGCTACTGATACTGAGCTCAGTAACAATGTTCTCGCTACTGCGAATGGTACTACATTCTCAGCTCGTTCATCTACTAGCGCTACTATCAATAGTGGTTCTCTTACTTTCACAAAGGCTACGAACTCTCCATCTGGAAATACAGTTAACGCTGCTTCTGGTGTTGTTCTCGCTCGATATGAAGTAAAAGCATTCGGTGAATCAATGAAGATCGAAAATCTCTCATTCCGCATCGATGAAGATGACGCTGATACAACATATACACTCCGAAATGGTGCTATATTCCTCGATGGTGCTCAAATCGGTTCAACAGCAGCTCTTGCTGGTGATACTGATGCAACTCAGGCATATACTAACTATACATTCGGTTCTTCTGCTATCGTTACTCCTGGTACTACTCGTATCCTCGAAGTACGTGGTGATATCTACAACAGCGATGGCTCAAATGACATCGTTGCTGATGATACTATCCAAGTAGAAATCGTTACTGGTTCTTCAAATGTTCAACGTTTGATCTCTCTCGGTTACGGTTCATACCCAGCTGCTACTGTTGAGGCTAATACTCTCACTGTTGCAACAGGTGCATTGACTGTCGCTAAGGACACATCATACGCTAACACTACAACAACTGTTCCTAAAGCAGGATTCCTCATCGGTCGTTACAACATCCAGGCTAATACAACAGAAGGTGCTAATATCACTTCTATCGTAGTAGACTTTGATGAAGACGCTGATGCATTCCTTGCTTCAGCTGATCTTAACAATCTCTACCTCAAAATCGGCGGTCAAACTGTCGGTGCTGGTGGTGTTAAATCTAGTGTTACTGCTTCAGGAAATACATTCTCTACGAATGTAAATATCGCTGCAGGTCAAACTCTCTCAGTAGAAGTATACGCTGATGTCGCTTCTAGCGCTACAGATGCTGGTACTGCTGATACTGGAGAAACTAGTATTACTGTTGGTTATACTACTACTGGTGGTTCTTCTACATCTACTACTGCTTCAGAAGTTGATGGTCAGACTATCACTTTCGGTACTGGTACATTCACGACTGCTCTTGATGGTTCTTCACCACTCAATCGTATCGTCGCTGGTAACCAAGAAGTAACAGCTGCTGCATACAAATTCACAGCTGCTAATGAGACATACACAATCAAGGAAATCCAGGTTAAAGTTGGTTCAGCTGCTATTTCTTCTGTAATTAGCACTGTACAACTCTACGACGGAGCTACTCCAGTTGGTGCCCCTGTTTCATTCTCACAATTGACAAATACTGCGGCTCTCGTAACAGGCCTCAACGTTGTTGTCCCTGCTAACTCTACTAAGACTATTACTGCTAAGCTCATGCTTAACACTATCGGTACTAGTGCTGGTACATCTCAGTCAAATGCTGCTCTTACTCTCGATTCTGCGAAATACGCTGATTCTCAGGGTGTAGAAACAACAAGTACAACTGATCGTGCTGGTAATGAACTCTACGTATTTAAATCTATCCCAACTCTTGCTCAAGTAGACCTCGCAAATGGTACACTCGTCAATGGTCAGGCTACTGATATCTACAAGTTCACTGTTTCAGCTTCAGCTCAGGGTGCTCTTGCTCTCAAGCAGGTTAAACTCCCTGTAACTTGGTCTGATGGTGGTACTGCTGATACTCTCGAGATTGAGTCTCTCAAATTCTACGAGAATGGTGTTGATATCACAGCTAACGTCGTCATGCAAGATGAGGACGGAAACTCTGTTGAATCAACTTCAGGTCTCCTCGAAGCGGATGACTCTCTCTATATCACATGGAACTCAACACTCGAAGGTACTGTTCCTGCTGGATCTACTACAACATATACTGTTAAAGGTACTGCAACAGGATTCCGTGCTACAGGTGCTGATACTGTCGGTGATACTGTCAGTCTCTACCTCGCTGGTGACGCTTCAGCTAATGGTACAAGCACTTACCTTAACGGTACTGCTGTTGCTACTATCTGGGGTCTCCACACTTCAGCTGCTGTCACAGGTTCAGGTGGTGCAAATGCATTCATCTGGTCTGATAACAGTTCTTCTAGCCACGTTGCTGATGGTGATGCATCTTCAACTGGTGACTGGGCTAACGGTTACAAGGTTCTCAACCTCGATCTCGGGGGTGAATCTTGGACTAAGTAATTCGTTTACTTATTAGCCAAAAAGAGAAGGATATCTCTCAAAAAACCACGAAACAACCCCCTGCAAAGGGGGTTGTTTTTTT
>CAYRMF010000069.1:0-3181 GCA_964425475.1 uncultured Candidatus Saccharibacteria bacterium | reverse complement strand
TATCTGTACTCTACGGAAAGACGTAGCCATAGGATAAGACAAAAGAAAGTAGAAATGCTCGCAAAGCGCTTTTATATGAAGTATGTCGCTGATGACACAAAAACCACCTCATACAGATGAGGTGGTTTTTGTGTTTTATGGGAATGGCGTCTTTTTGTGCTTTTGGGTTAATGGACGCACCTAATAAATACGGTATTATATTTCTATATGTTTGAATCAACACCTCGTTCTGAACCAACAGAAGAAGAGAAGAGGAAAGTGGAAAAGGAATTGAGGGAGGAGTCCAGTGTTTTTTTCCTAGACACATTCTCATCGTTGGATGAAGAAGAACAAGCGAGAAGAATAAATAAACGTTGGAAAGAAGAAAAAAATAAGGCAAAGATGAAAGGTATTCCCTGGCGCATGCTTGAGCCAAAGATTGAGAATGTACCAAAACTCGCGGGAGTACTTGCGGGAATGACAAGGCGATTTCTCACCAATGTGGCACTAAATGGTGGAGTACGTCCTCGTGCTCTTCCTGCGAAACGTATAGAGTGGAGATATAAAAAAATGCACTCATTATCACCTTTGACACGTGATCCGATTCCGAATCGTGCCCCCAAAGAAATTCCTGTTACGGAGGAGAACCCTTTTGATAGAGATGAAGCAGAGCTACCTCCTGAATATACATATCTTGAACAGGATACCGTAACACTCCCACAGGTTGAAAATGGTGTAGGTATTGATTTTCAAAGCACGGTTGTGAGTGGAAAGATTAATGAGTATGCAAAAAGTGAAGCAGAGCGGTACAGAGATGACCCAGAGACCGCGTTGTCGGTCGAAGCTTTTTATGGAGAGTTGAACAAGATGCTCGAGCGGGGTGATATTGATGCAGCACTTCGCTTCCTCGACGGTAACCTTGGAGCGGGGGAAACCAATACATGGAGCAGTGAATTGCGAGATATCGCGTTTCAGCTCGGAGAGATGAAACGCGAGCAGTACGGACATCCAAAAGTCGATTTTGATGACGCCACCTTTCTTGTCTCAAAGAACGCTTCTCAACTTCTCGAGTTGTATGGGGAAACGCATGAGAAAATGGACCTCGAAGGTTATAGTGGACTCATGACACTCCTTGAACAGATTTCGGATCCAACAGAAATTGGAGAGCGTGCTCTCGGGAAAGCACTCGGCTATAGTGAGGGTTTGTTGGCGTATCGTACTCATCAGTTGAATCGATTCTTGAACACATACAATGCTGAAGGACAAGATACACAGCGTGAAAAGGCAGAAGAGTTTCGTATACAGGTAGAAGAAGCACAACGTATGCGTGATGCCATCCTGGAGGAATTGGAAAAGCGGAGTGAGCAATCAGAAAACGGAGATACTGAGGATGATCCGAGTGCCAATCCTGATTCCTCAGAGTCAGAAAAACCGCCGGTGCCTTTGGCTGAGCTTCTCAAAAATCCAAACCTTGAATTGCCTGAAGCAGATAGAGAGGATATGCGTACAGTAATACAGCGCCTTGAAAACGATATCTTGAACGGTGGAACGGAAAACCAAGATTTAGAGTGGGAAAAAGAGATGCGTGCGCAATTACGTGAACAACTCCAGAAAGGTACACCAGAAGCTGTTGAAAGAGTTGATACTATTCTTGGTGGATATGTGCATCGGTCAATATCAAAAAAGATACAGAAGGTACTCAATCGCACGGATATCAGTGTAAGTTTTGACGATAAGAAGCGCCTCCTTGAATTATCAAGACTTTCTGCAAAGATACTCGACCGGCATGATGTGTCAAGAACACGTGACATACGTGGGATTGAAGAACAAGTCGACGAATTGCTTGAGAAATGGACAGAACAGAAACAGTGATGCAAACGTAAAACAAGAACAGTTCAGTTGCAAAACTCTTGATTTTCCTGCGCCACTGTGCCGACTGTTATGGATCTGGCTGTATATCCGCCTCTTCAGCGTATGGATACGTAGCATTATTTCCTCCTCCAGTCGATCCACCTGATCGTAGATAATCTGGCTGGATGGGTTGTCCGCCTCTAACACCAAAACTATCTATAAAGAGATTGATGATACCTGCAAGACTGAGAATAAGGACGAATGCGAGAATGCCATAGAGTGCGGTTGATCGTGCTTTCTCATGCTCACGTTCATTTGCACCTTCGATAATGAAGTAGCGTACGATATTCCAAAGAAAAACGACAAACGCAAGCGCCAAAAGGAAGGGAATAATATTACTATTAAGAAATGTACCAAGGTTCGTAAAAAATGCTTGTAGATTCATATATACAAATTATACCCCTTAAAAAGACCGAAAAAGGGGAGTTTTATACATATTGACAAGGATTTAAAAGGTGGTATAATATAAAAGAATTTTTTGTTATTTATTTTTTCGCCTTAAGGCGGGAAGGGAGTGGAAATGAGGTCAGAAGCATTCCTTTGCTGGGTTGGGTTCGGTCTTGGTGTTGTTGGTCTACTGATGGCCTTGGCGGCTATTGGTGACAAGAATACTGGGGCGGATATCCCCCGCATGGTTGTCGGTGGTCTGATTTTCTTGGTGGGGTTCATCATGAACAGGATGAGCACACCGTACATTCCTGATGGCTCGGAGTGGAACAAATTCTGAGCCAAGAGGTCGTAAATGGTCGGTGTCGTGAGTGTATCTCGCGCCCGGCCTTTTCTTTTTGTACTGTATAATAGAGTCACCACAATTTGTTGCTCAAACGCTCTGTATTTGGTAGTATCGTAGGACCTTTTCAAAAGGCTGTAGAAACCCCCGTCCGCGCTTAGCTCAGTTGGCTAGAGCATTCGACTGATACTCGAAGGGTCCTAGGTTCAAATCCTAGAGCGCGGACAGGGGTTTTTATGTGCCTGCGCGAGCTGAAAAATGCGTATAGCATTTCTTCTTACAGAAGCTGTTTAGGTTCTATGATATTTTTCCTTACGTCAAAATATCGAGAACCTCTTGCAAAAGTACACCGTACTTTTTCACCCGTTCGCGAAGCGACAAGTCGATGTTTACAAGGTGAATACCGAAGGTAGAGAAGGTGCCCTGGGGTACGAGACTTGAGGGTTGGCTAGAGCATATCTCCTGCCCGCTTACAGCGGCTGTTTAGGTTGTATGAAATTTTCTTGTGAAAATTTCGACAACCTCTTGCGCCAGTTCCCCAAACTGGCTCACTCGAAGGGT
>CAYRMF010000068.1:1558-3196 GCA_964425475.1 uncultured Candidatus Saccharibacteria bacterium | reverse complement strand
CTTGAGTTTTTTTCTTGAAGTCTGTCACCATCCGAATCGCAAGTGCTACTGACTGCGGATTCATCTTCCAATTCCCGACAATGAGCGGGAGAATGCCTTTTTTCATAGTATATATATTCTACCATGTAGGGGGGGCCAGATGAAAAGCGCCGACTGCCTATAGGCAGCCGGCGCTTTTCTTACAATATATCTAAATTTCTTCCCACAGCACTGTCACGTACTCATCTCCAGTGAGCGGAAACCCTGGTGGGGGTGAGTACAGTAGGTTTCCATCATAATTAATATTACGCGTTTGATACCCTGAATTGTCTGTATATGCAAAGCCGTAGCGGACATTTGTAGCAATCATACCCCAGAGGGTTATAGTTGAGCGGTCGTCATACGGTGAGCAATCTGACTCGTAATAGAGTCTCCCTACCAAACCGTTCTGTGCGATGAGTGCTGCATCGATTCGCAAATCATTTTCACTCACCATCCCCACAAGTACATTCCCTTGCGCAATAAGACCAATAGTATCAGTGCCATCGTATCTGGTGTAGAGTAAATCATTATTGATGATAATGTTTTTTCGTGTTGCAGCGTTGTCTGGTAGAACTGCAGATACTATATTGAGTCGGGCACCATTAATTTGCCCCTTCACAAATACGTGGTCTTCAAAGAAGAGAATACCGTTGGCTGGAAAGGCATAATTGCCAAGTAGCGTTTGATTTTGAACACTCCATGTTCCCCAGCCAGTTTGTGAGGCGGTGTTGGTACAGCCCCATGGTGCACTTGCCATGCTTGTCACACGGTATAAATCAAATGTGTCATTTGTTTTTAAAACAACATGATACCCGAGCGAACCTGAACCCGGCCTATAAAATCCGCTTGACTGTGCGTTTGATTTTAATTGCGATAAATCTGAGGTAATACCCCCAAAATCAATCGTCGGCACGGGGAACGTACGTCCAATTTCAAATATATCTGTCCTTGGCGAAACAGCCGCTGGCGGGAGTGCGTCAGTAGGAGAATCATGTGTGTGTACGCCGTATTCATTTGCACCTGTATGATCTGGGTCGTCATACGTAGCGACTCCGCTTGTAACCAAATTGTGTGCTATACCATCAAATCGCAATCCTTGATTCGAATGAACTGGTCCAAACACTTCCGTTCCCGCACCAAATCGCATCATACTATTGGCAACGACCGCATACTTCGCGATTGAAGGTTTTGCAAACTGAACCCGTACTGAACGCTGTACTCCTCCTAGGGTTCTGCCTGTCGCGGTAACAATCACCAAGGTTGATCCAAGTGGTGGCGGTACTATTTGAAGCGTGAAATCACCAATGACATTTCCATCCTTGTCATGGAATGCGTGAACATATGGACCAGAAGTCGCCGTCCCATCCATAAAATCAAGCGGTGCGTGTGCGAGATGCCAACGATAATAATCAATACCTGCCTCCGCTATTTGAATTGCTTGTTCGCGGTCTGCCATTTGTCGTGTGGCAATCACATCAGTAACTCCCCATCGTATCAAACCTCCTAAAAGCAACACACCGATTGAAGCGCACACAAGCACGAGTACTAAAATATACCCTTTTGTTTTAAATGCGTTCGTACTCATAGATTATCTTTTAGGTTACGAAAATTAACTTG
>CAYRMF010000068.1:0-1458 GCA_964425475.1 uncultured Candidatus Saccharibacteria bacterium | reverse complement strand
GTTTTAAATGCGTTCGTACTCATAGATTATCTTTTAGGTTACGAAAATTAACTTGCGTCGTGTAGATATCGGGTGTGGAGGAAGTGGAAGTGCTTTTATTGACCACCATATATATCTTGACGAGACGCACCACCGAAATATTAAAGGGTGCAACGAGTGGCGTACTCGTGCCTGCATAGGTCTCATTGTAATATGAAAAGAGTGGTGTGGTACTACTATTCCTGACGGAGTGCACAAGCTCAGTACGCACCTCGTTCGCCGTGTTGTATACCAAAGGACTCCCTGTTGCATTTGTTACTCCCCGCATAAGTACACTGCTTTGAATAAAATATCGGATGCGCTCCTTTTCATTGTCACTATCAATATCACTATAAAATATGAGCGACGAGGTTCCTGTCTGCTCAAGTGCATATGCACCAACACTCGATGGGGACGCCGTACGCAGTTCGGCAACCATTGTCTTTACTGCACGACGCGCCTCCCCTGTTTGCGTAAGTGAGTCAGACACACTTCGATTGACGCTAAAAATATCCCCGAGAAGTTTTGTTGCACCAAGACCTATAAGTACGGTAATACTCGCCACCACAAGTATTTCTACAAGGGTAAAGCCAGAATTTTTATAGAATGATTTTATGGTGCTCATGGTAAAAGTAGTACCTCCTCATGTGTCCAGTTGTCAGTCACTGTAATAGAATCTGTGTATACTTGGTAGCCGGATGAAGTTACCGTCATTGTATACGTGCCCGCCGTAATTCCTGCAAACAACACTTGTCCGGGAGGTGTACAGCTTGATGTAAATGTAAATGCAACATCAGATACCGTTGGTGTCCACGTACTACTTGCGGTACTCAAGAAAAGTTTATACCTCACATAACGATCTCCTGTATGTATTGCATGGATATCAGTACTCGTGACATCATAATATGTTCCCCCAGTGCCATCAGGCCCTTTAAAATCCCATGTCGTTAAGTCATTATTGGTAGCGACCTGCATCCGGACACTGTCCACGCCCGTTTCTGGTGGTTGTGACTGTGGTTGCACTAAAATCTGTTGGAATGCGCTACTCGTACCTGTATCAAATGTCGATGACGTCAGTGTGCCATTCCCCGCAAAGACACCAAATGTTTCTTTCAGTTGCACCTGGCCTGCAGGAGTTACACTTTCAACATCAGCGTCATCTTCGTAATACTTTGTTGTGTTGGTATACGCGCTTTGCCCATCTCCCCCCGACCAATCAGTTTGTGATATGTACCCTCTTCCTGTTACATGGGTCACATCATATCCACTTTTTTCAAGACGTACGGTTGCACCCGAAATAGGAAGGTTTGTGCCCACATCTTTTACCGTTACCAAGAGTGTGTGTGGGTTTTTAGGGACAACAACAAGCGACACGTTTTGGTGTGTATCAGGATTAAGTGTAAACGGTAGCGATGGAATAGTACCCCCTAAGTCATATGT
>CAYRMF010000067.1:0-3264 GCA_964425475.1 uncultured Candidatus Saccharibacteria bacterium | reverse complement strand
AGTAACATGTGTTCGACGTTAAACCTCTCCGCCCTAACCGACGGCGTGTAGTCGGTACAGTTCTTTTCAATTTTTCAAGGAGAAGGAAATGCATGGAAAGCAGAAAGTGAAACCACGCCTGCCGGTGGGTGTGGTTGAGAAACTCCAGAAGAACTCTGGAGGCGGTACGCACCGCGACAAAAAGCATGACTTCAAGCGTCATGCAAAGCATCGCAATCGCGATGCGGGTGAATCTTTTTGATTCACCCTCTTTATCAAGTTCATCATGCGTGGTGGATTTGTAGAGATTTGATCTTTGAAACCGTTTTGATTGATGGAATTATGTTGCGACGACATCGTCACATGATTCCATCAATCAAACCAAAAAGGAGACTCAATGGGGATTTCCTCAATCACAAAGCCGACACTTCCGAGCCGTGGGGATTTCTTCATTTTCCCGAAACTCGACGAGGTTGGATGCTACAACCTCAGAGGAAGGCACACGAATTACGGGTACTCAGGGTATGTCGTCGTATTGGTCTACGATGGCAAAAACTGGGCTTCCGTAACGAAGGCCTGCCTCAAGGCAATTGGCGCTGAAACCGATTACGAGTATCAGTACGAGAAGAATGACGTTCTGTGGGGAGTCGAGAAAAAGCTCACTGCTTTTATCAAAACCAACCCGGAGTTCGAAATCCGCTCGTGGTGGTACAAGAATCGCAAGTACGCGAAGCTCTTGCCTGTCGCGAGGTCGACATAAAAATCCTTCGCCCGAGACCGTGGCGTGTTACGGAATATGGTGAGTGTTTTTCGCTCGCCATCTTTATACAGTTTCTGAATTTTCGGGGATTGTTAGAGAACTGCTCTTTCATAACTCCAGCTGAATCATGGGAATGGGCGTGTGATGCATAGCACGCTCCATCCTGCGATTCAGGCATACCTCGTGAACGGCCCGTATTGGGTACCGTGCGATTGGTGTGGGAGATAGTTATGTCGAAAATTTATTTTGGCTTCGCCTTGGCCGATTCAATGTTCGCAGGTAACTGCGTCATCGAGCGGCGGGCTCTGTCCGTTCAGGAAGTGGCGACGGCGGTTGCGCAGGGAGTCGTGTCCTGCTGTAACCCCTCACACGAAGCGACTATTCACGCGATGCGTACCCGGTTCGGCCTTTCGGTCGATATTCCGGACGCACCTCCGCGTGTGGCGCTTCAACCTGGCGACGCCGTTGTCGTGATGGGTGTTCGGGGGCTTCCGCGCCTTACCGACCGTCACGAGTACACTGTTGAAGAGGTTGCGCAAGCATCCTTCCAGTTCTCCGAATATCGCGTACGGCACCAAGTGCCTGTTCCTCGCGGATTCGAGACTGACCTCAGTCGTATCAATAACGGATAAAGACAGACACGCAGACCCCAGTCTGACTGCGTGTAACAAATGAATGGGACGCTCGTGGCGCATGTACGCACGGGCACGATGGGGTATACAAGACCGAACCCCTGTCAAAAGCTACTCTGGTAGATACGCTTAGACTACCCGTTTGCCTGTACGAGAACAGTGCATTGGCGAGTTGAGTGAACACACCTCCTCGCCATCTTTATCAAGTTCATCATGCGTGGTGGATTTGTAGAGATAGTGTTCTTTCAAACTCTCCTTGGTTTGTGGAATTAGTTCGTGCGTTGCATTGATTAATTCCACAAACTAACGGGGGAAACAAAAAATGAATGCACAATATTCGTCTTGCGCATGGGCTGACTTGGCTCATGCGGGGTGGCAACCGCGCGTCACTGGTCGGAATCACGACCAGGCGGTCATCACCTTTACTGGCCCCGAAGGCCAGGCGGAGATCCGTGAGGTCCCTGTGGACCGACTCGGAAAAAACCTCCGCAACACCCTTGAGCGCAATTTCCAGCAACAACGGAAAGTTGTGCTCAAGGCGTGGTTCCGTTAGGGACCACGCGAATGGAGAAGTTACAACTTCTCCACTTTATCTGACCATTAACGCAGTTGATGTTCAGTTGAGTGAAGTTCGTTTACACTGCGACACATCGTCGCACCGCACCTCGGGTACTGAGGCAAAGGAGAAAATGATGGAAACTGAAGAACGTCTTGCCTTGCTCGAAGCGCGTGTTGCAGTGCTCGAGAGCGCACTTACATCGCTCGCGTCAGTGGGGCAAGCGGTGCGTAGTGCCGTAGCACTTCAGTATGACGCGGTACCGCTTTCGGCACTCGACCTCCGCCCGCGGAGCGTTTGTGTGCTGATGCACAGCGATATCCGCACCGTGGGGCAACTACTCCGCATGCGAGAGTCCGACTTCCTCCGACTCGTAGGAGTGGGACGTGCCATCGTCCGCGAGGTGCAGGATTGCCTCCGCGCTCAGGGCCTCCACCTTCTGTCGGAGTAAAGATGTTGGGTTTCGTAAACCCAACATCTCTGTGTGTCACACTTCTCAACTGCCCGAGGTCTTGCCTCGGGCAAAACCGCTGATTGTGGACTGCAATCCAAAATGAGCAACTTTTTTGTGGATTTGACTCCAAAATAGTCGGGTTTCACCCTCACTTAAGGTTTTAACCGGCGCACTCACAGGTGCGCCGGATTTTAATTTCTGTTTGTAGTGATGGTGATTCTGTAAATTTAGTCGTATATATCGTGGGTACCAATCCCCAGAAAGACAACGGTGTCTTTGCTTTCCCAAGAAAAAATAATACGGTGCGCGTATGTGATAGAGAAGCTATGACACCCTTTCAGTTTTCCGGTCAGTTTGTGAACCCGCAATCGTTCATGATTTTCTTCATCGGTAAAAAGTGCCATCTTTTCTCTTGCCTCTATCTGGATTTTCTTTTCAAGTTTTTTGAAGTCTCGAAGGAATGTCGGTTTGTATGTGATGACTATCTGTCGCATATCACCGAATGGAGTTTAGAAGGGTATCGAGATCACCTGAAAGTGTCGGTTCCTTCATAGCGCGGAGTATCTTCTGAACCGCAATGTCTTCATTGTAGTGTTTGAGTGCATTACGTACGACCGCAGCTCGACTTGCGCCAGTTTCCTCGGCGACTTCATCGAGGCGCTTTTCAAGCTCTGGGGTGAGGGGAACAGATATTGTAGACATAGTATATGGTGATAAATTAATATGATATTATCATACTATAATATCATATTACATACAAGAGTCGCTTCGATAGCGCTCCAGCATCACCCCCGCGAGTGGAACTTCTTGTGTATATCCCTGAGGTGTTTGTCGGTGACGTGGGTGTATATCTGCGTGGTGGCGATGTTGGCGTGGCCGAGGA
>CAYRMF010000066.1:0-3289 GCA_964425475.1 uncultured Candidatus Saccharibacteria bacterium | reverse complement strand
GTGTCGCGCGCGCCAATGCCGGCCCACGAGTGAATGGTGGTACCGCCAATGTGCGTCGCCGCAATACCTGTCGAGGCAGTAATAGCCACGGGAATGTCGCACGCCATGAGCCAGTCGATGTACTGATTGAGCACATACGTCTTCCCCGACCCCGGCTCCCCCGTGAGAAAAGCATTCGCCCCCGTCTTCAGTATTTCAAGTGTTTGCCCCTGTGTCATGGAGGATAGTATAGCATCTCTCAAAACTACGATAGTTGCGTTTCAGAGGAGATTCAAGCAAATTGATTGACAGATATGAGATTCTAGTGCATAGTATATTGCAGAAACAATCACCTAGGGAGTTCCCATAATGAAATTGATCATTTTTATTTTTGCACTTTTGCTTGCAAACCCTGCTTCTTCTGCAATGTCACAAGGTGAATACGAACTACGGGACCAGTTCAACACACTGAGTTTGAGTAGGATTTTTGAAGAAATCACTCAGGAGGAGTTCTGTAATCGCTATCGGCTTCTCTTCAAGCAAGCAGAAGTTCAAGGTCTCAAGAATCGGCCGTGGATGAGACCGAATGTCGAATTAGCGAATAAGAACAAGTGTTCGAGTACTGGTGCTTGATTGGACAAGGCTCCAGCGATCAAAAACGGTTCCGTTTAGATTGCTGGAGCCGTTTTTTATATATAAAACTATTTAAAATAATTAAATACGCCCGTTATTTTTGGGAAATAAAATATGTGACGTAATTAATTTCCCGAAACAAGACCTCAATACCTTGACACCTCGGTCGCCACTCCCATTAACGGGAATAGTTATCCTAGGACATCCGATGTCCTAGGATGTAGTCTTGCCTACTCTTGAGTTAAAGCAATCCATAGGGAACAAAATAAAATAGTACGATTAATCGTACTATTTTATTTTGTTTTATTTCTGATCTATATCGATCTTAGGTTCGTGAGTACGGTAGTGGAAATTGTGTCAGAAATCTTCTATGTATACATCTTCCCCGACCCCGGCTCCCCCGTGAGAAAAGCATTCGCCCCCGTCTTCAGTATTTCAAGTGTTTGCCCCTGTGTCATGGAGAGTAGTATACCACCCCCACAGAAACGCTAGTTGTATTTCAGAGGTGAATTTAAGGCAACATTTTGACAAAGTCCGATTTCGATGATATATTCGCGGCAGAAGTTGATGTATAAATTTTTTGTGTAGTTTCATTGATAGGAGGCATTCATGCCCTTAAACCCAGACCCGAAGGAAGTGCATTGGATTCAACCCAAGTTTTGTCGGTACCATAAGCCGTATCCGTTTACTGCCGAGACGCCGGATCGACTCGCTGTCTTGCGTGAGATTCCCAACCTGTTGGGTCTTCCTGTCCTCTATTCAAAGGATGGAGGACGGCACGCGTCATTGCCAATCTTGTTGCGTGCGCACTCCGAGGAGTACATCAAAGTGCTCTACCGGTCTGAGGACAAATCCCGTATCAGCGGCATGCTGTATACGCTCCAAAACCGCAAGTATCTTCAGTGGTATTTGGGCACGTCCAATAATTCCTTTACCGCAGCGCAGTATGCAGCGGGGGCGGTATGCGATGGTGTAGAAGAAATTCTTAACCGAAATCGAAAGCGCGTCTTTTGCGCGGTGAGGCCACCCGGCCATCACGCCGGCCGAGAGCGCGGCGAGGGCTTTTGCCTCCTCAACAATGTCGCAATCGGCGCCCTCCATGCTCTGTCGGTTGGATCTCGTGTGGTAATCGTTGATTTCGATCGTCATCATGGAAATGGGACGGAGGGGATCATCGCGCATGCGAACGACGAGAGACTCCTATTCATTTCATCGTATCAGGAGGACTGCAAGTACGCAAAACAACCGATACCAACCGGTACAAAGTCGAAGCTGATTCGCGTACCCCTACCACTTGGTAGTGGGCACCGTGAGGTGTTGACACGGTATACCAGAAAGGTGATACCGGCGATACTGAAACATGAGCCGAGCATTATGCTCATCTCAGCAGGGTTTGATTTGCATCAGGATGACGCGCTCCGTCCGAAAGTTCGGCTCGACGTGTCTGATTTCAGGGATTTGACCGAGATTCTCACGGGCGTTGCGGATAAATGCGGTGCCGGTATTGTCTCAGTTCTCGAGGGAGGATACACGATCCCGTCTCTTCGTGCGTGTGTGACCGCTCATGTCGAGGCACTCGGCCAATAAAACACATCCGGTACAAATGATTTAGGAGCCCACAATTTAGTGGGCTTCCTTTGTGTCATAGCATCCCCGTTTTATTTTCCACACAGTGTTTTCGATGTTCGTAATAACACAGCATCTCTATACTTCTATTTCCAGAGTCGTGGGCACACCCACCACTGCGGACAATGCATGCTAAAAATTTCGAAAAATATGACCTCAAAAATCACGGTTGTGTGAGCAAATGGAAACAATTTTTACCCTACACTTCTTTAGCATTGCTCCAAGCATCAGAGCATAATAAAACCATTTACCGTATACGTAACAGGTGCACAGTATACGGTAAGTGCATCGCCCTATCCTAGGACATCCGATGTCCTAGGATGTAGTCGTGCCTGCTCTTGAGTTATGAACCCTGAAAACATATAGCAAAATCGTACAGTCAACTGTACTACTTGTTCATTTTCGTATTGACGGTGGCGTTTGGTGACCCAAGCTCTCGTGAATCGGGACCAGATGGTTAAAAAACTGAGAAGGTGCTCCTCTGTAGGGTAGGTATTGCAAATAATTTTAAATGTTGTATAATAATCAAGAATTGTCCCATCAACCAGACTGGAGTTATCATGGAAAGTAAATATCGCGTCGATATGAATCGCGACCAATATCCGACCGTAAACACGATCGTCGTTCAGGCCGCGGATGAGATCAAAAAGAAATCGATTTACACGCTCTTTGTCCGACACGTCCTCGAATTTGGTCCTGGGTATGCATCAATTCGAGGCTTCATGCCCTCGGTGGTGTCGGAGCCATTTTCAGTTGCAAACGGCGAGGTGTATCGCGGTGAAGACAATACCGCTTACGAAAAAGCCGTACAGGCTGGCAATACAATGCTCGCTGAAATGATTGAAGAGCTCGAACAAAGTCTCGAAGCAACTCGTCACACCTGAAAAGGTGGACGTATCGACAAAAACCTCCAGGCGCAAGCTTGGGGGTTCGTTTTTTTATATAAAATAAATAGGGACAGGGACAATAAATTTTAATATTTCATGATGTAATTTGTGGTCACGAGTTACTAAGTTTTTTATTTCGCTTTGCTCATAAAAATCTAAGTACT
>CAYRMF010000065.1:0-3426 GCA_964425475.1 uncultured Candidatus Saccharibacteria bacterium | reverse complement strand
ACTATCAAACAGCGCCATGTCGCTGATTGAGAGCGGTACCACATCCTGATGTTTTGTGATAATTCTATTTGCGTAGATATGGTGGTTTGCAATATTCCCTGTCGGCGTTTTGGTGATCACGGCACCACGCTGACCGCCGTTGGTATCGAGGTAGGTAGTGAGCACGACATCACCAACAATGCCCGCTACCGTGATGCTGTAACTCCCGTCAACCGGAGAACACCATGTTGATGTAGCGTACGACCCCCCATTAATAACCACCTTCACATTTGGCGATGAGCCGTTACAGGTGGGTGACCCCATTGTGTTGTCCCCATCGTCACTGTAGACCGTTCCTGAAACAACGATACTGAGTGAACTATCATCCCAACGAATCGAGCCTGGGTCGCCGGTGTCGTTGTCGAATGCCTCTCCATCAATAGTGCCCGCAGAATCACGGAACCACCAAAATCTCGTTGGGGTTCCGTCGTTTTGAGTCACATTGCGTCCTGTTATTGCTGTCGTTGTAGAGAACGTCACGCGAGAAATTTGCAGTGAACTCGTTGCATTATCAATGGTTGATGATGAGACTGTCATGGCGGTACCCGATGCAACACCAAGCATGAATGCGCCGTCTGAGAGTCCGAGGACTTTTGTAGAACTTGCGAGTGTAAGACCTTTCGCACCGAGGTCTGCAAAACTATAATATGACGCAGACGTCGTACCGTGGAGTACTGAAACCAAATACGTTCCAATGCCTTGGTTGGCTACTGTGGTGGTGGCTATTGGTGTCCCAATGATATTGAGTGTACTTGTTCCAAAGAGCGCTGTTGTGCCACTTGCGAATCGCACGTTTACCTGACGTGATGTACTTGCGGTGAGTAGCGTGCCGTCAAAGTCAGTTGCGTGACTCCAGTATTCAGTCCCACTGGTACGCACATACTCTCCAAAGAGATAGAGAGCACCGTCGACGTTATTGTGGTCTTGTGAGTACAGTGAGCCGGTACTATGAATATCGTACACCGTTGAAGTTGAATTCCACATCTGAATATCAGTGTTTGCTTTTACACGAAGAGTGTCATACGCATCTCCTGTATTTCCCTTTCCGTTAATACTGTAATTCCCTGCTTCGAGTGAGAGCGTCGAGCCCGTCCACGTGGTCGTAGCACCACCAACACTGTTGGTGAACATGCCACCTACCGCAAGGGTTTTTCCTGAGGCGAGCGTTGATGATGCTGATGCAGTGAGTGTGACGTTACCGGTCGTCGTTGCTGATTCAGTAATAGTCCATCCACCCGTTGCGCTATTGAACGTCATATTGTTTAGTGATGAATTTCCGAGTCGCACAGTCTCCCCTACGTCGGTTGAGTTAAAGAGTACGGTACCGCTGTTGTGTGTCACAGTCGCGTAGTTCCCATACGAGCCACCAATTGAAAGTGTCCCCGAAGGGAGCGTGAGTGAACCTCCGGTCACCCACACACTCCCGAGTGCGGTGACATTTGCGTCGATGAATGACCTGCTTCCACTTCCTGAAAATGCGAGGCTGTTGAATGAGCTCGCTCCAATATCAATAGTATACGCACCTGCTCCGGTGAAGCTCACCGTACCACTGTTGTGGTTGAAGACGCCTCCGCTCTGCGTGAACGACCCACCGACAGAGAGATTTGCGCTTGGGAAAGTAACGGTGCCTTGGGTAATGAGGAAATTGTTTGATGTGGTTGCGTACGTGTCGAGGAAGGACCACGAGCCACTTCCCGAGAAGGTCATATTGTAGAAAAGGTTTGCAAATGGCGTACCACTCGCGGAAATAGTTTCCGCACTTCCGGAGGTAAAGAGCACAGTGCCATTATTGTTTCCAAAGGTACCACCAACAGATGAGAATGAGCCCGCGATGGTCGTTGTCCCATTTGGAGGCATCGTTACGGTACCCGTAGAAACTCTAAAATCATTACCTATGGTAAGAAGTGCTTCTGTAAATGACCAGAGACCGCCCGCACCATTAAAGGTGAGGTCGTAGAACGCGTCACCGCCTGCGGTGATGGTGCGATTGGTAGTGGTTGCTGCCATAATCACCTCACCGCTACGTGCATAGAATGTATTATTGTTTATCCAATTTGAGTATATGGTGATGTCGTTCGCTGCCGAAGCATCGAGGATGTCGTCTGCACCAATAGTCATACTCTGCGCTTTGACGTTTGTGGTATAGAACGTGGTTTTTCCTGAAGTACCATCAACAACGGCGTTACCAACGTTTTGTAGCGCGCCACTCTGGTCTGACCACGTGGTTGGATTCACTCCATCAAATGTAGTCGTGCCTATGCCCGTAAACACACCGAATGCCCCTATCGACAGATTACCTCCGATGGTAAGTGACTGCGTGCCACGGGCAAGCGTACCGTATTGGAGTGAGAGCGTGCTGTCTGCATCGAGTGCACCTCCGAGTGTCCATGTAGCAGATCCGAGCCCTTCACCAAAGGTTACATTATTAAATGAAGGAGTTGTAGCGCCCGTACTGTCGACAGTCTCACTCGTGGTAGTTGCGGTAAATATAACCGTAGAGCCAGCAAGCGTGGTCGTTGCGTTATTATCCCACGAGCCACCAACACGCATGGTGTTTGCTCCTAGGGTGAACGTACCATCATTTCTAAAATCGTGAGTAATGATATCGGTGCCGGTACCCGGTGCATACGTATTCCGTGCAAGCACACGCATACTTGCATCCGCACATCCCACATCCGCACACATCGTGAGGTCATTTCCTCCATCAACGTTAAAGAACAAATCTTCATCACTTGAGAAGTCGTACGTGCCAATATCAGTATGTGAAAGTGATGCATGGTCATCAGAACCGATGGTCAGATGGCGTTTTTGCAAACGCATGCCCGAGATATCGGGAGTACCATCGTACTTCGTCACCGCCACCGCCTCATCAGCGTCGAGCACACCAGACGCAAAGACGGTCACCACATCCCCACTAAAGAAGGTGACATCATCAATGGTCCACGTGCCATTGGGCTGAATTGAACCGGTCTTACCAAGTTGGAGTACACCATTAACCGCGACCGCAAGACTTCCGCCCGTGGTTGACGCTGTTCCGTTATACTCAAAGGCAGTACCCGATATGCTAAATCCACGCGACCACTCGAGTGTCCACTCATTGAGTGTCGGACACGTTGCGCCGTTACAATCGAGATTACCCACAATGCGAATCTGATTGTATGTCGTTGTGTCGAGACCTTCGAGATTCACAGGACCAGAGGTAAATCCGGTCTCATTGCCCGAAAGTGCCGCGTTTGAAATCACTTCCCACGCACCTGTTCCGTTTACGTATTCAAGTTGATACAGAATCTGGCTACCGCTCAGTTCAACATCCTTCCATGAAAGCTGACCCCACGCAGGCCCACTCCCATCGTCAAAATCAATCGTCGGAGATTTAATCACACCTGA
>CAYRMF010000064.1:0-4030 GCA_964425475.1 uncultured Candidatus Saccharibacteria bacterium | reverse complement strand
TCACCCGACCATTTGTCAGTGGCACCACAGGAGCGGTTCCTTCTTTCATCTGTACCACCCCAGAAGCCACGTTAAATACAGTCGGGCTATTTCCCGCCGTCGACGTATCCACCGAAAGCGTAGCAGCACTCGTACCGATGAGCGGACTATTGAGTGTCTCAGCATTCCGTATGGTTTGCGTGATACTGTTCATCACTTGCGCGCCCTGTCCCTCCACCTCGGCCATAACCTGACTTTTCACACGAGCCTGCAAGAGTGTCGCCAGCAACACAGAAGAAGCCAATA
This sequence comes from uncultured Candidatus Saccharibacteria bacterium, assembly GCA_964425475.1. Classification (GTDB taxonomy): domain Bacteria; phylum Patescibacteriota; class Minisyncoccia; order Phycocordibacterales; family UBA918; genus Damh-18. The sequence continues at coordinate 3,745 of CAYRMF010000064.1, read as the reverse complement.
AAATAACTCCGGCAATGCCGAGAGAGAGAAGAATTTCGACCAGTGTAAACCCGGATGTGGTGTGAGATCTTATCATAATTTATTGGGGAGCAAAAATAAGAAACTCTTCGGCGTCGGAAGCGCTCGAACCAAATGCACGATCAAGCGTCACGTCATATGCGATACCCAATAAATCACTATTCGTGGCAACATTTACTGACCCGAGTACCACTGGCGACGATGGATTGGCAATATTCACGACCTGAAACTCTGTTGTATCGCTACCGGTCGCGACAAAAACATAGGTGCCATTGTTTCCAAAATTAAGAGCAATATCATTCACCACACCGGACAAATTCACTGATCCCAATAAAGTAGGACTGGCAGGGGTAGCCACATCCACGCTATACAAGACATTCCCCTGCCCCATCAACACAGTAGTACCAGTCAACGCAAGAGTAATAGCATCAGTATTCCCAGATAGATTCAATGAACCCACCTGAATCGGCACAGCCGGATTGGCGATATTGAGCACTTGAAGTTCTTGGGCATCATTATCTGAAGCGACATACGCGAAATTACCAGCAACTACCACTTCGTTTCCTTGATTGTTTAAGTCACGTGAGCCCACTAAGACGGGTGCGCTTGGGGTTGCCGCGTTCACAATCAGGAATTCACGATCGGCACTGCTGGCCCGAACAAGGTACACCGTTGAACCACTGGCAAACACACCAAAAGCATCCGCATTTCCTGACGCATTATAAGTACCAGCCAAAGTAGGCGCAGACGGAGTCGCAATATTCACAATCTGCAACTCTTGCCCATTGTCCGTGCTCGAAACATAGGCAAAGTTCCCAGACACGGCGATATTGGTCGGAGTTCCGGCTAATACCAGAGAACCAACCACGGCTGGACTCGCTAAATTACTCACATCAATCACTAGAAAATCTGGGTTTCCATTGGCAAAAGTGAGATACGCATAATTTCCCTGCACTTGAATCTTGTTCAAATTATTATTCCCCGCAGCGTTGAGAGATGCGCTCTTAAGAGGGCTTCCCCAGTTACCAATTCCCGACGCAATCCAGTTCGTTAAACGGGTAACAAGGGAGACTGTCCCCGTTCGCTGTCCGTTTTGGGCCCAAGTCACCCGCGAGGTAATGTCTTTGCGTTTACTATCAACCGTCGTAATACTCATCTGCCGAGTAAAAATATCAGTGATGTCTTGTGTTCCTGAAACTCCCCATTGATTTCCGGTCGTAGTCAAACCGAATGTGCCATCTGTGAGATTGGCAAAAGCCGGATCACGGATATTCCGGACTGCCTCTATTCCCTCTTCAGCCAACAATGTTGCACGAGTCCGATTGCCTGCCAGCGCCGTCGCTTCTTGCCCATACAAATATGTCCCCGCCATTGCTGTCACGAGCAAACCAAATACAGCACTCGCTAGAATAACTTCTATGAGCGAAAAAGCGGCTTGCTTAGTAATTGATATTTCCTTTCGCATTGAGCGTTAGTGTTCTGGTTTCATTCAGAGCCGAAGTAAAAGTGATTATGCCCGTACTCTGTGGCATTCCCGTCAATTTTTCTGAAACAATTTCCGAGAGACCCGAGGGAACAATACTTGTTGGTACGGCAAATATTTCATCAAAAGATACGTCACGTGCCGCGTAACTCACACCTCGAAAAATGATGATACTTCCAATTTGCACCTTCACACCCCAATTTGTATCCCCATCCATTCCCTGAGACAAAACTTGCGACCGACGGATACTCTGTGCAAGAGTGGTGGCTGCAATATCCAAATCATTGCGTATTTGGACAGACTGATAAATCGGGATACCTATCCCTGCAATAATTGCCATCATGGCGATAGACAACAGGACTTCTATGAGGGTAAATCCCGTGCAAAGTGTATGTTGTTTTCGTTCATGCATCATACGTTATTCTATTTTTTCAACATATTGCTCTGTGACCCAACCTGATACGCCATCCTCCACCAGAATTTCATACCACCCTTCCTGAAAAGTGATGAAAGGGAATGCCTCCTCTGGTTTCACGCGTGCAATCACACGACTCTGGAGAGAAGCCTGCTCTCGCACATTCAAATATCCGACTCCAGTCGTGAGAATTCGAATCTGTTTTGGAACTATGACTTCCGATGTCGATAATACTGCGGGCATCTCGGGAGCGCTCACCTGTTGTGCTTCGGGCGTCGACACCGGGAGCGCCTCTTCCGACACTGCCTGTGTGTTTGACGTCGATGTTTCCGCAGGTGTTCCGTTTAAGCCACCCACCAAGCTATAAATTGGCAAAATAACCGCAAAAGCAACGGCCACTACTCCTAGCCACACCAGTACGAGCAGTAATGGCTCCAAAATAATTGTAAGATTTTTTGTGGTCGTTTCTGCTTTACTTTCATAATTGGCTCCGAGACGAATAAGAACGTCCGGAAGACTCCCTGACTGTTCCCCTGCCACAAGCAATCTCACAAGGGGAAGTGGGAAAATACGTTTGATTTTTGGGAAGAGAGCAAAACTTTTCTGAAAAGAATTTCCGTCCTCAATCGAACTTCGGAGGTGTTCATACAGTCGTCGATACGTCGTCATCTGCGTCGCGCTCGATAGCGAAGAGAGCGCGTGTGTCACGGGCAATCCGGCTTGCAATAACGTTCCCAGCAGATAACCAAAACGAGCGATTTCCCCTTCTCTAATAAGCTGTCCAATCCCTGGAGTATGCAAGAGAATACTCTGTCCGATGCTCCGAGTCTTTGAAAAGAAAAAAATAAAATACCCCATTGCTCCACCCAAAAACAAACCTAGAGGGACCACCCATATGCCACGTTGTTCCAAAAAAATTCCGCTTTTGATTAACACGCGTGTGATGAGAGGCAATTCAATCTTGAGTTGCGAAAACACAAGCGCGAGTTTCGGAAGAATAAACCATGCAATACCCACGCCCACCACTGCTGTTACTGCCAATACAAATACAGGATAGAGAAGTGCGGACTTTACCTTGCCCGCCAAGGCTCTTCTTTTTTGCTCCTCTATCGCAACTACTTTAAGATTTTCTCCCAATCTACCACTCGCTTCTCCGATTCGTATCAATGCCACTGCGTGCTCTGGGAATAAACCGCTTGTTTCAAGTGCGCGCCAAATCGGATGACCGTTCTCAATATCCTCTATCATATCCTGCAGTATTTTTTTCATGCGCTGTGAACGCACTTCCTCTGTGATACTCTCGAGGGCCGTCACAATCGGCATACCCGCCGCCACGAGCATACTTAAATTTTCCAAAAGATAATCAATGTCCTGACTCAGACCAAAACGAGCGAAGAAAAAACTTCCCTCATGTTTCGTGCTAGATGTCTGTTTTGTGCTTTCCATTTTCCGCTCTCGTGTATCAACGAACACATTATACCCGTGGTGGCTCTGCTACTCGAAGAAGTTCCTCTAGTGTTGTGACACCACTCTTCACCTTTTCTAATCCATTCACAAACAGCGTTTCAGATCCCTCTTGCATGGCTAACTGCCAAATTTCCTGAGCAGCAGGTCGCCGCGCCACTAATGCCTTCAAATCCGGACTCATACGAATGAATTCAAATAGTGCCGTTCGTCCATGATAGCCTGTATTACCACACATTGAGCAGCCCTTGCCCCGATACAACGTTACAGACTCCTGAGGAAAATATCTCTCTGCCTCTTTCAGTGTCGGAAAATCAAAGTCGGCCGGTTTGATCACAAAGCTATACCGACAGTGTGCGCATATA
>CAYRMF010000063.1:0-4046 GCA_964425475.1 uncultured Candidatus Saccharibacteria bacterium | reverse complement strand
TGCAGTCAGGAAAGCGGTGTAGGTTTGTGGGTAAGAAGTTTGATACATGGGCAGACGGGTTGGATAACTGGTTCCCCGAAGTATGGGAGATTGAAGACCATTTGAAGGATGCTACAGAGACGGCGGGGATCATGCTCGGGCGCACGTCGCTCGAGGGTTTTGCAGCAGGACTCCCGGCTATTATTTACGATGTGGATACAGAGGGAAGGATTAAGAGTATTTCAGAACACCAACCACCGGCAGACATGGCGTGGTTCGATTCACAATTAGTAGTAAAACAAGTATTGGAGGTATATGAGAGTGTTAGATAAATACAACTGCAAGAACATCTTGCACATAGGTGGACACTGGGGAGAGGAGGCTGAGGAGTATATTGCTATGGGGGCTGATTTTACGTTTGTAGAGCCTGTGAAGGAGTTTGCAGAAGTTATACGGGGCAAGGGATATAAATGCCTAGAAATGGCAATTGGGACCCGTACAGGCGATTTCTATGTTGACCGTGGGTTATCATCTTTTCTCAAAACAAAGTATGAGCGCACACCAGTACGCACAGAGCAGGTGAAAGCCGTACCTCTTTCTGAAATAGAAAAGGGATTTGATACGATAATTGTGGACACGGAGGGGACAGACTTTGAAGTATTGCAGTCGGGGACACTCAAGGATGCGAAGACGATTGTGGTTGAGTTACGCAACAAACCACTTTTTGTTGGAGAGACTGCACGCGATAAAGTGGAGACGTATTTATTGGTTCAGGGTTTTAAGAAGATGGAAGAGGTGGTACTGTTCGATGACCCAAATGCGTACGACGTTTATTTTGTAAAACAATAGTTATGGACTTTCAACAACTAGCAAGCGAAGTGCCGAAGTACTACAGCAATCATCCCATTTACCAGAGCGTATGGGTAGGAGGTAAGGAGATTGTGCATGGGACACGGGACAATATGTTTCCACGCATGGAGAAGATACGGCTAGAGGATATTAAGGATAAGGTGGTTGTGGATATTGGGTGTAATTTGGGTGCTGCGTCTTTCTGGGCATTGGATAACGGAGCAAAGGCAACAGTAGGATATGACGTAGCAGAGGAGGGTATTGCTCTCGCTAATACGATTGCAAAGGAATACAAACTCCCTGCGAAGTTTTACGTGGGAGGCTTTGAAGTTCCACACAAGAAGTATGGAGATGTGGCGTTCTGTTTCGCGTGCCACGATGATATTACGAAAGAGAATGATGACAAGCGCATGATACTGCGAGACAACCTGCTCCAGTATGACGTTGTGTACTTTGAGACACACCTGAAGCATACGTTCCCCAACTGGAACCTCCCAAGCATTATCAGAGACGCGTTCGATTGTGAGTACCTCGGAGAGACTGGGGAGAACAATCTGAGGCGTGATTTTTATAGAATGACATGCAAATCTTCCTAAGTCCACACAGCGATGACGAGATACTATTCGGCGCATACACCATTATGCGCGAGAAACCTCTTGTGGTTATATGTACACACGCAACCATGCAGGGTGATAACGGATATGAGCGAGCGATGGAGAGTTATCGTGCCATGAAGATGTTGGGTGCGAGTGTAATGTTCTTGGGGATAGATGAGGATGAGTTGACGGAGGAAGTGCTAGAGGAGAGGTTACATTCAATTCTTGATGACGATGATTATTTATATTTGTATGCACCGGAGTATGAAGAAAACGGGAACCCCCATCACAACATAGTTGCGAATGTAGCAAAGAGAATAACTTGGCGTACAGGTACATACAAAACATACACAGGACTCGAAGACCGTAGCATTGGAAAAGAAATCATTCCCACACCAGAAGAACTAGAACTCAAGAAGCGCGCCATGCTCTGCTACCAGACACAGATACAAAACCCATTCACCTCACATTACTTCGATGTAACGAATGAGTATGTCTAAGGTTTACTGGATAATTGGTCAAATGTGCGTTGGTAAGACACACTACTCACACATATTCGGTGAGATGCTTGGACTTACACCATTCCACCTCGACCACATACGCCATGACATACCCCTAGTAGAAGCATACAAGGAAGCAATCAGTACTGGCTTAATCGAAGGATTCACACCACACCGCAATCAAGCACACCTAGAAGCAATCACACAGGCATTAGAAGGAAAAGAGGTACGCTACATACTCATAGAGCCAACGTATGAACAATGGCTCGAGAATTGTAAGCCAATCATTGCATGCCCCACCGATGAGAACCCACCAAACTATACGAAAGAGGAGTACGAAGCAGAGAATAGGAGACTGAGAGAGTTACACCCCAAACTTGTGATACAATAAAATTATGAAAATGAATCTAACACTAGACAATATCTTTAGAAACCCGCTTAGATGGGGAAGATGTCCAATAAATATTGGCAAGCCTTTTGTAGTTGGAATACAGATTGATAGATGGGATTCAGTAGGAAGTTTAAAAAAGAGTTGGCAAATTACTGTATTTTATGGGTATAGATATTGGATGATAGGAAAACAATACTAATATATCGTGGTATAATAATTGAATATGGAGGACTCTGACGAACAGAAAGATAACAGACCTTGGCTCTATAAGAAGGGGCAATCAGGAAACCCGAACGGAAGACCCAAGGGTTCTATTTCGATGAAGACATACATCAAGAACAAACTCGCCACGATGACCGATGAAGAGCGTGAGATATTCTTAGAAGGTATAGATAAGAAGGTATTGTGGGAAATGGGAGAGGGTAAGGCTGAAGCAAGGACAGACGTTACCTCGGGTGGAGAGAAGATAGCACCTATACTCATAAAGTTCATAGATGAAGACAGTAGAAATACCAATTGAGTTCAAGCCCCTCTTCAGTAGGGGTTGGCGTGAGGCTGCTGTGTATGGCGGTAGGTATTCGTTGAAGTCACACTCTGTGGCACGTTTCCTGCTTATTCGTGCGAGAATGGAGGAGACGCGCATTCTCTGTGCTCGTGAGTTTCAGAACAGTATCTCTGAGTCATCGCATCAGTTGCTTACTGACCTCATTAACCTATATGAACTCTACGACTTTGTGGTTACTGATAAGAATATAGTAAACACAGTCACCGGCTCTGAGTTTATATTCAAAGGGTTGCGCCACAACGAGCAAAGCATCAAATCACTTGAGGGTATAGATATAGCGTGGGTGGAGGAGGCACAGACAATCTCAAAGGAGAGCATCGACATTCTCACTCCAACCATTCGTAAGCCGGGGTCACAGATTATATTTACATACAACAGACTACTTGAAGACGACCCGGTGCATAAGCGTCTGGTGATTGAGGGTAGACCAAACACACTCATCATCAACGTGAACTACGATATTGCCGAGAAGTATGGGTATCTTCCGCAGGTTATCATAGATGAAATAAATGACGACAAACTAAACAGACCATCGCTGTATAAACATAAGTGGCTTGGTGAGCCAACAGGAATAGAGCGCAAGATTTACAAGAACTGGAACATCATCGATGAGATACCACACGAGGCTCGCCTAGAGCGATACGGTCTTGACTTTGGATACTCAAATGACCCGTCCGCTATTGTGGCGATCTACTACTACAACGGTGGATACATACTTGATGAGGTTGCGTATCAGAAAGGACTATCGAACAAACAGATAGCCGATGTGCTCAAGGGAGTAGAGTATGCAGTCATCATAGCCGACTCAGCAGAACCCAAGAGTATAGATGAACTCCGGTCATACGGGCTGACAGTTATGCCAGCAGTGAAAGGTAAGGATTCGGTAGAACATGGTATTCAATACGTACAACGACAGCGTGTGTCAGTCACGAAACGGTCATTCAATGTAGTTGATGAATACAACCGCTACCTGTGGATGGAAGATAGAGAGGGGAAGATTATAAATAAACCAGAGCACATGTGGTCACACTCCATGGACGCAATTCGTTACGGCTTCGACTCATTGAGTCCCGACGAGAAGGCGGAGGAGAGAGTTGCGCTTCAATGGTTCGAGGCAAAGAGAAACTTGTCATCAAATGCAAGATAGGCATGGTATAATATAAGCA
>CAYRMF010000062.1:0-4211 GCA_964425475.1 uncultured Candidatus Saccharibacteria bacterium | reverse complement strand
GCGGAGGAGGAGAGATTCGAACTCTCGAGACCTTTCAGCCTGGCGGTTTTCAAGACCGCTGCACTAAACCACTATGCGACTCCTCCGTATATTCAATTGTAGGGAAGATAGTATCAGAAAATTAAGGTAAATCAAAATATGCTATGCTATTCCCATGAAATTGATGGGAATTGATTATGGGACGAAGCGTGTGGGGATTGCGCTCACCGATGATAAAGGAATGATGGCCTTTCCGCGTGTCGTACTCCCGAATGATGCATCGCTCATAAAAAGCATTGAACGCATGGTGGCAGAAGAAAAAGTAGGTCTTATTGTGGTAGGACACTCACTCGGTCGTGATGGCGCACCAAATAAGGTACATGCACAGGTGGAGGAATTTATTCAGGACCTCACACTCCACATTGGACTTCCCGTGGAGCTCGAGCCGGAGCAGTACACGACACAGGAGGCGATACGCTTGCAGGGGAGGAATGAGATGACCGACGCGAGCGCAGCGAGCGTCATTCTCAATAGTTACCTGTTAAAAATAGAAAATAGAAAATAGAAAATATGGAATATATACGACACACACGATTTGTTACTCGTTATAAATGTGCACTATGATTAACTACGATGATTTTGCAAAAGTAGAAATACGCATTGGCGAGGTGCTCTCGGTTGAGCTCATTGAAGGCGCAGACAAACTTCTCAAGTGTACGGTGGACGTGGGAGATGTGGATGAAGAGGGAAATAGAGTGCCCCGGCAAATTCTTTCGGGTATTCGTGAATACCTTGAAGACCCACAGGTATTGGTGGGGAAAAAATATCCATACATTGTAAATCTCGAACCGCGTATTATTCGCGGACTCGAAAGTCAGGGGATGATACTCGCTGCGAGTCATGAGGGGACACTCGCACTTCTCTCGCCGACTGCCGATGTGCCTGCGGGGACAAAAATCAAATAGGCTCTTGTGTGGAATGTCTACGAAAAATGGATACCTCCATGTATAATGGAGGTATCTTCGTATGTCGGTTCTTTCTTCTATAGAACGTGTTTTTCCACCACCACACATTATGTCTTTTCCGTGTGTGGGGGTTGATATTTCGGATACATCACTGAAATATGTGCAATTTGAGAGAGAGCATGCACACGACCGTTTTCTCACACTGAAGCACTGGGGCGACGTGAATATGCCAAATGGTATTGTTGAGCGGGGTAACGTGCATGATAGTGTAAAACTCACCGCAGTACTCAAAGAAATGCGTGAGCAGTGCAATGCACGATATGTGAATGTGTCTTTACCTGAGGAACGCGCATACCTTTTTGAGACGACACTTCCAAAAAACACCCCTCAGAAAGAGATACGCGGGTTGCTCGAATTTCGGCTTGAGGAAAATGTTCCTCTATCACCACGAGATGCCTATTTTGACTACGTACTTGTTGGTGAAGATGACGAAAAAGGAGAAGTGCATATTGCCGTTGCGGTATATGCGCAAGCAACTATAAATAGCTATTATGAAGCATGTATTGGCGCAGGACTCATCCCTCTTGCCTTTGAAATTGAAGCACAGGCGAGCGCCCGTGCCGCGGTACCACGCGCACGGGAGGGTACCTATATGATTGTAGACTTCGGAAAGACCCGTATGGGTGTTGGTATCGTGCATCGTGGTGCGCTCATGTATACATCAACTCTTGAAGTTGCCGGTACACAGCTGAGTGCTGATATGCGTACAATTCTCGGTAACCTCTCCGAACCAGAACTCACGACGATTAAAAACACTCGTGGACTGATGCGCACCAAAGAGAACGAGCTCATTGCTGAGATCCTCGAGCGACATGCAAACACCATTGTTGATGAGCTCAGTGTTCGCATGCACTACTGGCATACACGTGATATTGATAGAGAGGCGAGGGAAATAAAAAAAGTGATTCTCTGTGGGGGGAGTGCGAACCTGCTCGGTCTTCCTGAATACTTGACTTCAAAACTTGAAGTGCCCGTAGAGCGTGCACAGGTATGGGTGAATGCATTTCCTATTGATACACAAGTACCGCCTATCACACGAAAATACTCATATGGTTATGCAACAGCCATTGGGCTTGCGCTTCGTAATTTTATGTCACTATGATCAACCTCATTCCACCAGCGGGAATATCGGTACTCAAACGCGAATACTACATGCGCGTTGGGGCTGCGTGTTGCTTCCTTCTCGGAAGCGTGAGTTTCGTACTTGCGGGCGCATTTCTCCCCACCTACATTCTCACCAGCGCACAAATCGGTGAGTATGAAGCACGTATTGCATCTGAGGGTGATACCACTATTCTGTTTGCAGAAGCTGAAAATGAGGTCAATACCACAAATACGCTCCTTGCGCAGTTACGCACGAGCTCACATCGCATACCCGCTTCTCACATACTTGAAGAAATCCATTCAGTTGCCCCAGAGGGTATTACGTTCATGACATTTCAATTACAGGGTGTAGGACAGGTACCAGAGTTGGTGCAGGTGCAGGGGAAAGCAACAACGCGTGATGTACTTATTCGTTTCAAAAAAGCACTCGAGGCAAGTTCGCTCGTACAGAGCGTTGAAATACCAATAGGCGACCTTGCGCGTGATGCCAATTTACCGTTCGCTGTTTCCATAATGCTTAAAGATATTTCACTATAAATACTATGCACATAGGTATTGCACAACGGAGTACGCACATCATCACGCTCTTTGGAAGTATTTTTTGTATCCTCGGTATTGTCACCTGTGCACTCGTTTTCAGTGCAGTTGAAAAGCACAAAGCACGTCTCACCGAAGTGCGTACACTGAGTGTGCATATTGAGGAGAATAAGGGAATTTTAGCTTCACTTGTGAAACGTCTTGAGGAAACAGCAGAAGCACGCACATCTCTCAAGGGGCGTATCCTTTCTGAAAATGGCGTTGTTGACTTACTCACGCTCATTGAAACAATTGCAAGAGAACAGCAGGTTAAACTCACTACCGAAGGTATTGTTGCGGAACCGCTCAATGATGATTATGCATCACTTGTACTCAGCGTACGGACCGAAGGGTCGTATGATGCACTTCTAAAATTACTGACTATATTTGAACAACTCCCCTACCAAGCGGTGATACACTCTGTACAATTTTCACATACTGAAGGAGATACTGATTTTTGGGTAAGTACGTATAAAATACAAATAACGACAGTAGCAAAACATGCACTTTAATTTATCAAAACCACATAGAGGAACAAAGCGTTCAATACACGATGAGAATCGTGCGCACGAATACATGCATCCGCTTCGTGATTGGGCATACGTCCTCGGCTTTTGTACCACTGTTTTTGTACTTGGAGTTGGGTACGTCGCATATGAGTATTATGTGCAATTTGGGATTTCTAATGATGCGTTTAGTACTGAAGGAAAGATTGTGAAGTATCGCGATGGAGAAGTCACTGCTCTGGCGGATGAATACGCAGAACATGACGCGCTCTTTGCAGTGCTTCGTGGGAACCAACCACTAGCTCCTGAAGAACCTGTAGAGGTGGAAGTGGTAGCATCTTCCTCGCCAATCACGCCACTTGCAGAGGACGGGGCTCCTCTGTACACTGAAGACGCTCCAACTCTGTCCCCATAGTTCAATGGATACTATGCTGGGAGCATAGTATAGGGGAGACTTCTAAGCTCTTGATGGAGGCTTCGGAGTCCGGGGGACTTCGAAGGAGGTTCTCGATATTTTCGAATGATAGTGAGAAGATATCATAGAACCTAAACAGTTCATGTAATGAAAGATTCCGGAGGGGAATCGAACAATATAATACAGAGGTGCCAACGTCCCCGTAGTTCAATGGATAGAACAGGAGACTTCTAAGCTCTTGATGTAGGCTCAAATTGTTCGGGGAACAGTTTGAGGAGGTTGTAAGCAAAGCTTTCTGACTGCATTCGTTCAAAAATGAAAAACTGACGTTTCTCATTTTGTTCACTCATTTGTCAGTCGACAGTTTCGACCAAAGGAAGAAAGTGTCATACAACCTGAACAGAGTCTGTAAGACTCGGAGTTCGGGGAACAGTTTGAGGAGGTTGCCAGATATTTTGTAAAAAATATCGACAACCTGTACTGATCATGTAATGATCGATTCCAAATCGAACCAAGTGTACAATAGTCATACTGCCTCGGTAGTTAAATGGATATAACTGCGGACTTCTAAGCCGTTATTCGAGGTTCGATTCCTCGCCGAGGCAC
>CAYRMF010000061.1:0-4282 GCA_964425475.1 uncultured Candidatus Saccharibacteria bacterium | reverse complement strand
TCACTCAATGGGCTCGCGCAGTTCTCAAGCTTATGCTCGGTAAAGGGGTGTGTACCTCGTACGGACACCAGGGGGAGGATGCGGTTCTACAAGCAACGCTTAAGTGGGTATCTAAGGGTACCTACGTGGATGTGGGGGCATATCACCCAACGCTCTATTCAAACACGTATGCGTTCTATAAAAGGGGATGGAATGGCATAGTCATTGACCCAAATAGTGATATGCTCCCGCTCTACCGTTTAATGCGCCCACGGGATCGATTTATTCATACTGCAGTAGGTGCAACCGAAGAGGAGCGTACGTACTACATGTTCGATGATGGTGCTTACAATAGCTTCGATGAGACTCGCGCGCACAGCTGGAAGGACACACGCGGTCTCGCCGTTCGCGAAGAACGTACCGTAGCATTTAAACCACTCGCAAAGATATTGAACGAACAGCATATTGAGCACATTGATTTCCTTAATATTGATGTAGAGGGATGGGATTTTGAAGTACTGCAAACTCACGACTGGAATATTCCGACCCGTGTCATAGCCATTGAGGACGAAACATTCAATGCCGACAAGCCACAAGAGAATGAAATTTATCGCTACTTACACGGAAAGGGGTATGCTCTAATAGGTCTTGTCGGACTTACGTTGTTGTTTGAGAAGCCAAAGAAGACTGCCTAAGTATGCGTACTCGGGACGAGATGATGGTGGCTGAAGTTGCGTCGCGAAAGCACGACCGCATTTTGGATATAGGTTATGCGCAGTATCCAATACCAGAGCTCATGAAATTCGGGGGCGAAGTATACGGGGTGGATCTTGTGGAGTGGCCGTCTCCTTACACGAAAACGTTTATCTGTGACTTAAATAACGACCCGTTGCCTTTTGAGGATGAAAGTATTGATGCGGTCACCATGGGATGTACTCTTGCGCACCTGGCAAGGCCGCTTAAGTTACTGGCAGAGGTGCAGCGCGTTCTTCGTCCCGGGGGAGTCCTTATTCTCACCTCACCGAATCCGCACTATTACTGGGAAGCGGTGCTGAATATTTTCTATAATCGGTTCAAGAAGCGTGTTTCGAAATCTAAACACATCGAGCATTTTTTTGAGTTTACGCGCTACACCATGCGCACGAGTCTTGAGCGAACGGGATTCACGCTTGTAAAGGAACTCGGCTCTACGTTTCATCTCGTTAAGTTCGGGTGGAAATTTGATGTTGAAAAGTATCCTGCACTTGCATTTGAAATTATCTACGTCGCAGAGAAGACAGGAAAGCCGGATCCGTACACAATTATTGAGGATGCGCACGGAGACGCAATACGCCTAACAACCGACCTATTTAGTTAGTAGTTTTGATTCACGCACACCGTACGCCTGCACCAGTATTCCAGCAAGTACAAAGCTTAGAAAACGCGCGATGATGCGCGCAACAACCGCTCCCATGAGTCCATACATACTCGTAAGAACTACGAGGGATGTAATCTGGAACACTGGCGAAAGCACATTGAATACGTAGAGCTCCCGCTTAGCTTTGTGAGCCTGAAGAAGCGCAATCGAGATAGTGTTTCCAGTAGGAATGAGGGCAAGAGCAAAAATCTGCGAGTATAGGATTGCGTCATGATATGCGGGAAAGAATACCGCAAAGACAAATGGTGCTAGTAGTGCGTACCCGACTGCTGCAATAGTAAGAACACCGGTAAATCCCCATAGCCTATACCAGAATGTTTTTTGTATTTCAGCGTATGGGCGCTCTATAAACTTTGGTAGGGCAAGGGTAGTCACGCTCCCAAATACGTTCTTAATCTGTTCAGGAAGGGCTGTGGCAAGTGCATACACTGCAAGCTGTGCCGCGCCGAGGTAATGGAACACCACAATCTTATCCACCTGTTGAGCAACGGTCGCGAGTAGGTTCATGGCACTAAAGTGCCAGCCAAGATTCTTATACTCAGGATCTTCCGCAGTATTCGGCTTCCTGACGAGGAAGATATAAAGAGAGATACAAAGGCCAGTGGCCACAGTCGAACCAAGATAGGCAGCAAGGAGTAGTAGGGGATTCTCGACCGCGTACATTGTTCCAAGCAGTGTGAGTGCTGGAATGAAGGCGAACAGCGCCCCACAAAGAGCAAGAGAGCGAAAATCTTTTTTGCCGGTGAAATACGAGCTCCATAGTATCGCTGCTTGCATAAATGGTCCGAGAGCTGCAATGATAAGCAAGCCAGACACAAGCTCCATATTTCCTTGCCAGTAGTAATAGGCGCTCCCGGCAGTGGCAAGCGCCGCTAAGGGGAGGCCCCAGACAATACTAAACTTGAAAGAGGAGCGAAAAGCACCTTCTTTACCTCGAGCTACGGAACGCGAGATGACCGACGGCAACCCGGTCATGGTGAGTGCTGTAAGTACCCAGAACAGCGCCACGAGGTAGCGGTAGGTTCCGTAGACTTCTTTAGGTAAAAAGTATGCGAATGCAACAGAGAGTAGTAGGGCCGCAAGAGCACCTGCCGCTTCATCTAGTGTGAGCCAAAACCCGCCCTTTGTTAGATATGAAAGATCTGTTTTTGTGACTCTCTCAAGGTGAGCAATAAGGCCTCTCGAGGCGGATTTTTCTGCAGGAATAGGCGTATGGTTCATGGATGAGCGTATGGTACCATTCTTGCACCATGGCATACACAGAGAGTACTACGCGAGCATATGTTGAGGAACGGTTCCCTCGGGCATCGCGCGGTGAGCAGAATAAGATAGTCACCGACTGGATGACCAAGCACCAGCAGTCAGAAGGGATAGCAGCTGATTTCGAGAAACGTGTCGGGTCGCTGGCTGGACTTCGAGTACTAGATGCTGGCTCAGGTAATGGAGGAATTAGCATTGCGCTTGCAAAGCACGGAGCTCATCCTGAAGGTGTTGATATTGAAGAAGATCTCGTTGCTATAGCACGCGCGGAAGCAAGCGAGCAGGGAGTAGTGGCAACGTTTACCTACTATGAAGGAACCGTGCTGCCATTTGAAGACAAGACGTTTGATGCAGCATTCTCAGTGAGTGTTATTGAACACGTAGAACACCCGGTGCAGTATTTTAAAGAAATTTTGCGAGTACTAAAGCCGGGCGGTGTTTTGTACTTGGCATTCCCAAACAAGCTGGTTCCTATAGAGACTCACACAGGGCTATTTGCACTTTCTTATCTTCCCGCACCAATTGCACGATGGTATGCAAGAGCAATGCATCACAACCCAGTAGAAGATAACAACCTGCATTTCTATACGTACTGGAAGATGCGTTCCTTTTTGCGGCAAGCTTCAGGCGATCGCGCGTGGAGTATACGCGAAGAGCGCGGTTCAGCTACAGGAGGTGTAAAGGGAACCGTGAAGAATCTGTTGAGAATCTTTGGAATTCCGCACCAGGCATTCTTGCCGCACGTGATGCTTATTGTTGAGGCGTCCTAGAGCCTCGGGGTACATAGCGTCTCCACTGAGGATATCGCTCTAGATAATAGGCTGCGGCAGCAACAGCACCAATGAGGATAAATGGTTCTACTGGAGCTCGATACCGCGCGTGTGCAATAGGACCGGTAACTACGGCGAAGTAGAGCATGATGGCAAAAAGCATGCGTGCAAGACGAACGTCCTTTCCTTGCCAGAGACCAAGGAGTACCAGAAGGAATGCAAATGCCCAGGCGAAGTTCTCAATAAGGGTCCATCCGTGGTTCTTGAGTACCACAAGTAGGAGAGGAATCGAGAGGGGGTGAATGGCCTGTAACAAAGATGGCTCCTCAGCGGGGTCAAATTCTGGCACCATGACATAGATATACCGCTCATAGTCAATAAGTCCGCTCGACGCAAAGAACGGAATAAAAGTGCTTACATGAAAGACCGCGTAGCTGAATGGGTGCTCGAAGATAACTTCAAGCGCAACTGTCTTCATGACCGCCGAATACGTGGTGTCGAGCGGCACTGCTCCTCGGGGAAGACCTGCTCTGTCTTGCAGTGCGTACCTCGCTTCTATGTTTGGAATATCGTGATATGCCTCGTAGAACTGTGTGGCATTGTGTCTGAACAGCTGAAACGCACTTGTTGAGGCAAACTCCCACGAATTAAGTACTGTATGGTTGCGAAGGCTCCAGGGGAAGAGTGTCGCGGCAAACGTTAGTACGAGAATAAGAGTGGCAAATATATGTCTCCGCGAAATTGATTTCCATGGAAGGTAGAACACAAAATAGGCTGGAATAAGGAAGAATAGAATATACAACCCTGCTGGTTTTATATACGCGCCGAGAGCAAGAAGAAAACCAGTAAGTGCAAA
>CAYRMF010000060.1:0-4346 GCA_964425475.1 uncultured Candidatus Saccharibacteria bacterium | reverse complement strand
GTACCACAGGTCACCTTTAAGGTCCGCGTACCACACGAAGTTCAGACGGGCGTTTGTTCAGCCATCGACGCAGAATGGGGCACTCTTTCGACTGATGAAATCTTTACCGGTAAGAAGGTGGTTGTTTTTGCGCTTCCCGGAGCGTACACACCGACCTGCTCATCGACACACCTCCCAGGCTATGAAGCAAAGTTTGAGGAGCTCAAAGCACTCGGTGTCGATGCGGTGTACTGCCTCAGCGTCAATGACCCATTTGTAATGTATGAGTGGGGTCGCGCACAGGGAGCAAAGAACGTGAAGCTTATTCCAGACGGCAATGGCGAATTCACGGAGAAGATGGGTATGCTCGTGAAGAAAGAGAATCTCGGTTTCGGCAATCGCTCATGGCGGTACAGTATATTTGTTGACAATGGTGAGATTAAGAAGGTCTTCAGCGAGGAAGGGAAGTCAGATAACTTCGAATCAGACCCATTTGTAGTGAGTGATGCCGGCACCATGCTCGCATACCTCAAGGAACAAGCGTAAGAAAGTAAGTACATATGGACGACGTCCGACGTCGTCCATATGGCAGAAAGACGATGTCGGTAACAAAAAGGCCGGCCCCGTAGGGGCCGGCCTTTTTGTCCTTTTTAATATTATTCAATTATCCTATCCACCGGTACTTTTGTTATATGCGAGCGCAAGTTCTGTAGAGAAGTCTTCGAGTGAATACACCACTTCACCTTCGATAATGTAGTGATAGTGGTCCTCAATTTCAAAACGTTGGATGCGCATACCCACTGTGTTCTCAATATTGTACTGGAAGAAGGGAATACCTGTTTCGGTAAACCCATACATACTGCCATCATCTCGTATGGTAAATGTGTTTATGCGTGGTTGTGCATAGAGGAGCCAGTTCTCGTTGTTCCACCGGAGTGGTGAGGGCATGTAGTATGAACTAAAGGTATATGTTTCCTCTGCGAGTGAAAAGTGTGAAGGAATAAGAAAAACAGTAGAGAGTAATACAAAAAGAATTGTCTTGTGGATAAGTAAAAACATAGAGATAAAGCACCATAATATGGCTTAAAAGTACGAAAATGCGCTAAATTGCGCTAAAAAAGACAACGAATTTATTTGGATAGTACACTCAATTATGGAGTTGTCAACCTCTTTGATACATACAGTGCTATAGACAATGTACAGATACATGGTAGTATTGTCAGTAACAAAACACAGGCCTGAAGTAGTCGGATCAGAAGCGACGGTTTTGGTTATAAAATAACGCAAAGATAAATCCAATGAAGGGTAAAATCGCTCGTCTTACTGACAGAGGTTTTGGTTTCATCACTCCTGATGAGGGAGGGAAGGATCTTTTCTTCCATGCACGTTCTCTCGTAGAGGGACTCCTGTATGATTCTCTTAAGGAGGGTCAGGATGTCCTCTACGATGTAGAGCAGGGAGATAAGGGTCCAGCTGCTGTAAACGTTCGCGTTGCATAAGCTACCAAACATAAAAACCGCGCGCCTCTGGCGCGCGGTTTTTATATGCGTGGGGGTTTCTTTTTTTTGAAAAAAGAAACCCCCAGGTAGACACACATTTGTGTACAAGTATGAAAAGTGCACGTGTCCGTATGGTTTAATGGTGAGAGTATAACAAATGAAACGAGATAGTCTCATTGCTGAGGTCATGAACTACATAGTATCGAGCTATGTGTATTTTGTAGCACTGACGCTCGTGTTTTACATGGTAACCTCGCTTGTTACCGGTGTTCTTGAGGTGTATGCAGGTTTGATGGATATTTCCTCCTCCATGAACGCAATCCTCACAGCACCAGAACGTTCAAAGCTTGAGGTTGATCTTCTCCACACCATTGCATTCACCATCGTGCTCGTGAAGGCGTACAAAATCCTTATTTCATACGCCCAGAAGCGTCACGTGAGCATTAAATACCTGGTTGAGATTTCCATCATTGCTCCCACAATCGAGATTGTCTTTAATTCTCAAAAATATCCTATCGAGTTCAATATCATGTTTGGTGTCTTTGCATTTGCAAACCTCATCGCCTATCTCCACTTCTACCCCACCATCAAGCACGTGAGCAACGACTACGACCACGATTTTTGTGAACCAGCGGAAGTAAAGGTAATTGAAAAACCCTTGAAAGTAAAACCACTCAAGATTGCTCGTGCTCCAAAAAAGAAAGAATCCTAGTGAAGTCCGAGTTTGTTTTGAAGCACCTGTGCTTCTTTTGATTTGAGGCGATACACATCACCTGGCTTGAGTGACTTGAGAGAAAAAGAAAGAATGCGCGTACGCTTGAGTGCCTGAACGGTGTAGCCGAGTGTCGCGCACATACGTCGTATGTGATGTTTTTTACCTTCAGTAAGTGCAATCGTGAAGACGTTTTCTGCATGTGACGCGCGCTCCGTGTGCGCCGGTCTTGTCATATAACCCTCAATACGTATACCCTTATTGAGTGCATTCAGAAATGTCTGAGTGACACGCCTGTCTACAGTTACTTCATATTCTTGTTCATATGCAGTCTCACCCCCCAATATGTGTTTTGTGATACGACCATCATCGGTGAGTACTATGAGTCCTTCAGCACTCTTATCGAGGCGACCAATAGGGAAGAGGCCCGTGAGCTTGTGCCTTTTTTGAATGTCAGTTGCAATATCAATTTCATCACCTTCTGGTGAATGAGTGACGACACCACGTGGCTTGTAGTAGAGCACGTAGCGGAACTTTGAGGAGTCATATCCTTCGAGCTCCACACGGTCAGACTCGGTTACTTTCTGCCCAAGTGTTGCTGGTTTACCATTCACAAACACACGCCCTTCGTCTATGAGGGTATCCGCACCGCGACGGGTTGCAAAACCTTTGTAGGCCAAAAACTTGTTGAGGCGCATTGGAAATTCAGATTCTTTCATTTGAGCATTGATTATGCTATTATTTCACAATTATGTCAAACAATGACACATGGGACGTGATTGTGGTGGGTGGCGGGCCCGCGGGAATGATGACGGCGGGGAAGGCGTCATCACGTGGTTTGCGCGTGCTTTTGCTTGAAAAAAACGAGACTGTGGGCAACAAACTTTCCATTACCGGCGGTGGTCGTTGCAACATAACCAATGCAGAATTTGATACAAGAGTATTTCTAAACAACTATGGTGACAGTGCCCCGTTTCTTTTCTCCCCGTTTTCACAATTTTCTGCACGAGATACGGTACGCTTTTTTAAAGAACGTGGAATGGAGTTTATCATAGAAGACAGAAAGCGCGCTTTTCCAAAAAGCGAAAAAGCGACCGATGTGACGCGTGTAATGGAAGCATATGCGCGTGAAGCAGGAGTGGAAATCCGTACAAAAACCCCTGTGCGCGAAATCCGTGTGCACGATGGGCATGTAGTGGGCGTATTGACCGACAATGGCATGCTTACGGCTCGTACCTATGTGATAGCAAGTGGTGGCACCTCACGCCCCGAGACGGGCTCCACGGGAGACGGCATGTCGTGGCTCGCACGGCTTGGGCACACGGTCAGTAAGCCAAATCCCGATTTAGTACCACTTGTGGCAAAGGAGGAGTGGGTGAAGCGACTTTCGGGCACAACGCTCACCGATGTTTCTATTACCTTTGGTTCAATGGAAAAGAAAGTACGCCGTACAGGGAATATTTTGTGCACACACTTTGGTATTTCAGGACCCATGATTCTCAATAGTGCTCGTGAGGTGAAGGCTCTCCTCACCACAGGTGCTGTGCTAGGAACAATCGACCTTTTTCCACACGAGGACATCGGCGCGCTCCGCGCGCGCATCACCGCACTCCTAGAAGCACACTCCAACAAAACTCTTGAAAATGCCCTCCATGAACTCATGCCGAAGGGTGTTGCGGAAGCGGTACTTGAAGCATTTCCGACTGAGCAAAAGGAGCAGAAGTCACATAGCGTGACGCGCGAAGCGCGTCACGCCCTTGTGGAGCGTATGAAGGCCATGCAACTCACTATCACCGGTACCAAGGGGCTCGACTGGGCTATTGTCTCTGATGGTGGGGTGGATTTGCGCGAGGTAGACACGCGCACGATGCAGTCGAAACTCCATCCAAACGTGTATCTGGTCGGTGACATGCTCGATGTATCCCGCCCTTCGGGGGGATTTTCACTCCAACTCTGCTGGACAACAGGATGGGTCGCGGGAAGTCATGTGGGTGAGTAGGGAGACAATAAACAGTAAATATTAAATAATAGATAATGAAAACCCCCCACAAAAACCTTTGGTTTTTGTGGGGGATTCTACATTCCCTTAAATCTTGATAGATTTTGTTGTGTAGTACTTCAGTTCTGAAGGGTTGAGTTGGAGTTGCTGTGTGCCG
>CAYRMF010000059.1:0-4383 GCA_964425475.1 uncultured Candidatus Saccharibacteria bacterium | reverse complement strand
TTTGTCCATTCAGCCACGGGGCAAAGCCCCGTGGCTTTCTGGACGAACTAGTAAAGAACCCCACCCCAGAAGGGGTGGGACCAGGGGTTCTTTGCTAGCAGGAGATTCGGCTCCGCCGAAACTATATATTTGTCCATTCAGCCACGGGGCAAAGCCCCGTGGCTTTCTGGACGAACTAGTAAAAATACATAGAAATTGGGAGGCTAACTACCGAATCTCAAAACCCTGTGCGGTGAGTATGTCGGTGAGTGTCTTCATTATCGCCCCAACCTCCTCATCGGTGAGTGTTTTTTCGTATGACTGGAAAATAAGCCGAAATGCGTAGGAGACTCTTCCCTCCTTTGCAAACGAGTCAAAAAGCGTGACACGGGTGAGGAGTGCGCCTGCGTGTGCGCGAATTTCTTTTTCAATTTCCCCTGCTGTCACTGTTTCAGGTACCCAGAGTGCGATGTCGCGAGAAATGAATGGGTACGCGGAGTACGGTACAAACGTGAGCCCCTCCTGCGGTTCGTACGCATCGTATCCCTGAGGGACAGGGAGCGTGCTACACAGTTCTGTGAGGTTACACTCATATACCCCTTTATCACTCGTACCTTTGAGTGGAACTCCGAGCGCCTCTTCGAGTGTCGTCACAAAGAGAGCGAGTGGCGCATCGTCTTTTGGTGTGTACCCCTGTTGCTTCGTGCGGACACCGATGGCGAGCGATACGTGCTCGGTGACATCGTCGCCTGAAGAGGTTTTATTGAACACGGTACCAATCTCAAAGAGTGCGAGCGTGGTGAGTCCGAGCAAGTCCACATTCGGCATATTTTTATCGAGAGCTTCGCGGATATTCTCTGCGAGCGTACTTCGGAGACACTCCTTATCACTCGCGAGCGCATTCTGGAGTGTGATGATGTCCTTTTTACGAAATGATGAGGTAATCACCTCAGAACATCCCAGAGAGACGAGTGTGTGACGAATTTTCTCACTGTAGTATTGACGAGAGTTATACTCCGCAAGTGGCACGGGGACAGGCGTAATTGTCGCAACATGCTCGTATCCATATATCTGTCCAATGTCCGCTATCACGTCAGCGGGAATGGTGACATCAGTCCGACCCCACGGAGCAACAACAACCCACTCCTCACCCGTCTGTGTACTCGTGAACCCGAGTCGTGAGAGTATTTCGGTTACCTCAACTGCAGTGAGTGACATACCAAGGAGTGCGTTGATGTCCGTGAGCGTCACGGTGACGGGAACGGTACTAAGTGGTGTGGGATACACGTCAGCATACCCTTCACACTCGCCACCAGCAATTTCTCTAATGAGTCGCACAACCTCCGCGAGCGCGTACGGCACGAGTTCCGGAGACAGATTATTTTCGAAACGCTTCGATGCATCGGTCTGAAGCTTCAACCACTGTGATGCCTTGCGCGTGACTTGAGGATCAAAGTTGGCAGCTTCAAGAATAATGCCTGTCGTCGTCATATCTATTTCGGCCAATTTCCCACCCTTAATGCCTGCAATACCCGCTGGCGCACCACTCACCGCATCGGTGATGAGTTGTACCATCGGCGTAAGGGTGTAGGTATCACCGGTGAGCGTCGTCACCACTTCTCCTTCTCGAGCCATACGCACACCAAAGTGCCAGCCGTCTGTATCATGGGGGAACTTTTCTGCATCATACGCATGGAGCGGTTGCCCCAAAGCGAGCATGACGTAGTTGGTTGCATCAACCACGTTATTGATAGAGCGTTGTCCGAGTGCCTTGAGACGGGTCTTAAGCCACTCAGGTGATTCTTTCACCTGCACACCGGTGATGTGTGCCAGGGCGAAACGACGACACATCTGCGCATCTTCAATCGAAATGTGAATCTTATTCGTCACGGGAGAGAGTGATACGGGTGTGCGAAGTGGGTCCACGGTGAGGGGTACCCCCATAATTGCAGAAAGTGCATGTGCGATACCGCGATGTGAGAGACAATCGCTCGCACGGTCAGGGAGTACTTTGATATCGAGCACCTCCTTCCCTCCCACCACTTCCACGCCATCCACCTCGAATGCGTGGAAGGTGAATAGATTTTCGCAGGTCGCAACATCCGGCATTGCCTCCCCCACATACTCTTTGAGCCACTCGTGTAAGACTTTCATAAAATTCTAGAATTGATTTACAAACCGCAAATCGCCACTATAGAGCGTCCGTACGTCGTCGAACTCATACTTCATAAAGCCAAGGCGGTCGAGTCCCATACCAAAGGCGAAGCCAGAGTACACTGCTGGGTCAATACCTGAGTCGCGGAGCACATTGGGGTGTATCATGCCCGCGCCCATAATTTCAATCCACTTCCCCACGAGTTTTGAGTTACCTGAGTTGAGGCGCATATCAACCTCGACCCCAGGCTCCACAAACCCAAAGAAGCTTGGGCGAAAACGAATCTCAACATCGCCCTTGAAAAATTTTCCGAAGAAATATTCGAGTGTCCCTTTGAGGTGGCCGAGGTGTACACCCTTATCAACATAAAAACCTTCGAATTGGTAAAACTGCGCTTCGTGGGTGACGTCAGTTGCTTCATTCCGAAACACCTTACCAACGGCAATCGCGCGAATAGGTGGTGTATGTGATTCCATGTACCTTCCCTGCACCGCGGAGGTGTGCGTGCGGAGCACCATGGGCTCACGCACATCGCTCCGTCGAAACCAAAACGTGTCCTGCATATCGCGTGAAGGGTGGTCTTTCGGTACATTGAGCCGGTCGAAGTTGTAGTGCTCAGTCTCTGCCTCTGGTCCCTCTGCAAACACAAACCCAATCTCTGCAAAGATCGCATTGATTTCTGCAATCATGTGCGTGAGCGGATGCTGGTGTCCTTTTTGGTTTTCCCTATTCATATCGGCGTTTATTCAGCTTGCAATAACACTTGATAAATGAGTGCTCCATCGTACACGTACACAGTGCCGTTCGCTACGTAAAAGGAGAGGTTATCTCCCATGATGAGCGGTTGCACATTTTGCCACGAACGATTATCCACTTCAACAACATAGATGCCATTCTCGAGTGCCATGACCACGAAGTCGGTGCTTCCGGGGAAGAAATCAAAATCGCGAACATTCTGCCACTTTCTATCGAGGCGGATGCGTGCATCACACTTGGTATCTTTTGGAATAAATTGCACAGGACCCATGAGAGCGACACCCTCTTCAGTAATAACAGGTTCTTCTTCTGCAGTCACCACCACTTCCTCACCGAGTACATCTGTGGATGTGCTGTATGGTGGAAAATCAGGTGCACAGTAGTAGTACGGCATTTGCTCGAAAGACCCAACCCATGAGGCAAACACCTCATCACCCGCACGCGCGAGCTCAACGCCATTGTAGGTAATTGTTGAGGTGGCTTCCTCGACGACATCCTCGGTGGTTGTACTCGCACGAAAAATCTCTTTCAATTGCTCCGTAGTTTTTTCTTCAATCTGAGTTGATGTTGTGCTCAGGTGTTCGATGAGTGTGTCGTATTCATTATTTCGAGTAAACGACGTCGTTGCTGTTGTCGATGTTGCAAGGACACTGTTTGTTGTCGATGCGGTGAGGAGCAGTGGGGTGCGTACGACTGGTGTCCCTGTCGCCGATTGCCACTCGCTGATGATGCGCACCTGTGGGACTAATGGAAGATTGAATGCCTGTGCTTCAGTCACCAATCGCTTTGTGACCGGGAGTTCCTTTACCCATGTGTGGTACCCCTCCTTCTGCACTGAGATACGGTGTGTTCCTGCATCAAGATTTTGCGCATAGAATGCTTTCCTGAATGTTCGCGTCTCACGAACGAGCTCACCGTCAATAAAAATTTCCGCCCCTGCACGTTCTGCGGCAACATAGATTCCTCCTGTACTGATGAGGTTGGTCGGCTTTTGAAAATCAAACCTGTATCCCGTCGCGTATAAGTATAGAAAAGGGAGCGACACGAGAAATACCAACACGAGAAACAAAAACGTACGCTTACGCGTCTTGTGTGGCAATGGTTGAACCTCAATGTGTGGAGTCATAACCTGAGTAGATTACCACGGAATTGAGGTGTTTTCAAAACCACAAACCCTGTCTGATACCAGAATGTATCGAGGCGTCGCCTTGATATTTTGTATGAAATGCCAGTTGCACCAGATACATTTGATTGCCTATAACTCTACCGGTGACATGCGGGTGCCTCAGATGCGAGGTTGTGAAGCGAACACTTGGAGCTTCACAAGACCTTGAGCAGTTTTTGCGAAAGGTGTACTGCACTCGTAGAGGGTACAAAAAACTGTAAACGAGACGTACATAGACGTACGGTGAGTCTACAGTTTTGCAGTACAACGAGGCAGATGAGGTGCTCGCGTGTCACCGGGACTTGGGGGTCACCCAAAAGCCCATATA
>CAYRMF010000058.1:214-4430 GCA_964425475.1 uncultured Candidatus Saccharibacteria bacterium | reverse complement strand
CATGGGCGCGTACTACCGGTATACTATAGCCCGACTCAGATTTTGTCTGAAGGAACAGATTAATTAATTATAATCTAATGATTAAAACCATCAATTCGTTTTGCGAGTTCAAAATCCAGTTTCGAGAGACCTTGCACGTCGTGTGTGGTGAGCTTCACTTTTACTTTTTCAGTTGAGAGCTCGACTACTGGGTGGTGCCCCATTACTTCTGCATGAACTGCAATTTTTGCTGCGAGCGCAAGTCCAGACACAAATGTAGGTACCAAAAATGTTTTTGAAAGTTCGGTCATTTTTGTATTTACATTCCAGCCAGATATTTTGAGAAGCTGTTTTGTCACATCAGTGTTTGTAAGTTTTTTTATAGTTGCCATAATGTATGTGTATATTCTACCATCCGTATCTCTTATGTGTACTCATAGCATCATAGAGTGTGTGAGTAATAAAATCGGTAAACGATGCCCCCACTGCCTCGAGTGCCTTTGGGAAGAGCGACTCAGTGGTGAGACCGGGGAGTGAATTTATTTCGAGGAAGTACACACCGTCGTCGGCAACGATGAAGTCTGCACGTGAATACTGGGAAAGATTCAGTGTGGTGTGGACTTGAGATGCAAGATGTTCAAGCTCTGCTTTTGTCTCTCTGTTGAAACGCGATGGACAGTATTCACGCGCCTCACCACTGTACTTGAGCTCATTTGAGAAGAAGTCAGTATCAGGAGGCAAGACAATCTCAATCGGAGGTAGTGTGTACATGTCCTTGTCGCGGTAGCGTTCGATGACACCACAGGTAGCTTCTCGTCCCTGTATCTTTGCTTCGACGAGCACCTCGTCGTACCGCGAGAGCGCGTCAGTGAGCGCTTGGTGAAGGAGGAGCGGGTTTCGTACCGACATGGTGCCCACTGATGAGCCCGAGTTAACGGGCTTGATGATGTACTGTGGGCCAAACGTGTCAATTATTTTTTGGACGGTGCGTCCTATATCATTGCGCGATTCACGGGTGACATGCACTGATTCAGGCATCTTAATGTCCGTGTTACGGAGACATTGCTTTGTTGTATTTTTATTCATGGCTATTCCTGAAGCAAGCGAACGACTTCCCGTATAGGGGACTGCGTACCTATCGAGGAGGCGTTGCACGGTTCCATCTTCACCGTACATACCGTGGAGTGCATTAAACACCACATCGACTGAGTGGAGAATCTGTTCTGGAAGACGGACGATACCTTCAACGAGCCATTCACCATTTTTGGTGATGATGATATCAATTGGTTCAAAACTTTGTCTGTCTATGTGTTCCAAAACTGCTGCGCCTGTCCAGAGCGATGCTTTATATTCATCACTAAAACCACCTCGAAGCACAGCCACTCGGATCTTTGTCATGAGCATAGTGTATCATGCACAACCTTCGCTTTTTCACTATTACCAACAGCTATAATTCAACGTCATTGACGTTTTTCCACACACGATGTTTATTCAGGTTTCCGTACACGCCACTGAGCAAATCGATGTCTTTATTTGTATCGACGAGCAGTTGTATGTTCTTATACACCATCGTTTTCATAAGGTCACTCCCCGTAGCATCCTGCATGTACACATCGTACATGTTTCGAAACGCTTCAAAATCTTTGATGAGGCAGTGCCCGCCCGCACCGCGTCCATTATCAAAAACAGGCTCTGTGTGACTCGTGCCGATACGTGGATCATGAATGAGCGCATCCTTAATGTGTGCCCAGTCGCCTCCCATTTGTGCAACGAGGTCATAGAGTAAGTTCATGTACAGAACTTTGGTGAAGAGAAAACAGTTGCCAGCATATTTTACAAACTCAGCATCACGCGCATTCATAATAGACTGGTACGGTGCAGTCGGCAGTACCGAGAGCACGAGTCGTGCTCGTTCAAAGAATTCTTCTGAATGTCTCGGTATTCCAATAATGTTTCTATTGGGATGTGCTGCGTCATGTGCTGCAGTTTTTTCAACAAGAAACTCAGGGCTGTGAAAGACGTAGATATTAGAAAACTCATTTTGGAGCATCTCTGTTGTGCCCGGCGGGATGGTTGACTTGATGACTGCTATTTTCCCTTTTCCTATGAGTGAGAGCACGGAGCGAACAATCGATACATCAAATCCTTCAGGCGTTGTGGGTGTCGGTACCGCAATCAGTACGATGTCACACTCCGAAATTTTGTCTTTATTTACATCATACGGAGCTTCAAGACTATAGCGTACCACTTCATACCCACGGTTCTCAAAATCATCTGCAAAATGTCTCCCTATCCAACCCTGTCCTATAAATCCGATTTTCATATAGTTAATAACATACCAAAATCAGAAAAAGGTTACAAAGGAATTTGTGAATCCGCATTATATATGTACTCATGTCTATAGAAATCTAGTAAGGACTGATACACAAAACCCGCGCCTTTGGCGCGGGGTTTTGTGTCATATTTAATATACGAATTTTGAAATCAAGCTAATCACAGACAATCCAAGAATATATCGGCGTCCAACATGAACCACTTTCAGAACAGTTTACACCTGTTTGTCCAGTAACTACAGCCCCCGGACCAGCATGTTGTTGGAATTCTGTAGTTTGAATACGACAATTTGGTTTGGTCAACTGACTTGCCCATTTTCCGATAGACCTGAGGTATACATCGTTGGTATAGATTGAACCGTTTGCATTTTGTGGTTGTGCATTATGACTCCACCCTGCTCCATAAAATCCTGCAGCGTAACCAACAGTCCCAGAATTAAACTGTGCCCAGTTATTTGAGTATATGTTATATAAGAACGTAGTGCTATTTGGGTCAACGTAGTAGCCATTATCATTTGCATCATAGAAAATAGGAGTCTGCATCCACCCGTTTGAATACAGATTGTCATAGACACCATAATTGAATCGTGAGGAGCTGTTTGGGTCAACGTAGTAGCCAATGTTTTGTCGGTCATACATGATGTTGGGACGTATATCATTCAAAGAGCTCACGCCATTTGGGTCAGTGTAATAACTTGTGTCATTCGAATCATAAAATATCGGACTGAGTACACTCACGCCGAGTGTCAATGAGCCTGTTTTTGTCTGGTTTGTCGCGCTCACATTTATTGGAGCTGGGGTGTTGTTACTTGGTGGCGCTCCAGCTGGTGCAGTCCATGCAAAGACAAGCTGAACACCTGTTGCGATGAATACACCGGCCACAATGCCTGGGATACCGAATTTGATGTATGTAATGAGAGATTTCATATAAATGATTACTTATTGGGTGACTGGGGTTGAGGGGACATTCTTACTTACTTCATCAGCAATTTTTTTAGTGTCTACTTCTGTTGAGGGTAGAGGATTTTTTGCTTTTTGTTCCGCAATTTTTTTGTTTATTTCATCCACCGATGGCGGCATCGGGACATTTGAGTCCGCGTTTGACGCACCTGGAGTGACACCGTCAGCTGGCATGACCTGCTGTGTGTTCTGCACAGTGTCCTTTGTATCATTTTTCTGTTCGCCTGTTGTCTCTACACGTACAGGCACTTCGGTGTCTGGTGTGAGAACCAAGCTCTTGTACACCAAGGAAAACGTCATGACTGCTACCAAGATGACGAGAAGCACAATGAGTCGCTTTTTATCGTTCTCGGGTTTAAAAATATCTAACATAAAAAAACACTACTTAATATGTCTACATTGTACTCTGTTCGCAAGAATGCTTGTGGTTGACGTGTGTATAACAAAAACCCCTTCAACCATGGGTTGCGAGGGTTTTTATGTTCTATATATTTTGTATGTCCAACTTACTTCCCTATCTTCTTGAGTGACGCAACAAGTCGTGACTTCCGTCTGTCTGCGGTATTGTCTTTGATGACTCCTTTCTTTGCAGACTTGTCGAGAGCTTTGAATACTGCAGGAAGCAACGCTTCTGCTTCTTTTGCATTTCCCTTTCCGACTTCAGTGCGGAACGACTTTACTGCATCATGAAGGATTACCTTCTTTCTGATGTTATAGACGCGCTTGTTTTGTGATGCGCGCTCTGCTTTCTTTGCATTCTTTGTGATTGCCATATGTGGGCGCTACTATACCGTGAGGCGAGGGTTTTGGCAATGGGGTGGACTTTCTACGCACTCATTGTTTGACAGGTACAATTTTTCGTTTTCTCACAGGGTAACCCTGTGTATTTATTGTTTGACAGGTACAATTTTTCGTTTTCTCACAGGGTAACCCTGTGTATTTAT
>CAYRMF010000058.1:0-114 GCA_964425475.1 uncultured Candidatus Saccharibacteria bacterium | reverse complement strand
TCTCTACTCGTCTATCTTATATTTTCTCTGTTCTATATTCTATATTCTATATTCTATATTCTATGTTCTATTATCTATTTTTCTTTTTGAGCGGTGGAAGGTGATGGCAAAGCG
>CAYRMF010000057.1:0-4448 GCA_964425475.1 uncultured Candidatus Saccharibacteria bacterium | reverse complement strand
CTCGAGACAATTTGGAGTACTCTTCAAAAACGGTATAATGGGCACATGCAAAAATCGTCACCGGGAGATACTACATCAGTACGCGAGTATGTCGAGTATGGTACACGCTACTTTACCGATTATGAAGTGCTTAAATGTACACTCGATACTCTTCGCGTATCAGGGAAAAAGGTGGTACTCACACAGGGTGTGTATGATTTACTCCACGTCGGTCACGCGCAGTACCTCGAGAAGGCGAAGTCATACGGGGATGTACTCGTTGTCGGCGTTGATTCAGACGAACTCACCCGCAAACGAAAGGGTGATGGGCGCCCCGTAGTTCCACAGGAAGAGCGCATTGCGATGTTGCTCCACCTCCGTCATGTCGATATTGTGGTGCTTCGAGATATACACCATGAGCTTGAAATGCTCATCAAAACCATTAAGCCCGATGTGTATATTGCCTCAGAGTCAACAAAGGATTTTACCGTTGATGCGGAACTCGCGTCACATTGTGGTGAAGTGCACACACTTCCTCCACAGGCAACCACCTCCACGACCGCACGCGTTCGCCAGGTGAGTATGCTCGGAGCGGATGAATTAGCAGAGGAGTTTGCGCGACTCATTCCCGACATGGTGCGTGAGGTACTCAATAAGGTGAAATCAAACTAGCATGGAAGCGGTGTTTGCATATATTCCGGTAGTACACTCAGGTACGCTCACGTTTCTTCGTCAGTATCCGGATGCTGATATTTTTCTCGTAGACAATGTAGAGGGGAAGAACATCACACCGTACCTCGACCGTGACTTTCGTGCGCTCGATGCGGTGGATGTGGTACAAGAACTACATGCTCACGGCTTTACCTCGGTGGAGATTTTGCAGACTGAAAAACTTGCTGAATGCCTTTCAAAATATGAGCGAATTGTTATTCCCCATGACGAAATTATTGATTCACTTCTCGAGCAATTTGCTCCAACCCTCAAAGTGGAGCGTGTACACACATTTTTGCGTTGGACAAAACAAATTTCAACAACTGAATTTC
Organism: uncultured Candidatus Saccharibacteria bacterium; assembly: GCA_964425475.1. Taxonomy (GTDB): domain Bacteria; phylum Patescibacteriota; class Minisyncoccia; order Phycocordibacterales; family UBA918; genus Damh-18. The sequence continues at coordinate 3,426 of CAYRMF010000057.1, read as the reverse complement.
AAGTTCCGCCTGATAGAACGGTGACGCATGATACCTTTGCCCAAGAATTACTCGTAGCACTTGAAGGTGAGGCACAAAAGAGTGCAGATTGGTGGCGTCAAATAGCATCGGCAATTGTGAAGGATGGTAAGGTGCTTGTCATGACACACAACAAACACTATCAAAGTGTGCATACTATGGAAATTGATGGCGATCCTCGTTCAAACCTTGACGCAGGGCAAGGACCAGGAGTGTATCTCTCCATACACGCAGAAGCGTGGGCAATAGCTCTCGCCGCAAAACAGGGGATTAGTACTGATGGCGCAGACATTTATGTAACAACCTTTCCGTGTCCATCGTGCGCACGAGCACTTATGGAAGCAGGATTTAAAAGAGTTTTTTATAAAAAGGGATATTCACTGCTTGATGCGGAAACTATTTTGAAGAGTGCCGGCATTGAAATTATTTTGGTCGCAGATTAGCCTACCCGTGTGAAAACTGGCTTTGTAGCGTCACTCCCTACAACAAATTGCGCATGGAGGTGCATTACTGATGCTCCTGTTTTGCTCATATCACCGGAGCGCATGAGGAGGGTGCCACTTGATATAGCGTATGTCTCGATAACCCACTGCAAAAGTGTTTGGAGTTCACTCCACGCCACGGGTGAAAGTTTTTGTGAATCGGTGAGGTGTTCTTTGGTGATGAAAAGGAAATGGTGTGCCGTATTTTCGTATGGGTACATATTGGGGGTCACGAGCCAGTATGCACCCTCTTTCACAATAGGCGGGGTGTGGTACTTTGCGAGATGCTCGGGGCAAAAGGGGCATACACCATCTTCCGCGATACGCTTCATGTTGGTTATCTGAAGTGGAACACGTGCGTTTTCGATATTCAAGAATGCATGTTCGTCTGCCATATTGGTTATACGGGGGTTGGGATAAGCATTTTGGGGTGCGGTTCGTAATCGTCTCCAAGCACGAAGTGTTCGGGACGGAAGTCCGTTATCTTTTCGATACCGTCTGCCTCGAGATTCATGGTGGGGAAACGGCGAGATTCACGCGTGAGAAGTTCCTCCACTTTTTCATACTGACTTTCATAGATGTGTGCATCTGAAAGTGTATGTACATATTCCACCATTTCATAGCCAATGAGTTTGCCAACCATCATACCGAATGCCGCATATTGCACGATATTGAACGCAAGCCCTACAGGAACATCGGCACTGCGTTGGAAGTGATGAATGGCAAGCTCCTTTGATTCGGGGAAGGTGAGTACATGAATCCATCCATGGCATGGAGCCACTACGGTCCTACGCGTGAGCTCACTGTGTTGAATGACATACTGTGGCACCCACGGAGTAATGATGTGCGTACGCAGGTACGGACGTTCAGTGATTTGCTTAATGACGTGCTCTATCTGATTAAAGGGGGCACCTTCTGCAGTGGGGAATGATGCCCATGCCGCGCCGTATGAGCCATCACCTAAATCTCCTTCGGGAAGCCCGAAGATGTCACACTTTTCTTTGGTGACCCATCTGTCCCAAAACTTACATCCAAACGCCATGAGTTGCTCCTGCGTGCGCGCACCATTGAGGAATGCAATGTGTTCACCAAGTGCCGCTTTGAGGAACGGGCCCGACATATCACGTTCGGTGATGAGAGGAAATCCATTTCGCATATCGAAGCGCATTTGATGCCCTACAACCATCTTTGCTTTTTCGCCCTGTACAGGAGACACCTCACGGCCGGTGCGGATAATGCGGGTAAGGAGGTCATGGTACTGTGTGTCTACGGTACGTTCTGAATATGGTTTCATCATAATGCAGTAATAGTACCGTTTTTGCGGGGAGGTATCAAATGGTGCTAAAATGGCGCGATGGAATTCAATACATATCAAGAACGTGTCGGTGATACAGCGGTGTATCCCAATGTGGGGAAAAATTTTGTGTACCCAGCCCTCGGACTCGCGGGAGAGACGGGGGAAGTATTGGAGAAGGTAAAGAAGCTTATTCGCGATGCAGATATCACCGATGCGACACTTGTGTCAGAGGAAAAACGAGCAGAGATTAAAAAAGAAATGGGGGATGTGCTCTGGTACCTTGCACAACTTTCCACTGAGTTCGGATTCCCACTTGAAGACGTCGCGTCACTCAATCTCGAAAAACTTGCGTCACGCAAAGAGCGGGGGATGCTTCACGGAAGTGGGGATAATCGATAGAGGTTGAAAAGCATAACATTTCATGACATAGGAAACATACAACTGAATATTTATTATTTTCTATTTACTATTTTATATTTTCATCATGTACGAATATATTGCAAAGCAAGACGCGGAGGTGTATGGAGCACTTGTGGGAGAAGAGGAGCGCGAGGCGAAGGGGCTCGAGCTCATTCCGAGTGAGAACTACGTGTCGCGAGCCGTTCGCGAAGCGAACGGCTCGGTGTTCACCAATAAGTACTCAGAGGGGTACCCAGGGAAGCGCTACTACGGTGGGCAGGAGTTTACCGACATTGTCGAAACGATTGCGATTGAGCGCGCGAAGAAGCTCTTCAACTGCGCGTACGCGAACGTCCAGCCACTCTCGGGCGCGCCCGCAAATGGCGCGATGTACTTTGCACTCCTCGAGCCGGGGGACACCGTGCTCGGCATGGATCTCTCCCACGGCGGACACCTCACGCACGGGCACCCCACTACCTCTATCAATAAGGTGTTCAACTTTGTCCGGTACAAGATGAAAGACGTGAACACGGGGGAGATAGACTACGACCACCTCCGTCAGGTGGCACTCGAGCACAAGCCAAAAATCATTCTTGCCGGCTTCTCCGCATACAGTCGCGAACTCGATTACGCGAAGTTTGTGGAAATAGCAAAAGAAGTGGGCGCATACACCGTCGCCGACATGGCACACATCGCGGGGCTCATTGCGGGGGGAGCGGTACGGAATCCGTTTGACGACGGGTTTGATGTCATTACGACGACGACCCACAAGACACTCCGCGGTCCACGCGGTGGCATGATACTCACCCGCGAGAGTGAGGAGATTGCAAAGAAAATCAACAAGACGGTTTTCCCTGGTATGCAGGGCGGGCCACACATGAATATCATCGCAGGAAAGGCAGTAGCGTTTGGCGAGGCGATGACACCAAAGTTCAGGGAGTACGCGCTCCAGATTTTGAAGAATGCGAAAGCAATGGAAGCGGTCTTTCACACCGCGGGTATTCGTATGCAGGGAGGGGGGACCAGTAACCACCTCATTCTCGCGGACGTCTTTGGTTCACTCGGTATCTCGGGAAAGGAGGCAGAGGTAGCGCTCGACAGTATTGGTATTACGCTCAATAAAAACATGATTGCGGATGAAACACGCACCGCGATGGACCCCTCGGGTATTCGCTTCGGCACACCCGCAATGACCACCCGCGGTATGCGAGAAGGAGAGGCGACACAGGT
>CAYRMF010000056.1:0-4678 GCA_964425475.1 uncultured Candidatus Saccharibacteria bacterium | reverse complement strand
CGCATGATGCGCGCGGTACGACTCGCAGTAGAACTCGGTTTCGTGATTGAAGGGGAGACCATGAATGCAATTTTAGAGAATAGCTCAAATTTGAGCCGTATTTCAAAGGAGCGTATCCGCGATGAGTTTTCGCGCATCCTTGAGTCAAAACAGCCGATGCAGGGAATTATTTTTCTCGAGAAATTGCAACTCCTCCAGTTTGTCGCGCCCGACCTCCTTCGTGGTATCGGTGTTGAGCAGAATCAAGCACACGCATTTGATGTGTATGAGCACCTCCTCCGCACCATGCAACACGGGGCAGACAAGGACTGGGAATTCGACATTCGCCTCGCGGGGCTTTTCCACGACATATCAAAGCCGGAAACACGACGTTGGTCAGATGAGAAAAAGGACTGGACCTTCCATGGACATGAAGTGGTGGGAGCAAAGGTGGCAAAGCGGGCCCTCCAAGACCTCAAATTCCCCCGTGAGCGCATAGAACGTGTAGTAACGCTCATACGGTGGCACATGTTTTTCTCAGACCCTGATCAGATTACACTTTCTGCGGTACGGAGAACGATTGCAAATGTAGGGGCTGAAAATATCTGGGACCTCTTGAAACTTCGCCGATGCGACCGCATCGGTACCGGAAGGCCAAAGGAACAACCGTTTCGGCTTCGCAAGTACACCGCAATGGTGGAAGAGGCACTCCGTGACCCTATCTCGGTAAAGATGCTCAAAATTGACGGTGTGCGCATCATGGAAATAACAGGGGAGAAACCTGGACCAAAGCTCGGCCATACGCTCAATGCTCTCCTCGAAGAGGTGCTCGACAATCCAGAGAAAAACACCCCTCTGTATCTCGAGAAAACGGCTCAAACACTCATGCAATTGCCCATCGATGAGCTCAAAGTGCGTGGAGAAGCAGGAAAGATAAAGCGCGACAGGGAAGAAGAGGAAGCCGTCGCTGAATTACACAAGAAACACAAAGTGGATTAGAGATACAGCCACCGTTCACCGACAACACAAAACCTTCCATTCGAATGGAAGGTTTTGTGTCTCTGTCAAACTCAATTATGCTCCTCGTAAGTAATTGAAAGTACTGAGTCTCAATGAGGGAAACTGAAATATGGATAAAAAAAATTTTACACCTCTTGAAATACAATAAAAAAAGCCCGTGGGATCGGCTACCGACTGTGGTGATGGTCGGTGCCCGATCCGACGGGCTTTGTTTGTGGGGTGGTCGTCTGAGTCATTGTGGAACATGAGGTTCCAGTGGATGAGCTAAGTAGCTCAATTCCTAAGTATGACTCTTTTAGTTAGTTTTGGTGATTCTTGTCTGAATCATGTAATTCAGTGCTTTCCTCACCAGTGTGATGTACTTAGAGTTTTGGCTATTCGCGTTTGAACCGAATCAAGGAGTCGATTATTCAACTACTTGATTCGGCTCAATCGTTTTCACCTTTTGGAGGTATTAACTCAATTTTATAATGTGCTCTTTAAGGGGTATCTCCCCTGTGGGAGTTACCTGCTCGCCCTTTCTGGGCCTACTCATATAGTATGTCCTTTATAATTTTGTGTAAAGGACATGCCTGTGCATAACTGTTGATAACTCATTTTGTTATGTCCTTTATAAAAGACACGATTTGAAAAATCTGTTTCGTCCTATTAATAAGCCATATTTTAGTGGTGCCCATGACAGTGATTGACAAATTTGAATTTGATGTGCTTATTTATTTACACTTTTACATCTCCAAACTCATTTCAATTGAAATAGGGCAGTGGTCACTCCCCAGAACATTGGGGTGAATCTGTGCTCTCGTAATTATTTCTGAAAGTGATTTTGAAGCCATGACATAATCTATTCTCCATCCGACATTTCGCTCGCGTGCTCCACCCCAGTGTGACCACCATGTGTAATTTCCATTACCCTGCGTGAACATCCTAAAGGTATCCACAAAGCCTGCGTCAATCATTGCGGAAGCTCCCGCTCGCTCCTCAGTGGTAAAACCTTTGTTACCGACATTTTCTTTTGGTCGAGCGAGGTCATCTTCGGTATGTGCCACATTGAGGTCGCCACAAAAAATGACTGGCTTCTGCTTCTCAAGTTCTTTCATATATTCTAAGAATGCCGGGTCCCAGTTTTTGTGTCGCATGGGAATGCGCGAAAGGTCGTCTTTTGCATTCGGGGTATACACACTTGTGACAAAAAACGGCTCAAATTCGAGTGTAATAATCCTCCCTTCTTTTGAAGTGTCTCCGTATTGGTCAGAAAGCGCGTATGTATTTATTATTTTTTCTGGAAAACCTTGCAGAATGTCTATTGGTGCGTGTTTTGTAAAAATAGCAGTGCCCGAGTATCCTTTTTTCTCTGCAGAACACCAATATTCCTCATATTGTGGAAAATCGACTTCAATTTGGTGGTCAAAGGCTTTTGTCTCTTGTAAGCACAGTATATCGGGGTCATATGCATCAAGAAATCGCTTAAAATCTCCTTTTTTTATCACCGCCCGAATACCGTTCACATTCCACGAGAAAATTTTCATGCATACAGTGTACCAAGTTGCACAAAAACAGCGAGCGCACGCTCGCTGTTTTTGTGCACGGGTGAATGCATTTAATCAAACTGTGCGAGCATGAGATACTCCGCCGGAGCACGATCATCGGTGAGCGTGAGCTCATTTTCCTTATCAAAATACCAGAGGGGGACCTCAATATCCCCCACACGCACCGCCTCTGTACTGTATGTTGGATAAACCGTCTGATCCTCAATATCAATCGGTGTGTTCCCATTGCGCGCAATGTACACAATGTTTTGCTGTATTTTTGAATCATTAGGATGAAATGCATACACTTTGAGGTTTGGGAAGACGCTCTCCATTGTGCGAACGAGCGAGCCGGTGAAGGTGGGGGCCTCGCCTCCCAGGATTCCAATGCTATTGAGTATAAAAACACCCTCCGGTTTCAAACTCTTCTGCAACTCAAGAAAAAACTCACGTGTGATGAGGTGTGCGGGGACGCTATAATCGGTGATAAATGCATCTCCAAAAATAACATCGTAGGTTGTGGTGCTCTCTGACAGGAACACACGTCCATCTTGGGTATACGTATGGATGCGTGACCAATCGTGAACATCAAAATACGTTTCTGCAAGTTTCGAAAGCGATGGTTCTATTTCGGTAATGTCGATGCTCATATCCTTATTTCGAGCAACGAGTGTTCTCGGGATACTGTACGACCCCGCACCAATAAGATAAAAATCTTTGGCGTTGGGCACGAGAAAGGGATACAGTTCAACAAAATGTGCGTACCCATAGAGCAAATCATATGAATTCATATCAACCGCCGATGAGGGGTTGGTATCTTGTTTGAGCACGCGTACCGTGTGTCCATTGAAATTACGCTCGTACACGAGGATGTGACTGTATATGCCCTCACCGTCATACACAACGGAATATGGCGAAAATACCGGTGTTGCTCGAGCAAGTGCAAAAAAGAGTGTGCCAAGCAAGAGCACACCGAGTATAAAATATGTTGAATTTGCTACAATACGGTAGGGAAAAGGCATTGGCTCATACGGTATATATCTCGTTCCATATACCCCCACAATTCCAAGACAAATGAGCATAATTGCCGTACTTATAATACTCATTGATACCCCTAAAAAAGGAACGAGGACGAATCCTGTAAGGATACTCCCCACAATGCTTCCCACAGTACCCCAGAGGAATGTTCTCCCAACCACAGTTCCAACTTGATCGGTATCACTGCTCATAACCTGAAGTTTTATGACAAATGGGGATACTATGCCGAGCAAAAATGCAGGTACGAAGAAGAGGAGAAGCCCGACCATCAGTGGTCCTACGATCATTGCTATTTTCATAAGTGACTCACCCATATTCGGCATAATCCAAAGTGCTAGCCATTCAGAAGCAAGGAGTACAACGCCACTTATAGCAATAATACCGAAAAGCAGTCGGTGGTAGGGAAATCTATCCGATACTCTACCACCATACGAGTACCCTGCACTCAAAGCACCAAGAATAACAGTGAGGACACTTGAAAGTACGAGGAGTGATGCACCGAAGTGAGGTGCGAGTATACGAACTGCCACCACCTCAATAACAAGTACAGCTGCTCCCGTAAGAAACACTGTTGCATAGAGACACTGTCGAAGATATTTTTTCATGTTTCCCACTATAGCAAGTGGAGTTTCTTTTTCTATATTGCGTATATGACCAAACTGTGTGGAAAGATTGATTTTATGAAACTGTGACGTGGTACGCTATAGGGAAGAGGGATTTAGTAATCTAATCCAAAGAGTATGGCAGAACATGTGACGCATAAAAAGGATAAAAAGAAGCCGAAGAAGACAACCAAGAAATAAATGAAAGCACCCGCCACGAATGTGGCGGGTGCTTTCATACTTGCTCAAAATGCGCTAGTCTACTGTATATATGGCAAAGGAGGCAGGGCTCGTCACTTTTAGTGACGTCACATTTGAATATACGCACAATAAACCGATTCTTATCGGAGCAAACTTTGTTATTCGAAAAGGAGCAAAGCTCACACTTATGGGGCAAAATGGCGCTGGAAAGAGCACTATCTTTGGGCTTATCACCGGAACATACCACGCGAACGATGGTGACGTGAACATCATCCCGCGCACCACTATCGCGCTTTCGCGACAGGTCATTCC
>CAYRMF010000055.1:0-4730 GCA_964425475.1 uncultured Candidatus Saccharibacteria bacterium | reverse complement strand
CTCGGTAGCCCGACTTAGATTTTGTCCCCATCAATAGGGCTGAATTATTCCAACACCTGTTAGAGTGGAAGGATAAGTCATAGTATGAAAGGTTTTGAGAATCTAGTTCCAAATGATACAGAAGAGTATGTAGGTGATACATCACAACTTTCACTTGCACAGGAAAAAATATTGAGAATAAAGGAGCGTTCTGCTCAACTGTCGACTGAAGAATTTAACAGTCTCATCGACCACGATTTTGAAGAAACACTTCGCGACATTCCTCCCTTTGGGGAGGAATTCGATCCGGATGTTGAAGTACACAAAATTTTTAAATCATCTTCAAAGGACCACCGTGAGGCGTTTCATGAGTTTAAAGATAAATTTGTCCGCCAGCGCAAGGCGATTGCGCAGTGTCGCACATTCATCGAACGCATGATTGCCTTCGACAATGACGTACCTAGAGAAAAACTGCTCGACATATTGGCTCGCTTTGCTGTGCAGTATGGATTTTCAAAAAAACAATTTGAACAGTTTGAGGCCATGTTGAACAAATTTTATGCTATGCGCTCATTGATGTTACGAGAACAAATTTCTTTTCCCGATGACCGGGCACTTGCCAGTAACCTTACGGGTATTGATTTTGACAGTGCTTCCCCCTGTCGTGTTGAAAAAGGGCCTATTTCTTTCGATATTTACACTGACAAAGTGCATGCATCATCCATTTTGAGTAAGAGCAAGATAAACGTTGAGCCATACAACGATAGTGGTTTCTCATCAATGAAGAGCCTTAATGAGCCGATATTGTACAATGTCATCAATATGAGTCCCGATGCTCCTCACATGGCCTATGATCCAGAGGGGAATCTTATACGCACACACGAGCGTGAGCATCAAAAAAATCGATTGCTGAGATTAATGTTTCGCTATAGAGTTGAAAGTAAGTTTGATGAGCATATAGAAGACTACGGAGCAGTAGGCGACTCCGCTTCCAAGCGTGAAATACTTGAGCTCGCATTTACTGACGAAATGATAAATGCGTATGAGCGTGCACGCGATGAAATCATCGCATTTCTGAGTATTTGGAAGGTAGATTTTTTTGCATCACATAAGCAGTACCTATTTTTCAGTGGCGAAGTAAAAGCATATGATTATCTTCGAGCACAACGCGAACGTGAAGAATTTAAGGATGACCCCTTATATCAAGAAATAGCAAAGGAGCTTCTTATAGATAAGTACAAAACTGTGCTCACCGAGAGTATTACCGCCATAACATCTTTAATCAATGAAGGTGGATACTCAAACGCACAAGCCATCGCGCTCCTCACCGACAAACCACTCCCCAAATGGCCACGGACAGTAGGGTACATCCTTGAGTACGACAGGAGTCACCCTAGTCCAAAAAATGCTCCTTGAGCACACGGTACGTGTGGAGGTGGTTATCCACGGGGAAGGTATCGATGACACCGATAACGGTTTCATCATTCCCACCGGGGAAGATAGCATCGCCAAAGTACATACACGCATCTTTGTCCCAACCCATGTGCTCGATGAGTCGCGCAACGTTGTAGCCCTTGTGCTTACCCTTTTGGAAATAGTCGAAGCACGTCGTGCCACCGATTTTTACCTCAAGCGCCTCGTGCTCGAAGGGCACCTTTTCAAGGAGAGAGAGCCGTACACGTCGGTCAGGGTCACACTGTTTCTTCTTTTCAAGCGCTTCGTGGTGGCCAATGAGACTGTATGACATCTGCGCACCGCGGTGCTCGACGAGGTCATCTTCATGTGCCACCTCAGCGCCATGGAGCGCGCGCATGTTCATAATGTGCTCATGAATGTACTGTGCATGCTCGTCACTCAAAAACTCGTTCCAGAGTTGCCGACCGGAAGGGTCGACCGCTTCGTTCCCATTCTGACCGAGTCGGTACACGGGCAGACTTCGAATTTGGTAATCGATTTGTGAAACTCGCGCACCCGAAACCACAATAATGTCGTGTGTGAGTGACGCATAGAGTGCATGCACCTCGTCTTCCATAGCGGTACGCGAGGGGGACACGGTATCATCCATGTCAAAAAAGAGATGTTTCTTGTGAGTGTACATGAGTGACATTTTATCACAGGTACCAAGATAGCAAAGTGGAGGGGACGCTATGCTGTCGTGCGCGCCGATTGCTCTGGGAGTTGTTCCTTCTTGAAGACAATGGGGGCGTCGAGGAGTCGCGCGAGCTCTCGCTGTCTGTATCGCATATCACTATTTTTGAAACCAATCGTCGCGAGCGCTTCCCAGATAAACACCCACCCGCCAATGAAGAAGCCTTCAGTGACAATCTTGATAGCAAAAAAATCATATTGTTGCGACTCAATGGCAAATGCGAGGCAGAGGAGCAGTATGCCGATGACCATATTTCGAAACACGTTCATCATGACATCTCGCTCGTCTTTATCGAGCACATGCTTCATGTATGCAAAGTGAGTGTGAATGCCGTCTATGCAGATGGCCTCCTTTTCTGGAGTATGTTCACTTCCCGGCATGTAGAACACAATCGCGAGAGGGTGTCTGATTGAGATGTCGTTCGAACACTCGTCAATAAAGTACTGCAATTCAGGATTGAGACTGCGACGCTTAAAGGGTGCGGGGTCCCACTCATTGAAAATATCGTTATAGTTATCAATCGCAATTTCAATCGCGTACCTGTTTGTCGATTCAAACGTGCGGTATACGTGTGAGGTGTGCATGGTCTGTTTTTTCATACGTACATAAGTATAGCAAAGTGTGTTCAAAAAATTGAAATCTCATTTTCACTCTGCTCAGACGTTTATGAATTATTCATAAAATGGTACTATCAGCTCTGTATGAAACAATCACTCTACACGGCGGTATCGATGACTCTTGCAGTGGTTTTTTGTGTACAACCCCTTTATGCAGATACACTCACCGCATCACCACTGCGTAGCGCGAAACAGGTTTCTCATGAAGGTGCCGACTACAAAAAAACGACAAGTCTTGTGCAAAGTCAAGAGATTGTATCTGGAGACAGTGCGACCGCTGATTCGCTACAAGCACCCATAGTAGCCGATCTACAAACCGACGAGAAAAATTCTCTCAAGTACGCGGAAGATGAAGTCCTCGTAAAATACAAAGAAACCAAAATTGACCTCAGTTCAAAAGAGGGAAGAGCGAAAGCGCTCAATTTTGCGGACGTACTTTCACTAGACCAAGTAGAACGCCTCCCCGAAGAGAATATTTCAGTGTTGAAAATTCTTGACGGAGATACGGTCGAGGAGACTGTGGAGCAACTCGAGCGCAATTCGAATGTAGAATACGCCCAGCCCAATTTTCAATACGAAATAGCTACCAATGACACTGACTTTTCTAAATTGTGGTCGCTCGAAAATACAGGACAGATGGTTAATGCAGTTTCAGGTACGAGCGACGCAGACATCGATATTCCCGAAGCGTGGGTGATAGATGAAGGAACAAACGCTACCAACTCGGTGATTGTCGCAGTCATCGACATCGGTGTGGCATACAATCACCCCGACCTCCTCGCAAACATGTGGGACGGCACCAACTGTGTGAGTGATGACGATACCCCGCTCGGTAATTGTAATCATGGGTATGATTATGATAGTTATGACAAGACGCCACTGCCAACAGACTCTTCCCACGGGACACATATCGCAGGCACCATCGCTGCTATTCATGACAATAGTAAAGGCATCACCGGCGTGGCACCCAATGCAAAAATAATGGCACTGCGCACCTCTCTTACCACCGCCGACAATATAAAATCAATTTACTTTGCAAAATACAATGGAGCGAAAGTAATAAACGCAAGCTGGGCAGGACCTTCATATGACCAAGCACTAAAGGATGCCATTGACGCATTCCCCGGTATTTTTGTCGCTGCTGCAGGGAATAATAATCGAGATAATGAAACTTCCCACCTGTATCCCTCGGATTTCAGTTCCGCGAACATTATTTCTGTGACTGCCACCGACCAAAACGACGCACTCGCATCCTTTTCTAATTTTGGCACGACCTCTGTGGACGTGGGAGCACCGGGGACAAATATATTCAGTGCCATTGCAAACACGACTGTACTCAGTGAGTTATTTGAAGGGGTTGTGCCACCGGCTACTCCACTCGGGTGGGTGAAAGGAGGTGCAGGAAACAATTGGGGCACCTACAACCTTGGTGGAGATTGGGGAAAGGTACTGTATGCCGATACGGCAATTCCTTACGCCAATAACGCAAGTACAAGTATTACGTCACCCACATACGATGTGAGTGGTACGGGTGCCTCTCTCGACTTTTGGACTCAGTGCGATACCGAATACAACGAAAGCGAATGGCTTGATTATGTAGCGCTCGAAGTGAGTGGTGATGGCAACAGCTATACCGAGATTGAGCGATGGGATGAGGCAACGCTCGATACGTTAAATAATGAGATAGCTATGAGTGATATAGGTTCAGCTGAATACCATTTCACCGATGTCGCTATTCCAACGGAGTTCCTGACCGCAAACTTCTCATTCCGTTTTCGCTGGGTGAGTAATGCTTCAGATAGTAACTATGACAGTTGCCTTGTTGATGATGTGCAGGTATCACGTTTTACAGATGGTGCTGATGAAAAATATGGCTTTATGCAGGGCACCTCAATGGCGACTCCACACGTTGCGGGACTCGTAGCGCTCCTCATGGGGTACAATCCCGCACTGACTACATCGGAGGTGAAGGACATCATACTCAC
>CAYRMF010000054.1:2311-4786 GCA_964425475.1 uncultured Candidatus Saccharibacteria bacterium | reverse complement strand
TCGACAACCTCTTGCGCCAGTTCCCCAAACTGGCTCACTCGAAGGGTCCTAGGTTGACCTAGTTTTTAAGGAGCCGACGAGGCGACTATAAAAACGGAAATACTCTTGTGGTGCAAATCCTAGAGCGCGGACTTTGAAAAGCACTAACCGTGCGAGCTGAAATTCCTGCCCTGCGACAGGAATTTCCCGTTTTCGACCGAAGGAAGAAACATTCTGTTGTGAGTATACGAACAAGAATGAGGGTTGGCTAGAGCATAAAAACACACAGCCCCGCGAAGCGGGGCTGTGTGTTTTGTGTCTCGTGACAATAACTATTGTGCCTTCACAGTAGTAGATGTGGTATCAGTTGCTTTTTGTGCCTCAAGATTATTTATCTTTGTTTCAAGACGCGAGACACCATCTCCGATATCGGAAAGTTCAGTTTGGAGACGTGTGGTGAGTGAGTACGTAAAGAATGCAAAACCAATAACAAGAGTCCATGCAACGACGGGGAAGAAACGCGACGATTCAAGTGTATTATTCATATACTATAAGTATAACAGGATTGAGAAAGTCACGGGTGTGGGGGTGTTTAGAATGATTTCTGTTTTATGCTATGATTCGATTTATATGGTAGATGGAAAGGCATATTTTGGGGGTAAAAAGATTACTGTGTTTGGCTTGGGTCTTCTCGGTCGTGGGGTCGGTGATACTGCGTATTTGGCAGATTGTGGTGCGGATATTATCGTGACCGATATGAAGAACGAAGAGCAACTCGCGGAGTCACTCGAGAAATTGAAAGCATACCCCAACATCACGTACTCACTTGGCGGACACAGCGAAGCGGATTTCCGTGGTCGTGACATGGTACTCGTCGCAGCGGGGGTACCCTCTGATTCGCCGTTCATCACGATTGCGCGTGAGAGTGGTACAGAATTGGCGATGAGTGGTGCGCTCTTTGCAAAACTCTCGGGAATTCCAATCATTGGGGTAACTGGTACGCGCGGAAAATCGACCGTGACCCACATGATTCACCATGTCTTAAGTACGATGACTGAGGGTATTTCGCAAGCTGGTGGAGTGCTCCTCGGCGGGAACGTTCGTGGGGTGTCGAACCTGCAACTCATCCGCGAGGTACACGAAGATTCAATCGCGGTCATGGAGCTCGACTCGTGGCAGTTGCAAGGCTTCGGGTGGGCGGGCATCAGCCCCCACATTGCAGTTTTCACCAACTTCATGGAAGATCATCTCAATTACTATGTAAAGCGAGACCCCAGTACTACAACCTCACCAAGTGAGGTTGAGTACAGGGCAGGTATGGACGCGTACTTTGCCGATAAGGCAAATATATTTTTGAATCAAGAAGAAAGTGGCGTGTTCGTCACCACACCCGATGTATTTGAGCGGGCAAAGACCTTCGCACGGGGGAAGGGAATTACTCTCGGACAGGAGGTGATGCTTGTCGACGATTCAGTACTCCCTGAAGATTGCATACTCAAAATGCCGGGGGAGCATAATCGGCTCAACGCTGCGCTCGCGCTTGAGGCACTCCGGGCCACGGGAATTACCGATGAAGAAATTTTTGAAGGGTTTGCAACATTCCCCGGAGTGCCCGGTCGGCTTGAGTATTTGGGTAGTGTTGAGGGTGTGAAAGTATATAACGACAACAACGCGACGACACCCACAGCGACCGTACGCGGTATTGAGGCGGTCGCTAATCCGCTTGAAGGCGAAAAGAACGTCATTCTCATTGCCGGCGGAGCGTACAAGGAGGTGGACCCGAGTGTGCTCATAGCGCCAATAGAGAAGTACTGCAAACAGGTAGTGTTTCTCCCCGGTACCGGCACAGACAAACTCATAGAAAAACTCAGAAACCTTCCATTCGAATGGAAGGTTTCTGAGGGCGCGACAGGAAGGGAAGTGTTGGAAAATGCAGTGAAGGCCGGGCTGGGCGAAGCCCAGCCCGGCGATGTCCTCCTCTTTTCTCCTGGCTTTGCATCGTTCGGTATGTTTGTAAATGAGTATGACCGCAATGATCAGTTTGTGAAGATAATACAATCAAAGATCCATGAAATTGAGTGATATTAAAAAAGTACACTTCATTGGGATTGGGGGCATTGGCATGTCTGCACTTGCGCGACTCTGTCACCACGAAGGGAAAGAGGTAACAGGCACAAATGACATTCCAAGTCCTCAGACGCTCGATGCGCTCCGCGAAATGGGAATCTCTATCTCTCTCGATACCTCAGTATTACCCGAGGCAGATGTGTATGTCTATAGTGAAGCGTGGCACAATCTCAATCCCGCACTTCTCAAAAAGGCGTTCGATTCTAGAATCCCCACCATCAACTACTTCGATGCGCTCGGCATGGTGGCGAATGAGTACTACCTCATCGCGGTGGCGGGGAGCCATGGCAAGACGACAACGACTGCGATGATTATCGATATTCTTGAGTCTGCAGGATTCGATCCTTCAGGAATTGTTGGTTCTCTCCG
>CAYRMF010000054.1:470-2211 GCA_964425475.1 uncultured Candidatus Saccharibacteria bacterium | reverse complement strand
GCGCTCACGCAGTTTGCGGGGACGTGGCGCCGGTTTGAATACAAGGGGGAAGTGAACGGCGCAAAGGTGTACGACGACTATGGGCATCATCCGACTGAAATCACCGCGACCATCCGCGGTGCGCGTGAACTGTATCCTGACAGGAAACTGACACTTGTCTTTCAGTCACATACCTACACGCGCACGAACGAACTTTTTGATAATTTTGTCGACGCTCTCGGCTTGGCAGACATGACGTACATTCTTCCCATCTATGCGGCGCGCGAAGAAAATATTTCTGGTATCTCACACACCAAGCTCGCCGATGCGGTCGTAGAGAAGGGGAGACCTGCGCTCGCACTCCAAACCTTTGATGATGTGGTCGCCCGCATCACCGCTTCTGCGACTGAAAAAGACCTCATCCTCGTCATGGGTGCGGGGGATGTGACACAGGTTGCGGACATGTTGACGAAACGAGAAAACACTGTAATCTGAGGAAAGTTATTCAAGCAGAGGAGCGAGGCATGAAAAAGTTCGTGAGGGCAGTTCTTCCTGAGTGGATGTTTCGGGGACTCCGAAAAGTCCTTATTCCACTCCGCAGGATGATGCTGAATTATTCGAAGTTTCGAAGAGATCATCCTGTTTTGCACCAGCAACTCAGAGCCGACAGAATGAGTCAGTGGGACTAGTCAAGTTTTTGACGGACAAGAGCGTACCGGTATATTGGTACGCTCGTCTCTTTTTTGGGTTCTCAAAACGGAGAGAATTGTACAATTGACTTGTACAACTGGATAGTATACTATGTTTGTATATGATAAAAACCATACAATCATCTGACTTACGCAACAATTTTAAGGATGCGCTCGCGCATGTGAAAAAGACGCAGGAGCCACTCATCATCACTGAGCGAGGTGTGCCCACATCGGTCATTGTCGACATCGATGCGTATGAGGACTATATTTCCTCGCGTAACCCAAAGCTCATCGCATCGATAAAAAAGTCGCGCGGGGAGAGAAAAAGTGGTGATGTTTTTTCGTTCACCGATGTGTTTGGCTCGATTGAGTAGTGTATGGCGTACAGAATACTCATTACGAAGACTGCAAAGAAAGATATTGATGGACTGGAGCCAATAGTGAAGAAGCGTCTGGGAAAGAAACTACTCTACGTTACGTCGCTCACCGATATTGCTCGGGTAGCGAAGCGACTTGAGGGAGATATGACTGGAGAGTATCGAATACGAATTGGTGACCATCGCGTCCTTTTTGATCTCGACGGAAAGGATATTATTATTGTACGAGTGCAACATCGAAAAGATGTGTATCGCACATAACATTACTATGACACATATGACCGGAATACTCTCAATCGTTGCAACACCAATAGGGAACATGGAGGATATCACCCTGCGGGCTATTCGTGTGCTCAGGGAGGCAGACTACATACTCTGCGAGGACACACGGGTGACGGGAAATCTCTGCAAGCACCACGGCATTGAGACGAAACTGAAGCGCTACGACGCGCACGCGAGCGAGAAGGTGCATGAGGATATTTTGCGGGACCTCGAGGAGGGGAAACACATAGCACTCGTCTCGGATGCGGGGACGCCAGGAATCTCTGACCCAGGGGTGTTTTTGGTGGCGCGGGGGGGGGGGGCGGGGGGCGCGCCCGCCCCCCCCCCCCGGGCGGGCGCGGGGCGGAGCACCCAGTCGTGACAAGGGGGGAGGGGGGGGGGTTTTTTGTATATTTTTTTTTTGTTGAGCAC
>CAYRMF010000054.1:0-460 GCA_964425475.1 uncultured Candidatus Saccharibacteria bacterium | reverse complement strand
TTACCAACTAGCCCCGGTGGCGGGGGGGGGTCCCCCACGTATACCCGCCCCGGGGGTTTTTTTGGGGGGCGCCCCCCGGCCCGGGGGGCGCCCCCCTCGACGCTATCCCCGGAGCTTCAGCGATTACCGCACTTTTTTCTATCGCGGGAGTATCGGGGAATAGTTTTGCATTTCTTGGATTTGTGCCACTCAAAAAGGGCCGGCAAACTTTTTTCAAAAGTTTGCCGGAGTACCACACCCCCGTCATGTTTTACGAGGCGCCACACCGTATCATGAAGACACTCGAAGCTATCGTCGCCCACCATGCTTCACAAGATACTTCAGCAAACCTTCCATTCGAATGGAAGGTTATCGTTGGGCGCGAACTCACGAAAATGTTTGAAGAGGTGGTGACGGGGACTCCAGAGGAAGTGCTTCAATACTTCATCGACCACCCCGACCACGTCCGCGGGGAGTTTGT
>CAYRMF010000053.1:2489-4816 GCA_964425475.1 uncultured Candidatus Saccharibacteria bacterium | reverse complement strand
GGACAACGTAAAGAAAAACAGTGCCTGCGCACTGTTTTTTAGTTGTCCGAGGCGGAGCGATGTTTTGCCGACCACAAGGAGGTAAAACCGCGAGCCGGGGTCGCGAGTGCTTAGGATTTTCTGAACGTAGTGAAAGAAAATACTTAGCAACTCGTGACGACAGATTTGAACGAAGTGAAAATATGGCCGACCAAAAAACTGTCTGGGGGACAGTTTTTAATTGTTCAATTTATGTTTGTTTTTAAATCGGCAAATCAAACGCAAAGATACCGGCACCGGTGATGCAGAGTGATGTAGCCACTCCAAGCATGAAAAAGTACACGGTGCGCTCAGGGATGAGCGGGTGCGCGAAGCGTCTGTACATGATGAGAAACTTAAGTGCGAGGAGGATAGTGAGGAGTGAGGCAATTTGCGTAAGAAAACCAGCTATGAGCAAGCCACCGAGTACGATCTCAACGATGCTCAGGTACCACGCAAAGAAGGTTCCAAAGGGGAAGAAACGAAATGAGAAGTGCGGTGCGAGCACTGCACGATTGTGAAAATGTCGGATACCGAGCCGAAGCAGTACAAAACCGAGCACTACACGGAGGAGAAAGTAAGCCACGGGTGCGAGAAATTGAATGGGGAAGAGATTGAGCATGTGCATATTTAGTGTATCATCCTTTTATCTATGGAGACATTCGTCATACTTCACAATATCCGGAGCGCGCACAATGTGGGCGCTATTTTTCGGAGTGCTGACGGGGCCGGTGTGTCCAAAATATTCCTCACGGGGTATACGCCGGCTCCCTCTGACCGCTTTGGTAGGGAAAACAAAGAGATTCTCAAGACATCTCTTGGCGCCACCCACACAGTGCAATACGAAGTTATCGCTGACATTCAGACACTCATTACCCGTCTCGCTGGAGAGGGTGTAATGCTTGTTGCCGTTGAGCAAACGCCAGACGCGATTCCGTACACCGCGTATACTCCACAAGGGGACACCGCATTCATTTTTGGGAATGAAGTCACCGGCGTAGAACCGGAGGTGCTCACCGATGTCTCGGTGCGCATTCAGATTCCCATGAGCGGTGAGAAAGAGTCACTCAATGTGTCGGTGTGCGCAGGGGTGATACTTTTCCATGCTCGGGATACGAAGTAATCACCGGTTGCACACCGGTCGCGTGGGTGTACGATATAGTGAGATATTATTGAATAACACTCATATCGTATGAATTTTTTGAACACCCTTACCAATCTCACCAACACGCAAATTTTAAAAATAACCGGATTTATTTTTTTGGTGCTCGTCGTGTTTTACATCCTCACAAATGTCCTCTCAAGCGGTTTCGGCATGAGCGGGAATTCGATGCAAATTTCTGCACCATCACCAATATCGGATACGTACTACGGGGAGACGAAATCAACGGGCCTCTCTGCGCGCAATGTTACGGGTGGCATGGAACCACCAGTCGAAAATTCGTACACCGCAGGCGATGAGAGTGAAGCGTATGAGGTGAAGGAGTACAGTGCAACCATTGAGACACGAAATCGTGAACGAGATTGCGAAGTGCTTCGCTCGCTCAAAGCGCGCGAGGATGTTATTTTTGAGAACGCGAACGAATACGATACGGGATGTCTGTACATATTCAAGGTGAAAAAGGAGAGTGTCGAGGAAATCCTCGGCGTGGTGAAAGGTCTCAATCCGAAGAATCTCTCCGAGGCAAGCTACACCATTAAGCGGGAAGTCGAAGACTACACGAGTGAAATTCAGATACTCGAAAACAAACTCGCCTCACTCGACAAGACCCTCGCTGATGCGGTGGTCTCATACGAAAACATCACCGCGCTCGCGACGAATGCGGGCAATGTGGACAGTTTGGCAAAGATAATAGAGAGCAAACTCACTATCATCGAACGACTCACCTCCGCGCGCATTGATGCGAGTAATCAATTGGAGCGCATGAACCGCGCGAAGGCGGAAGCGCTCGACCGGCTCCACTACACGTACTTTACCGTTACCGTCTACGAAAATAAATTTGTCGACGGTAAGGAGATTTCGAATTCATGGAAATCGGCAGTACAGCAGTTTGTGCGACAGACCAACGGTGCGGTGCAGGACATCAGCATTGGGCTCGTCTCCTTCATGCTCATGGTGGTGAAAATCGGACTCTACTTTGTAATCGGACTCTACGCGGTGCGCTTCGCGTGGATGTTTGCAAAGCGTACGTGGAAGAGTGGTGGGGAGGGGAGTGCTGGATAGGAAGAGTCAAGAAAAACCCCGCGAGGCCTGTGGCCTCGCGGGGTTTTTCATTTCTCTATCATTCCTCTCCAAAAAGTGCAGACAT
>CAYRMF010000053.1:0-2389 GCA_964425475.1 uncultured Candidatus Saccharibacteria bacterium | reverse complement strand
TCGCAGTACACACCCGCAATCCGTCCCATCTCGGGTCGCTTCCACGTGTCGCGCCCACCGCCCGTATTTCCGAGGATGCAAATTTTGTGTTCCTTCTCAAATGCTTGGTAGAGCTTTTCGAGTGAGTCGGGTGTGTGCGCATAGTCCACCACCGCGGTAATTTTTCGTTTTGCTCCCTTGGGTGATTTAAACAGCTCGACACGCCCCTTTATGGGGGGGAGTGTTTCGAGGGCTGAATAAATTGTTTTTTCGGGGACGCCAAGAGCGCGCGCGCAGGTAATGGCAGCGAGCACATTGTACACATTGAAGAGTCCGAGAAGTGGCACGCGGAGCGTCGAGCCGTGCATGACGATACTGAGGTCATCCCTGTTGAGTGTGTGAAGCTCAACATCAGTGAGTCCGTAGGGGAGGGAGTGCTCAACATTCGCTGCGAGAAACTTGTAACCCTGCTCATCGTCTCTGTTTGCGACTATGTACCGCGGACGCTTTTTTGATGCTTCGAGCGCTCGTGCGAGCTCGAGCTTTGCAGAAATGTACTTTTCGTAGGAGCCGTGCGACTCGATGTGTTCGGGGGAGATGTTGGTGAAGATGAGTGCATCGAGGTGGATAAACTTGTGTCGGTACTGGAGTACGCCCTGTGAGGTCATCTCAATGACCGCAACGTCGCACCCCGCATCGACCGCGTCGCGGAGAAAGCGGTGGATGAAGAAACGTCCCGGCATGGTCATCTTGTACATGTTGCGTTCGGTCTTTTCTCCAATCTTAAAGCGAATGGTGCCGGCGACTGCGGTGCGCCGTCCGTCCGCTTCGAGAATTGCATTCACAAGCTCGACAACTGTCGATTTTCCTTTGGTGCCCGTCACACCGATGACGGTAATCTCCTTTGAGGGGAACCGGTAGTACAGCGCACCGATGAGCGCGAGGGCGAAGTGGTACGGTGGCTGGAGAAGGTGGAAGAGATTGGTTGGGATGAGTCGTTTTATGTAATAGAGAAAAGTGTCCATATATCAATGATTATTCTTTTAGTATACCCGTTTTCTCGGAGGCGTTCTATGAGCTT
The DNA here is from genome assembly GCA_964425475.1 of uncultured Candidatus Saccharibacteria bacterium. Classification (GTDB taxonomy): domain Bacteria; phylum Patescibacteriota; class Minisyncoccia; order Phycocordibacterales; family UBA918; genus Damh-18. Next base: position 1,329 of record CAYRMF010000053.1, on the reverse strand, counting down.
ATGTGTTTGAGTGCTTGCTTAATACGCGCGTTGGTGTCGGTCACCTCATCCGGTATTTTCTGTATTGCTTGGAGTGCGTCTCGTTGTGAGTAGCCGAGCGCGATGAGTGCGTCAATAATATCCGCATCCTGTGAATGTACACCCACTCGTTCTGCATACTCTGCATCACCGAGAATATCTTTGAGTCCAGTGACGATTTTTTCCGCGCTCTTTTTCCCGATACCCGACATCTTTGTGAGATACACAGGGTCCTCTGTCTGTACCGCTTTGCGGAGGGTTGTGAGGTCTGCTTGCGAGAGAATTTGGAGTGCGGTCTTCGGTCCGATTTTTGGAAGCTTGATGAGGTGCTCAAACATGGTGAGTTCTTCTCGTGAACTAAAACCGTAGAGGTCGTGTGAGTTTTCCCGCACCGCGAGGTGCGTGTAGAGGAGTACTGTACTCCCGAGTGCTACACCGCTCACGCTCGGCACCCAGACACGGTACCCCACACCATTCACATCGAGGACGACATGGAGTGGTTCCACCTCAATAACTTCTCCGCGCAAACGTGTAATCATACATACATGCTAGCGCCTTATTGCCCCATGCACAAATGTTTGACGATTTCAAACCAGCATGGTATTCATTGTTTAGCAGTAGTGTTCCAAATTCGTCAACCAAAAGGAAGGAGTTGCACATGGTCATCCATGAAACGGTCATCCATGAAATAGTAAACGGGGAGTGGGGTAGCAACCTCGGCGATCAGGTTTTTGTTGCTGATGCCTATGTCAAATCCGAAGTGATAAACAGAACTGATAAAGGATTGTTCGGTCGCCTGAAAAAAATGACAGAGCGGACGGCATTCTGCAATAGACCCGCAACCGACGAAGACCAGGTAATCCGGTGCTTTTACCATCTGTGCGGAGTACACGGGTGTTTCCTGTCGGAAAACAAGGACAAGAGACAAGTCGTTGTTGTCATGCTTGACGGTCACAATGCGAGTATTGTTGACATCGAAAATGTCGAGTTTCGAACGGACTACACGCGTGTGAATCAATATCGCGATGCCCCGATTGCTGAGTTATGGTTTCATGGTACAGGCAAACGCCGGGGCCCACTCTACAATTGCCAGACAAATCGGCTCATCCTTACGTTCTCGGATGATGAGCAGATGTTCAAGTACCTTCACTCTGTACCCAATCAGGCGGGCAAGTAGTCCCTCCCAAGGGGGAGACTGGGTATAATCTCCGGCAGACGCAAGTCACCGGAGATTTTTCTTTTTATGTAATACGATGTAATACACAGGGTTACCCTGTGAGAAAACGAAAAATTGTACCTGTCAAACAATGA
>CAYRMF010000052.1:0-5314 GCA_964425475.1 uncultured Candidatus Saccharibacteria bacterium | reverse complement strand
GCACTTTTTAAAAACGAGCATCCACTTTTGTGGGTGCCATTTTTAAATGATAAAGAAAAGTGCCAAATGTGCTTGCACATTACCCGCACAACTTGACAATACACTACATATAGTGTATTGTTTTGTTATTCTGACGCATAGGGTGTCAGTTGCTCTTGGGAGGTTACGATGGAAGCATCAATTGCTTTGGCCGTATGGTTTGCACTCTGTTTGATCGGAGTCAGGAACCAAAAACCCGATTGGAGCTGGGGGTATAGTCTCCTTGTTTCCATATCTGTGCTTTGCATTCTGACTGTAGGAGGTCTGGCAGCTTGGTATATCGGAAAATTCCTACTTTCTCCCCTCTGGTGGCTAGTACATTTTTTTTCTCTGTAGCACCTGTTCATTTCGACTCAGCTCCGCAGTATGAAGACAGCTCCGTCTTCCCTGCTGGAGCTGTTTTTAGTTTCTATACTAAACAAAGTTTTCGAACAGCCTCCAGCCCCGCGCACCCTCGAAAAAATCCCTATTTATATAGGGATTTTTTCATAGGCTGGAACGGAGTTCGACACTTTCGTTGACTTAATCGTACTTAAGCTGTTTACTATCCACCATCACTCAGAATGTTCTGGGAGTTCCTCAAACAGATCAAGGAGAATCAGATGGACAATATTCGCATTCACGACGAACATGAAATCACTGGAAGCTATGTTTTACTTCCGTTGGACCACGTTTCTTATTATCCAGTTGAAAAAGTCATACGCAGGATAGCGTTGAGCATTTACAACGTTGACCTGCAAACAGGAGGTCTCTTTTCTTCTGACAAGTACAATCAGGAGGGTGAGACTAATCATGTTGACGTCAGCAGGCCACTTGGTTTCGGTACTGTTGATGGCGACTTCTATCTTTTTCTTCCCAAGGAGAAGCCTGCCTGGGGGTTATTGGATATACGAAACGTGGTGTCGCGTCGACCAGACGTCAATTTGTCATTAGTGTCCCCAATGGCACTGATGCCACATCGACTTCATGTGATAGGAGGCGGTACGTATGAAAACCATCGTCCTCATTTCAGCGTCGTTGATAAAGATGGTTCGCGATGGACTCTCCACTGCAAATTCACTCCTGTGCAACTTGGGTACGCCAAGAAAAGCAAGGTAAACGAAACGGCATGAAATGGGATGTTCAAATAATACCCGATTGACCATTTCACAGACCTAGCCGTCCACCAGGAAAAGCCACCTGGAGGACGGCTTTTCTTTTATCTAAACAAAGCACGCGGTTCGAACCGGCTCCAGTTCAGCGCACAAAACTTGACAATACGTTATTTATAGTACATTATTTTGTCATTCTCAATCTTGGAATTGAGTGTTCTTCACAAGGAGAAAGCATGAACACTTATAGAAAATTTATGCCGACGATGGCGAACACCCTGACTTTGCTCGTGGGGGTCCTGTTCGTATGGACAGCGATTCAGAACTGGCACACCAATTTCAAATTATTTCCACTCGTCGTGACTTTTGCGATTCTTGTACTAATCCTGAGTAGTGCTGCCCAGGAAATATGGAACCCGAAAGTCTATCGAGAAGGTGCCCCTTTCTGGCAAAATGCACCCTACATCTCGGTTGCGTGTTTTATAGCACAGGTTCTGGCAGGAATTGCGTTCCTTGCTCTAATCTCAACCCTCTAATCCAGCTTCAGCTGGCGAAGAACAACTCTAGTTGTCTTCCCTGCTGGAGCTGTTTTTCGTTTTTATAAGATGCAAAGTTTTCGAACCGCCTCCAATTCGGCGCACAAACCTTGACTTTTTAGAAAAATAGATGTTTAATACCCACCTATCGAACACATGGGTGTGTTTGTGTTTTTTGTAGGAGATGACGATGAACTTGAGCAAGACTCGTAACCTGCGCTTCTGGAAGAAATGGCAAGCTTCCGGGGCGGTTGAGTCCATACTGGAAGCACAGGACAGAGAGATTGCCGCCTTACGAAAGGTACACGGCAACATTGCCGTGGTCCGAAAGATAGGCGGTAAAATCGTGCTCGACGATCCGCAGGCAGTTGCCGTGTTCCGGGCAGTAGCAAAGCACAACTGTCGTAACACTTTCGATGTAAACGTCGAACGTGTGATCCACTTCAAGAACCGCATGATCGAACGTGGCCTCAGAGCGCAAGATGTTGTGATCGTTCTCGTGAATGCGAACGACGTCCATGGTGGAGCCCTCGCTGATGACCTCATGCCTGATACAGACTGGCAACAGTACCGCGACATGGGGCAAGTACCATTCGCACGAGGACTTGCTCAACGAGAAGGCATAATGGCCTTCCTTTCCAACTTTGATGTGGAAGCAACGAAGAAACTGGAAGCGTTAGTGGAGGTTCCTTCGGTGGTGGTTGTAGATCATGGTGTCGCCGAAGTGTTCCCCGCTTGAACAAGTCCACCAGCTCCAGCAGTACGAAGACAGTTCCGTCTTCCCTGCTGGAGCTGTTTTTCGTTTTGATACCATCAAAATTGTTCGGATTTCTTCCATTGTGGTGCGCAAAACTTGACAATACAACATATATGGTGTATTGTATTGACAGTTTTGGTTATTTCCAATTGCAAAGTACACGACCCCCACCTCAAGTGACTGATTTCTATTGCTGAGAATGTTCGGGGTCATCCTATGTAGAATCAAAGGAAGGGAGTGGAAAATGTCATACAAGCGAAAGCTTGACGAGGCCTGTCTCGATTTCTTTTTAGTCACCATCGAACGACATGGTGCACCTCAGGTGTCAGGTAGTGTTCTCTCCGTCGACGATAAAGGCGCGACAATTAGGACGGAGGAAGAACTCGAAGTCTACATCGAGTTCACCTCCATGAGAGGTGTCACAATTACCGGGTGGGATCTCTCGGCTGGTGACTGACCCACCGGAGCAGGAACCGACCAACAATGGGAGTACCGCCGTCACTCAAGTGGAAAAGCCACCTGGAGGACGGCTTTTCTTTTATACGTTCAGATTATAAAGGTACTTTTATAATTAGACTGTCCAATACAACTCCATTATGGAGATACTTCACCGTATATTTGCCAGAAACTTTATATTCATGCTCAAAAACTCCCTTGCAATCAGCGGGAAATACATATCCATCGCCAGTTTCAACAATGTAGCCGATGGCATCGAAGGGATTACATTGTGGCGTTGCAGTATATTCAATATTTACACCATACTTCCTTTTATTTGGATCAACTGCATTTGAAAGTGAGGTATAGCTTAATACTCCCGTTACTTGATTTGGGACTTCTTTTTTTAAAGTTGTAGTAACTTTCGGAGTGGTGTCAACGGCATCTTTTGTTGTTGGCGCAGTCTTTTCTACAACATCAGTAACTTCAACTGTATCTTTTGTAGTCGATGCAATTTGCTCTTCAACGTCAGTAACTTCAACTGTATCTTTTGTCGTTGGCGCAGTCTTTTCTGCAACATCAGTAACTTCAACTGTATCTTTTGTAGTCGATGCAGTTTGCTCTACAACGTCAATTTCATTTTCTGTTCTAAAAAAAGAATCATTTTGATATGCAAATAAAACACCTAAAAATACAACGATGAATAATGAAACTTGGAGGATATTTATAATATTTTGACCCATATAAAAATATTGTATCACGCATACATTCCTAAATATCTTTTATGACCAATTTCATAATCCATCTCAAGTTTTGCCCGAGGTCTTTCCTCGGGGACTCACGGTATGGGTACCAGGAGCACTGTTGTTTGTGCCCATCACCCAATATTCAAATGAATGAGAACGCGCTTCGGCTCGGGCCACCGTCCATCGGTGGCCCAATTCTTTTTGTCTTATACAGAAACCCCCACGGCGCGCGAAGCGCGCCGTGGGGGTTTCTACTTGTTCTCTATTTGAATATGTCTATTTTCCTGCGAGGATGTCGGTTTCTGGTGTGAGCTCAAGTGCCTTGGTAGGGTCACCAATGCGCTCTTCCTTTTCGCGCATCTCCTTGTACGCATCCTCTATTTTCACTCCCTCAACTTTCAAAATTCCCTCGTACTCCTCACGCTCGAGTGTCTCCACCTCGAGGAGTCGCTTCGCGACCGCGTCGAGCGCCTTACGGTGCTTCGTGAGAATTTCCTTTGCGCGCTTCATCCCTTCGGCAACAATGCGGTTCACCTCTTCATCGATGTCTCTCGCGACCTCAAGCGAGTACCCGCGGTCTTCGCTCGTCCCGCCACCGATGAGCCGTCCTCCGGTGCCCTCGAGCGCAATAGGTCCAAACTTGTCGCTCATGCCGTACTTGGTCACCATGTCACGCGCAAGGTTCGCAATCACTTGCAGGTCGTTTGAAGGGCCGGTGGTGAGGTCGTCAAAAATCATTTTTTCTGCCACATATCCACCGAGCGTCATCGCGATGTCATCGAGGAACTCTTTCTTTGATGACATGCGTCTATCCTCATCGGGGAGCTTCAGTGTGTACCCCGCAGCACGCCCACGCGAGATAATGGAAATCTTCTGCACGGGGTCCGCGTATGGAAGGACCGATGCCACGAGAGCGTGCCCTGCCTCATGGTAGGCAGTAATCTCGCGTTCACGGCGACTGAGCACATGGCTCTTGCGTTCAGGACCGAGCATCACCTTTTCTATTGAGCGAATGAGGTCAAATTGTCCGACTTTCTTTCGTTCCTCTCGCGCTGCAAGGATTGCACCCTCATTCATGAGTGAGTAGAGGTCGGCACCTGAAAAGCCAGGAGTGCGTTGTGCAATGATATCGAGATTGACATCCTCCTGCAGTGGCTTTTTGCGGGCATGAACTTGCAGAATCGCCTCTCTATCAATACGGTCAGGGAGATCAATCGTCACCCGGCGGTCGAAGCGACCAGGGCGAAGCAGTGCGGGGTCGAGTACGTCGGGGCGGTTGGTCGCTGCCATCACCACTACTTTTTCGTTCGGCTCGAAGCCATCCATCTCCACGAGTATCTGATTGAGTGTCTGCTCTCGCTCGTCATTTCCTCCTCCTACTCCCGTGCCACGCACGCGCCCCACGGCATCTATTTCATCCACAAAGATAATCGCGGGTGCGGCTTTCTTTGCCATCTGGAAGAGGTCACGCACGCGTGATGCCCCCACTCCCACAAACATCTCCACAAATTCACTTCCCGAGATTGAGAAAAAGGGCACTCCCGCCTCTCCTGCTACTGCACGCGCGAGGAGTGTCTTCCCTGTACCCGGTGCTCCCATCATCATGACACCCTTCGGTATCTGCGCACCAATGTCGAGAAACTTTTTTGGATTCTTGAGGAAGTCGACAATCTCTTCGAGCTCTTGCTTGGCCTCCTTTGCACCTGCAAC
>CAYRMF010000051.1:0-5330 GCA_964425475.1 uncultured Candidatus Saccharibacteria bacterium | reverse complement strand
ATTCATATTAGAATTCAAGACACCCTTGACAATAGTCATGTAATTATTGCATTATATAGTTTGCGTTGTTTCGTCCCTTAACCGATTGGAGAAAATCATGATTGTCACCCCAAACCTCCTTGAGCTTGAGATAATTGGGCTCAGTAGCTCAGATCTGACCGATAGAAAAGAGGACAGAGTTATGTTAGTGCAAACGTACAACTATTGGAAAGATTTGACTACCGTTCTCAAGAACGCCAAGACAGGTCCACATAGCTGCAACGTTCTGGTGCTTGAACTGCCAGAAAATGAGCTCTGGGCATCAGAGGTGATTGCCTACATCAATTCAACTGGATACGGGCCGATTAGCCTGACCGCACAAGTCCTCCTCAATGTACAACATCCCTTGTTGGCAAAATCACATCCAAATTTCTTTTTCATAGAAGATCAAGGAACAGACATTTGTGGAGCTATGTGGCGCGAGGGTAAACCTGGAGAGGTGGTCAGACGATTTAGCCATCGGTATGGAAGGGGTTGCTTTGTGCCCGTCATCGCAGTATAAACTTGCATTGGTAAGTAGACTGGCAATCCCATATTCTGACTTTAGAGCTACAGCCACCACCCACCGAAAGCCACCGCGCGTTCGGTGGCTTTCTATTTTATATAACCCCAGCAGTTCAAACGTCCTTCACCCGCGGAGCAAATGAAAAAGACCTAATTATATTGGGTCTTTTTCTGTACCTAGTGAGTTCGAACCTTCGGTCTGTACAAGACTCGTTTTTCACTATATTGTGTTATCAGCTTTTGGGTCACTTTAACCCTACAAGTTCCGCCCAGAACCTTTATAACCGAAAGGAAAAACCAATGAAAGTTGTTTACGCAAACCAAGCTCCTCCTGAATCGTGGTCCTCTGCCATCTTCTTGGCTGGACCAACGCCACGTGCGGAGACCACCCTTCCCTCGTGGCGCCCTGACGCTTTGAAGTACCTGGAAGACATGGACTACAAAGGCGTGGTATTTGTTCCCGAAGATGTGAACGGGGTGTGGCATCACAGCTACGACGACCAAATCGAGTGGGAAGAAATGTGCCTAAATTTCGCCGACGTCATCATCTTCTGGATTCCCCGTGACATAGCTCAGATGCCTGGCTTCACCACCAACGACGAGTGGGGCTTCTGGAAAGCGAAAGATCCCATGAAGCTAGTACTTGGTACGCCTGATGTCGCGCCGAAGGTGCGGTACCAGCGCTACTATGCCAACAAGCACCACGTTCCGACGCACGACACGCTTCAAGCGACCTGTGTAGTAGCAATCGAAAAGCTTGGCAACACCAGTAATATCACCCGCCAGGGTGGTGAACGTTCCGTGCCACTTCACATTTGGCGCACATCATCGTTCCAGGGCTGGTACAAGAACTTGGTCGAGGCTGGCAACCGTCTCGACGACGCAAAGGTCGAATGGGTGTTACGTGTTGGCCCGACCCAGCAGTTCGTCTTCTTTTGGATTCTTCACGTCGATGTCTACATCTCTGCTGAAGACCGCCACAAGACGAATGAAGTAGTGATTGCCCGTCCTGACATTTCGACCATTCTGCTGTACGAACGTCGCACACCTGTTCGCGACAGTCGTGTCGTACTCGTCAAGGAATTCCGTAGCCCTGTTTCGAACGAGGACGGCTATGTCTTCGAATTGGCTGGTGGTTCTTCCTGGAAGGCTAATCAAAACCCGCTCGAAGTCGCCGTGGAAGAGTGTCACGAAGAAGTGGGCCTGTGCCTAATGCCTCACCGCTTCGCCGTGCATCAGACACGACAAGTCGCAGCAACAGCACTCACCCATCGGGCACACTTGTTCAGTGCAGAACTGTCCACGGAAGAGATGGACAAAGTCGCCGAGAACACCCACGTAGTGCGGGGTGTTAAAGAAGACACCGAACGCACGTGGGCTGTAGTCATGACCTATGGCGACCTGCTCGAAAGCACAAATGTCGACTGGTCGATGCTTGGCATGGTCGCTTCGGTTCTTCAGGACTGACCTTTTGCCACTCCTGCCCACTTGGCCACCCGCTCAATTCTGATAGCTGGTGGTTTTTCTTTTACACACCCGAGCCCTGAGCTCCTCCCTTTTCAAACACAACCCCAAAATCCCCCACATATCCAATGCTTTTGTATTCACTTCCCCTTTTTGACTCTAAATGATTCAAAAAGAAAGAACTCTAGTTTGACAAGAGTTGCAATCTATTATATATAAAGAAACAGTACAAGTAGTTCAAGCTCATTGTATAAATACTTTCTACAACCATAGAGGAGGCCCAGTAGACTATGTCAATAAGCACCCAATACGATAAGAATCTCTCAGCGCAGTACAGCTCCGACGAACGATTCGAACACCCAATCGGCCAAATGAATTATGAAACATGGCTTCGGGAGCTCGGCGACATACGCGGACTCAATGTCCTCGACCTCGCCTGCGGTAGCGGTCACAGCAGTCGACTGCTTGCCGAATGCGGTGCTATCGTCACAGGCGTCGACATCTCACCAGATATGATTGCACTCGCGAAGTCCGAGGAGGAGCGGAAACCTCTCGGCATCAAATATGTCCTTGGGGATGCAAAGACCCTCGACCTCAAGCGAGAGTTCGATATCGTCACGCCGTCTTATCTGCTTCATTACGCGGAGACAAGAGAAGAACTACACTCATTCTGTCGTACCGTAAGTAGGCATTTAGTCAGCGGTGGTCGGATGGTCGCACTTCACGCAAACAGCAACCCGATTGTCCCCGTGATGCAAAATGGTCAACATACGACCAAGTGGTTGGGCGATCCCTTCCAGGAGGGCTCGCATATCCTACTCTCCCTCTACAACCTGCGTGGTGAGGAGGTATGCATCATCACCTTCGTATACTGGTCAATGTGGACATATTACGAAGCACTCAAGTCGGCTGGATTACTCAACGCAAAATGGGTCAAGATTCAGATGTCGGATGAGGCAAAGCTAATGCTCTCGAACTGGAAAGAGCTCGACGAGTACAACACCTCGGCAATCCTTACCGCAACCAAGGTCTAGAGCGAGATAATGTCATAACCGCCACCCGGAAAGACGAAAAGCCAAAGCTTCGTCTCACAACGGGGTGGTGGTTTTTCTTTTATACACCCGAGTCCTGAGCCCCTCCCCTTTCACACAACCCCAAAATCCCACTCTGGTCCAATACGTTTATGTGCCATGTGACGAACTATGAACCCGCTTTCTGCCTGTGCAATTAGCGTGTGAATTCAGGAGCAAATATTGACAGGAGTTGTATGGTATGTTAGAATCAAATTGGCTTAACGTGAACTTGGAGTAGAATTCAGTCCACATCGTCGTGAAGTGAGCACTTCACATTTGTCAAAAACGAACACACTGGAGAAGAAATTATGCAATTTCGACAGGGATTCAAAAATCAAGTCGCTCGGCTTTTTTCGGACGTCAAGGAATACCACAAGCGTGAAAATCGCGAAGCCTATCGAGATGAAAAATGCAGTCCGAAACTGTATGGCCACTCTGAATGCTGTGGTAAGCATCGGTTGTTGAGGGAAACTCAACGTCATCTCGGTCTGAGAGCCACGGCAATCGAGAGAGTCTTCATCAAGAAGGGACTTCTGTTCTATGCACGGATTGAAAATCTCAAAGTCGGGAACCAGATATATAAATACCAGAGTCTCACCCGACATCCGAATGACGGTCCACAGAAGTCCTTCGGACAATTCAGCGACCTGTGGTTCAAGATGGTAACTGAAATCACCGGCGTCGAGTACTGACCAACCGCCACTTCGGCGAAACGAAAAACCAAACTTCGTTTCGACGGAGGGCGGTTTTTCTTTTATACACCCGAGCCCTGAGCCCCTCCCCTTTCACACAACCCCAAAATCCCACTCTGGTCCAATACGTTTGTGCGCCACATGGACGGAGTACGGACCGATTTTAGGGTGTTGCACTTCAAGATTGAATCTACCGAGTAATGTCTTGACAAATGAAAAAATATGAGTACAACTATTATTAGTAAGTCCATCATCAATTCTTATTGCAACCTTAAAACCATTTAATTGGAGGTTCCAAATGACAGAAGGAAAATACGCCGTGTCCTATGCGGTGACATTTATTTTGACGACACCTTTTGGAGAAGGGTCCGAAAGGATTATTCGGCACTTCGATTCAATAGCCGAGGTGCGAGACTGGGCAGAATGGGTCAACTACGTACTCGGCATTCCACAGAAGTATGTGAATACGTACGCCATCGAACATGCTGATGGTTCGCAACTGAGTCAGGATGAACTCAAGTCCCTGCAGCCTGAAGACTCCAGAGTTCTTTATATGAAGCGGCAACGAGATGCTATGCCTGCTTTTTTTCCATTCACTACTCGAGGACTTTACGGCGGGGCTGCGCACTCAGCCATCGCAACAACATTAAGCGGAGACATGCGCAAAGGCTCAAAGGGGTAATCAACCGCCACCCGGAAAGACGAAAGGCCAACGCTTCGTCTCACGGAGTGGCGGTTTTTCTTTTATACTACTTAGTTCTGAGCCCCTCCCCTTTCACACAACCCCAAAATCCCACTCTGGTCCAATACGTTTGTGCGCCATGTGACGAAATATAAACTCGCTTTCCGCCTGTGCAATTAGCGTGCGAATTCAGGAGCAATGTATTGACAATATACTATAAATGATGTATCATTTTCATAACCTTTCATAGTATTTGATTGGTATCGCTTTGGCATCCAACTGCCAGAGCCCCTAAGTTTGTACGAAACGGAACGGGAGGAAATGATGACTTCGCAACTATACTCTTACCAACAATACGACGGCCAGAAGATGTTGGTAATAGAGTTACCAGGTGTGATGCTAGTCGTGTTTACATTAGGCATAGGCATTTGTATCTGGCTAGGGAGCAACATATATTTTGGGTTGGCATCCATGCTCGCATTTGCTCCTATGTACGTCTTGCTTTGCAAGATTCTGCGTTCCCTTGATATCCTCAACTACAGTAGGAAGTAGTGGGGCAACAACCGCCACCCGGAAAGACGAAAAGCCAAAGCTTCGTCTCACAACGGGGTGGCGGTTTTTCTTTTTATACAACATGGATACTAAACTAATCGAACTCAAACAGCGCATAACTGAATTTCTCACGACCATGCTGTGCTACCATAATTAAGTGATTCAAAGTATAGACCAAATAGACTTCAGCCCTAAGACAAAAGTGCACCCTTCGCCAAATGACTGGCGGGATCAATTTATCTATTTTCTCCTCGTCGACCGTTTTGATGATAATCGTTGGCATTTTCCGTATCTTGGTTTTACTAAAAAACCCATGCCCGACAT
>CAYRMF010000050.1:1958-6070 GCA_964425475.1 uncultured Candidatus Saccharibacteria bacterium | reverse complement strand
GTGCGCCGGGGAGGATTCGAACCTCCGTAGGATAAATCCGACAGATTTACAGTCTGTTGCGATTGACCACTCCGCCACCGACGCATGATTATATTTAATTGTACTCCACGACTTTCTATAACTCTAGAAACGAACAGACTGGAAATCTGGAAGATTTACTGGTTTGTCGCGTATAGCGACATTATACAGTGTCTTCGGTGGAAGACACTCATGCCAGAATGACTTCCTTGGTGCGCAACGCGCAAGTCATACAGTCTGTTGCGATTGACTCCCATACGTGAACAGATGAACATTTAAATTTGAATTTTATTCAAATTTATAATGCGAATGCAGTTCAAGAAAGCTTTGCTTACAGGGAATTCTCACTCCCCCTCCTTTGTTCTTGTTCGTAAACTCACATCGAACAATTTGCTCGTAAACTCGCAAACCAGATGAAATGTAAAGCAAATTACATTTCATCCACCGACGCATGATTATATTTGATTGTACTCCACTGCTCTTTATAATCCTATGATTGATTCAACAAACTGGAAATTTGATGTATTTCAACAAATTTGCCCAAAATGCTGACAAAAAAGGACGTTGTATACACTATCATAATCCACACGTATATCAAAGTGGTGTTGGTAGCATGGTAGACTATCCATATCGTGAAAACACCCATGCGCCGTTACCTCATCCCCATCCTCACCTTCCTCTTTCTCATCACCGTCACCGTAGTGGAAGCAAGAGGCCTCGTCCCCTGTGGGGGAGAAGGGGAAGATAAGTGCCAAATGTGTCACTTTGTACAGCTCGGTCAAAGAATCCTTGAGTGGTTCATCCTCGTTTCTGCAAGTATCATCGCGGTCATGTTTGCATGGGGAGGTTTTGAGTGGGTGATGTCGGGTGGAAATACGGGGAAAATACAAAAAGGGAAGGACAAGATGATAAATGCCCTCATCGGATTTCTCATTATTCTTGGCGCATACCTCGTGGTGAATACAATCATGGTAACGTTTGTGGATCAAAGTGTTGTATCAAATTGGAATAGCATTCAATGTGTTCAGCAACCATCAAGAACTGGTGGGGGAGGTTCAAATCCGGGGAGTCAACCAGGGGGGGTGAATCCAGGGAACCAAGCAGGGGGGACACCGAGTGCTGGAAGTTGTACCCCAGCAAGTTCAGGACCTTGTAGTCCCGAAGCATTAAGCGGGACTTTTGGTTCTGCCGCGAGTCAGGCATCACAGGTGTGTATGGGAGAAAGTAGTGGTAATCCTGCAAAGCTGAGTAACACAGATAAAACCTTAGACGGTAACAGTTTTTCCGCTGGACTGTTTCAGATTAACTTAACACAACACAAAATTTCGTGTGGCGGTAAGACACTTGACTGTCCGAGTGCTTTTCAAGGGAAAAATTATACAGCAAAAGTCACAAATACTGATTTATACAATCAGTGTATTTCTGCCGCACAGGATGCGACGTGCAATTTGAATAAAGCAAAAGAATTATACACACAATCAAAGGATCCTTGGAAACCATGGTCTGCAGCAAAAAAGTGTGGTCTTACAAACACATAAAATTTATACTATGAAAAAAATTTTAATATTGGCCGGTCTCGTAATAATTCTTTGTGCAGGTTTTATTTTTTTGTATGTAACACAAAAAAATGATGAGAATCCGGACATGACACAAGATGACACCACATTTCCTGTTGGTTCTGATACGCAGACAAATAATAATAATCAGACAATAGACGATAATACCAACAGCTCTACAACAGATAGTGAAAATACTGACGATACCGTAACAAGAGCACAAGTGAATACTGATGCTATTTTGGCACGGAAAGAAACAATTGATATTGGAAGTGGTAGCTATATCATTGCAGGAGGTAATGATACAAAAATAACGCCACCGTATCAGATTGTGTATTATGCACCTGATGATAGCTATATAATTTCACTATACAGTACACCTGTTCGTGATGTGCGTGTCTCCGCAGAAGAGGAGTTTTTGTCTATCGTTTCACTTTCAAAAAAAGAAGCGTGTACTCTCAAAGTACTCGTTGGTGCAACTAATGATGTGAGCGAGAAATTTTCTGGCAGAAATCTAGGACTCAGTTTCTGTATGGGAAGTGAAGGAATGTTTGACTAAAATTTAATATAAATTGACATGAAAAAATTTAAACCCATGCGCCGTTACCTCATCCCCATCCTCACCTTCCTCTTTCTCATCACCGTCACCGTAGTGGAAGCAAGAGGCCTCGTCCCCTGTGGGGGAGAAGGGGAAGATAAGTGCCAAATGTGTCACTTTGTACAGCTCGGTCAAAGAATCCTTGAGTGGTTCATCCTCGTTTCTGCAAGTATCATCGCGGTCATGTTTGCATGGGGAGGTTTTGAGTGGGTGATGTCGGGTGGAAATACGGGGAAAATACAAAAAGGGAAGGACAAGATGATAAATGCCCTCATCGGATTTCTCATTATTCTTGGCGCATACCTCGTGGTGAATACAATCATGGTAACGTTTGTGGATCAAAGTGTTGTATCAAATTGGAATAGCATTCAATGTGTTCAGCAACCATCAAGAACTGGTGGGGGAGGTTCAAATCCGGGGAGTCAACCAGGGGGGGTGAATCCGGGAGGTGGCGGTGTGCAGGATCCAAATCAGGCAGCAGGTTCTAATGGAGTGACAGACGCTGCCGCAAATATGATAAATGGAACTTGCGTGTACAGTCAAGAGCGAAGAAACAATTGTGCCGGTGATCCAGGGTACACTGATTGTTCACAATTTACGCAACAGGCATTTGCGCAAGCAGGATGTGCTACAAAGCTTGCTAATACATCGACTGCACAATACAATCAAGGAACACCAATTACCAACCAGTCTTCACTCAGGGCTGGAGATGTTATTGTATATCCGGGACATTCAGCTGTATGCGCAAATAATGGTTGTACACAGATTATGGATGCGGGCGGATCCAAGAGTGGTCTATCAACAAGAAATTCAAGCTGGATGCTTCAACCGGGACAAAACACGAGGTCAATTAGTTGTAATTAATCATGATATTTTTATGAAAAAATTCATTGTATCCTGCGTATCTCTTCTTGTTATTTTTGGTGCGATTATAATTATTGTCATCAAGCAGGATGTCAAACAAGATTCCCCTGTGACAGAGGAAGTAACATATACATTTACTGTCGATCAAGCTGTTGATGATCCTTCGCAAAAAACTCTTTCAGATCGCATTAAAGAACGGTATGAAAAATTTATTGTAGATGAACTGACTGCTGACAAGTGGACGAAATTTTCTGATGCAGGTAACCAAATTCCATTAGATCAATTTCTTTCTGCGATGAATTCAAATATTGATGCAAATCTAATGAATCTTCTCGATAAAAATTCTTGGGAATTCTATACGTGTACTGATACAGTAGAAAAGCAGGGCACTCGAGATATTGTTCTCATGATGCCGATTGCCTTGCAGGAGAACTATCCCGGTGATTTGTACACCGATGAAATTAAGTTTCTCACAAAATGGGAAGCTACGTTTGTCAGAGATATGGCAAAGATAATTTTCCCCACTTCAGTCTATGACTCAGATCCGGTTCAATTTGGAGGATATACGACAATGGGGAAACAGCCCATTCATATCCGAAAAACTGGTGTGAAATTTGCAGATGGTTCAGAACAAATCATGGCATATTTGTTGATTTCTGATTATCTACTTGTAGGGAGTGACATTAAATGCTTGACGAGAGTGCAAGAAGACGTATTAAGTACGAGTAGTTAGTATGTACAGTACTGTCGGTAAAGTTTGATGTTTACCCGTTCATCATGTATATTCTATACACTCTGGGCCTATAGTTTAGTGGTAGAATGCTGGTCTCCAAAACCAGCGACCGAGGTTCGAGCCCTCGTGGGCCCGCAAAATGAAAACACGGATGCGACATATAAGCATCCGTGTTTTCTAATTTTGCGAGGCCCACGAGGGCTCGAAGCCGTTGTGAGCTATTATGCGAGACGAAGTCGAAGCAAAATAGCCACAACGGATACTGGTCATGTAATGACCGAGTCCCTCCCCGCAAAATGAAAACACGGATGCGACATATAAGCATCCGTGTTTTCTAATTTTG
>CAYRMF010000050.1:0-1858 GCA_964425475.1 uncultured Candidatus Saccharibacteria bacterium | reverse complement strand
CGAGGCCCACGAGGGCCCGCAAAGGAACACAAAAGAACAGACACCAAAGTGTCTGTTCTTTTGTGTAGCAAGCAAACTGCTTTGCTTGCGGTCCTTTGCGGGAGACGGAACGATGCTGTTAGGCGAGTGAGTCGGGGTCGAGAGTGCTTATTACTTTTGAAGCGAAGCGAACAAAAATAATTAGCAACTCGTGACCGCAATGCATACTATGAAACACACGAAAGTGTCTGTTCTTTTGTGTAGCAAGCAAACTGCTTAGGATTAAATACCGAATCTATATATGATACTATTCAATATATGGAAAAATTTCCGAGCTCACACTCTCAAGAAAATCAAGAAAATCGGTATGCAACACTCAAAAAACAGTTGTTTTCCGGTACACTATCGTTCCATGAGATAAAGAATACGCTTCTCGCACTCGATCAAGAAACACTGAGTCGTGATGCATCTCTCCAAAATCTTCAGTTTTTGCGTGATCCTGAGATTATTGCGTATGTTGCAGGGCAATTACAAGAAGTTGTGGCTGAATATAATTCAATTTTGAGTTTTACTGAATTTCATGTCGGTCAGAGAATAGCGCTCAATAATCAAGGAGAAGCTATTGAACATTTTGAAAAAGCACTTGAAAGTGCAAAATTAGAAGATGCACCTGACGAGGAATGGTCGGCATATATTGAAGGGACACTCTTATATTTAAAAGGAGAAGAGATACCAAAAGAAATTTTTGCAAAGATTGAAAGCCAAAAGAACATTGCTGTTTTACAAAGACTCAATGCAGGATTACAAAAGAGGGGTGCTCCATCGTATGTAGCTGACTATTTTCAGCAAGAGGAAAGTGAGTAGCTTTGGGTAGAGGTATGCATGGGCTTCAAGTCCGTGCTCCTGTTTTTCTATACGAAAAACAGTTGCGCCCTCCCGCGCACAAATCTCACTTCGTTCAATTAGTGCGCGGGTGAAAAAGTGCGGGGCACTTTCACCACAGGAGTACTTCAATTTTCATAGTCGTTCCACTCCTTGAAAATTTAGTCGTGCAAGACTCATTGAGAATTTTTGTGAATGGAATGAAACAAAAAGTCCAATGAGTGTACAGCTTCTGTAAGAAGAGGTGAGAAAGCGTGGGACGCTTTCGCAAGACTCATTGAGGATTTTTACGAGTTATACGAAGTAAAAAGTCCAATGAGTGGACAGGTCATGTAATGACTTGAACAGTACCTGTTCAGTACCCGTTTGGGATATTTTTGTTCGGCATTCGCCTCCAAAACTATCTCCAAACAGCTTCAAGTCCGTGCTCCTGTTTTTCTATACGAAAAACAGTTGCGCCCTCCCGCGCACAAATCTCACTTCGTTCAATTAGTGCGCGGGAGAGGACTTGAACCTCCATGCCTTGCGGCACCTGCTCCTAAGGCAGGCGTGTCTACCGTTTCACCACCCGCGCAGACTATTTATTTTTCATGTTGGAACATAAAAACTATGCATGAGCATACTTTTTATATTCTTGAGACCAGGACGGGGGTCGGCGTCAAGAAGTAATTCGCTGACGCTCATAACTTCTTCCTGCCCGCGGTTCGCTGTTTCGGCACATTATGAATAGTGCCTCATATCGCGAACCGTTCAAATCCCTTGGTCAAGAATAATAATACATCCGTATTCTTATTCTTGAGACCAGGACGGGATTTGAATCTTACAGATTCTGTTCAGGTTGTATGATATTTTCTTTCAGAAAATCTCGACTGACAATCGAGCGAGTAAAATAAATAAGTCGATTATTTATTTTTGAGCGAGTGCAGTCAGAAAGCTTTGCTTACAACCTCTTCAAATCCCTTGGTCAAGAATAATAATACATCCGTATTCTTATTCT
>CAYRMF010000049.1:0-6110 GCA_964425475.1 uncultured Candidatus Saccharibacteria bacterium | reverse complement strand
GACATCTTTTCAATAAGTCGACTTATCTCTACTCCTGTTTTCGTGAGAAAGTAGTAGTGCTGGCGTGAGTCCACCGTACATTGCCTGCGCGTTATGAGGTGAGCACTCTCGAGTTCTCGGAGGCGCATCGAGAGCGATGCGGTGTTGATATGGAGCAATCCTTGCAGTTCCACAAAGCCCTTCTCCCCTCCTGTAAGGGTATAGAGAATGAGGAGCATGTGGCGCTTGCTGAGGAGAGTGAAAAGTTGCGTCGCGGGGCACGTATTTTCTTTTTCTGCTTTCATCTGCACATAATAGCACAGACCTATCACTTTACAAATTAAAGTGATTTGGTACACTACATGCAGACGCTTATTACATATAAAAATTCAACCTTCACACATGAAACACTTACACATCTCCGCAGATGTAGCGAAGCTCATGCTTCGCCTCACCATCGGTATCCTTATCCTCCTTCACGGTATTGCAAAATTGCAAAACCCTGGATCAATCGATTTTATCCAAGGACTCCTTGAAGCAAAACACCTCCCTGGTTTCATTGCATACGGCATCTATATTGGTGAGGTGATTGCTCCACTCATGCTCATTGCAGGCTTCCGCACACGCTGTGCCGCAGGCATTATTGCTTTCACTCTTTTCATGGCAGTATTCCTCGCACATCTCGACCAAGTCTTCGCAATTGGAAAGAGTGGGGGCTGGGCTATCGAACTCCAAGCACTCTACTTCTTTGGTGCTCTCGCGATTGTCGGCCTCGGCTCAGGCAAGTACGCTCTGAAGCCCTGCAAGCCGTGCGAATGTTGCAACGGGAAGTGTGAAACTGTTTAACGAAATCCACTCACAGCAAAGAGCCGCACTTCGTAAATCTACTGCAAAACCGACACGTGAGTGTCGGTTTTGACATTGTGTGCGGGACAGGGGAATCGTCCCGCTTTTTCTAATTTCTTACAGAAACTGTCCACTCATTGGGTCTTTTGTTTCATTTTATTCACAAAAGTCCTCAATGAGTCTTGCGAAGCTCCAAGTATTCGCTTCTCACACTTCGTTCATAAGAACGCTGGACGCGACTCGCCGGCCCACTTGCGAAAGTGTCCCACACTTTCTCACCCGGCTCCGTCGTTCGATACCCCCATCCCGCTAAAAAATGCAACAAGGCCGACACTCACGTGTCGGCCTTGGCATTTTGTGCGGGATAGGGGAATCGAACCCCTGCCATCAGTTTGGAAAACTGATGTTCTACCATTAAACTAATCCCGCATTGGGACCTATCGAATATATCACAAGTTGCGGAAGACACAAAACAGTCCCCGCTCCACACAAATTCACACAGGCCGTCATGATACAATCATCGAGATATGGTCGTGCTTGCATTTCTTCAAAACATTGTCGTGTCGGTGCTCGTAGCGTACCTCTCCTTCACGAATATGCTCGCTGAACACATCGAAACACTCTTTACGCCCGTTGATACTCCCGCTTCTGCCCCTGAAGAACATACATTCGCGACTCTCCCCTCTTCTACAGAGAAATCACAAAATATACTCGGTACAAACATACTCCTTCAGCATGCAGAGTATCAACGCGCTGCAGTGCTTGCGAGTCAACAAGATGAGGATACACCCACACCTATAAGCGATGTACCACTCGAGGAAGTTGTCAGTGGTGCACTCGTTAATATTTATTGCCAATACAAAACAGATGAATACATCCGCACCACGACTGGTTCTGGCTTTTTCATCAATCAAAAAGGGATTATTTTGACCAATGCCCACGTGGCACAATTCCTACTCCTCAAAGAAGTCCGTGGTGTTACTGATGATATCGAGTGTGTCATTCGTGGAGGCGACCCCGCAACACCAAAATATATTGCTGAATTACTCTATATTTCACCACGGTGGGTATTTGAAAATTCAGGAGTAATTGTTGATGAATCACCTCGTGGTACCGGTGAACGCGATTACGCACTCCTCTATGTTTCAAAAAGCACTGACAACACCCCCCTCCCTGCTCACTTCCCTTCCGTCGCTGTTGACACCGCATTGCTTTCACGGAGCACTGAAGGAATAGAAGTATTGACTGCCGGATACCCAGCTGAAGAACTCCTCAAACGAGGTTCTGACGCCCAATTGAATCAAGTCCTCGCGAAGACAACAGTCGGTGCACTCTACACCTTTGGAAGTAATTACGCAGACCTCTTTGCCATTTCTGAATCTCCTGTAGGAGAACAAGGTGCCTCAGGTGGCCCAATTATCAATACAGACACGCGAAACACGATTGGCCTTATCGTGACAAAAGGTGATGAGGTCACTGAGGGTGAGCACAGTCTTCGCGCGCTTACGCTCTCATATATTGATAGAACAATGCAAGAGGAAACCGGCTTTTCACTCGCTCAAAATATGCAAGGGGATATCGCATACCGAGGATTTATATTCAATAAAGCAATGGCACCCTTTCTGCGAGAAATCCTTATGGAAGAATTGCAGGGACAATAGCATACAAAACACCGGCGCGCGAAGCGCGCCGGTGTTTTGTATTACAAAGTCTATTCAATGTCGGGTGTGCCGTCTTCAGTAGTGGTGCTTACTGGCTCAGTCGAAACAGGAGTATCAGGAGTCACTACAGGATCTACAACTGCTTCTTCATCTTTTTGTGTCAATACATCGATATCGGTCATGAGTACTCGTGCTTCCTTGCTTGTCGTTTCTGCTGTTACGATGTCTCCCGTATCAATTGCAACACTTGATTGCAATAAGAGTGCATCAATCTGTGCGAGTGCCTCGGTAACCTTTTCCACAACCCCTGGCTCATCGAGTGTTGTGAGTCGCTCGGTGATTTCAATCTTCAAACTATTCAAGGCATCAATCTCACTTTTCACCAACCCAGTACGCTCTGCATCACTGAGGACTACCGGCACGAGATCAGCGAGTGGTACTGTTTCACGAATATCAATATCAGACATAAATGCGATGAGCTTTTGCACAATACCCAATGTCGTCCCCAAATCACTTGTAGAAGCTTCAGTGTCGTCTGTATGAGCTTGTTTGGCCTCTTCTATGAGTCTATTGATATCACTGAAACGACGTTCAATGTCAGTGATTTCTTCAGGTGTTGCTGATTCCTTGATAGTAGTAAAAAGTTCGTATGCACGAGTTGTTTCTCGCTCAACCTGAGCCATGAGCTCATCATACGGGGCAATATTTTCCACCTGGCTCTGTACCACACCCTCTCGGGCATCATTCATGACGATCAAAATTGAATCCACAATGGAATCATCGGCAATATCGGTATCTGCGCCGAGCATCGCACTCTGCACCTCAAGAGAGGTGTTGAAAGAAATCTCTGCAATTGCAGCGCTTGTTGCATCTTGTGCGCGCAACTCAACAAGCCCGGCTTGAACAGCACTCGTGTGCTCTTTTACTGTATCCGTAATGTGTTGTTTCACTTCATCTGTAAGTTGCCCTTCGCTTGCGAGCACGCGCGCCTCAGCAATACGCCGCTCCATCAATTTTGTCTCAAATTCAATCTTTTCATACGGAGAATTTGCGAGTTGACCCTGGACAGTTTCATTGACTCCCGTCTTTACCAAATACAATACATCCCCTGGTACTGATTGTTCTGCAAAAAACGGTGTAGCAACGATAAGAAGTGCGAATACACCTCCCGCTATACGAACATACAATGAATTGAAATGGACCGTTATAAATGAGTCTGAAAGAACCCCCTGTACAAGCGCTTCCGTATCAATAGATTGCTTCGGGAGTGGGTGGTATTCCATATACGCAAAAATACGCTCACGAAGTTCGTTGCGTTCCGACACGGTCATCCGTGTCTTATTGGTATATTTTTGTATTTCTGTATCAAATGATTTCATGTTTTTGTGGTGCGCTTTTTGTGGGCTTCTGCTTCTTGATCCGTAATCATATCTTTGAGTGTTTTCAATCCACGATGGATACGCACAGAGACAACATTTTCAGACTCTTCGATGAGTGCACTAATTTCTTTCGGACCAAGGCCATCAACAAAACGAAGAGTGAGTACCTCACGGTATACGAGAGGAAGCTCCTGTAAAAGCAGACTCGCCTTTTTTGCATCGAGTGCAAATGTGACTTCCTCAATGCTTCCCTCATGCAATTCTGGAAACGAACCTTCATCAACCCCCTCCTCAGAAAGGATTGCATCGAGCGAAAGTTCTTTTCGTTTACGATACTCATCAATGATGAGATTGTTCATAACCTTGTACAAAAACGGCTTGTATGAGTCTATTTCGTGTCCACCTCGAATATAGCCCCATGCTTTCGTGAACGTATCATGCACGATTTCGATAGCTCGCTCTCTATCTGAGAGTCGATACACTGCGTGTCGAAATAGTGCATCTGCGTATTCATCAAATGCTTTCAAAAAACGTTCCTCGTGGTTTAGCACAATGGATTCTCCTTCTGTTTTCCTTTTTGCCGGGTGTTTTGGCGCCATGTGGAAACCATTATAAGCGAAGACGGTCAAAAAACCCACTTCTTTCATAGAATTAACTCAAAATATCACAAAATGGCTTAGATCCAACGATTATGTTTAAAGAAATAGACCGTCCCAGACACAAGAGTCAACACAATGAGAATTACGTACAGAATTCCAAAATCATTTTCCTGAAACGGAAGTCGGATATTCATACCAAAAAGTGAGAAAATGAGCGTCGGGATGGTGAGTACAATGGTGAATGCGGTAAGACGACGAATAGTCGTATTAAGGTTTTGTGTCAAAATCGACTCACTCGCACCTCGAATGTTTTGGATTGTCTTCAAAATTGACTTAGCTGAGTCGATAAGCTGTGTGGTGTCGATAAGGAGATACTCAAGTAGTTCTTGATCCTCAGTAAAAAGGTGAACGTAACTGCTTTTCGTAAGTTGCTGGAGCCATTCCTTCGTGGGTATGAGTGCGGACATGGTTTCATTGAGCTCTTGCTCGAGAAATACGAGGCGCTGTATGTCATTTGTACGGATATCCCGAATACGGCCCATGTCTCGATACACCACTTTTCGTGTTCGCGTAAGCTTCTTTTCATAGGTGATGACAAGTTCTGCCATAAATTCAAGGAAAAGTGTTGTTTTTTGAACTGTTGAAAATTGCTTCTTCCCTGCCATGAAAGACTCAAGGAAAGGAACCTCCTGACTAGCAATCGTAAGCAAAAAGGTATCCCCCAAAACAAATAGGATTGGCGCCGTATCAATATCAATATCCTTCACATCATAGGGATAACGCGTAAAGAAGTACGAAAATGAGCCCTCTTGTTCAAAACGAGGTACCTCAAAAATATCTCCAATATCCTCAACAATCACATCATCAATTCCCAGTCGAGTTATCAGGTGCAATAACTCGTCTTTCGTTGGACTCACCACATGTGTCCACACGCCATCACGAGGCGCCTCGAGTGTTTCAAGCGGGGTTTCTGCATCAAGACGATAATAGTGACGAATCATGAGTTACTGTATACCAGATACCGCAAATACACGCAATCATTTGTACTGTGCATCATCTCGCATTTTTTATAAAGTAATGGTATTATCGTGAGCACAAAATCGTGTGATTTTGTATGCGTTTTTCAAATCGGAGTTTGGCATAATGAGTAGTGTACTCGGTTTGGGGTTCAATTTGGTGTCTTGGTCTTAGATCTCGTCCTTGTTTGGGTCGGGGTGTAGCATAATGGTAGTGTACTCGGTTTGGGACCGAGCGGTCCGGGTTCGATTCCCGGCTCCCCGACCCAGACTAGGACAAAGACATCAAATTGAACCAACAATCTGGGAGATTGTTGTAGCTTTCGGAGAAAGGAGCGGTCCGGGTTCGATTCCCGGCTCCCCGACAAATACTAAAATACCAGTCTTTTGGCTGGTATTTTAGTATTTGTCGCTAGGGAATCGAAGCTGATGCGAGAGATTTTTCGAGTGGAACGAAGAAAAATATCCGCATCGGGTACTGAACATGTAATGTTCGATTCCCGGCTCCCCAACATATGAAAAAACAGCCATCTGGCTGTTTTTTCATATGTTGGGGAGAGGAAGCAAACGATTTTGCTTCCGTCCGGAATCGAACACCGGAACGATGTGAGTTTACGAACGAGTGAGGTG
>CAYRMF010000048.1:0-6207 GCA_964425475.1 uncultured Candidatus Saccharibacteria bacterium | reverse complement strand
TAGCGAGTAGCACAGACCACCGTCTTTGTGCCGCCACGATGTGCGGTTGCTATCATCTCACGCTCAAGCAACGCCTTGGTCATACCCATAACGCACACGGGATTGCTCGCCTTGTCGGTGGAAAGCACTACGACGCGCTTCACTCCATGATCAATGGCAGAGTGAATCACGTTGTGCCCACCAAGCACATTTGTTTTTACTAATTCCATTGGAAAAAACTCCCCAGTGACTACTTGCTTTAGTGCCGCAGCATGGAATACGTAGTCTACCCCCTCCATAGCATGATTGACCGCTTCACGATCGCGAATGTCACCTATGAAAAAAGAAAGACGCGGATCGTTGAAACGATTACCGAGCTCATACTGCTTCAGTTCATCGCGACTAAACACCACGACTCGCTTAGGTGAGAGCGAGAGGAGCGCCTCAGTAACCGCAGCACCAAAGGACCCCGTCCCTCCCGTAACCAAAATTACCTTTCCTTCAATATCCTTAGCGTATTTACTGAGCGTGCTTTCTGTGGCCATATATCATTAAACTAACAGCGAGGCACCTAAGTTGCAATGAAAAATTAGGAGTCGAGCGGACGTCCAAGCATCCCCGCTTTATAGAGCGTTGCATTTACCACAAGGACAAGTGGGCTCAGAATACGTGCCAACTCGGCCCGTACTGGCATAGAGTCCTTAAATCCGTACCGGAGATAATTGTATAATGCCTTGAGAGCCATACCTGCAGACGCTCGCACATGAAACCATACGATATATCTCATAAAATCCGACAAGGTCCTTTTTGCTGCCTCCTCGATCTCCACTCGACGATAATGCTTCCAGTCCCCTCCAAGCACCTTAATATCTTTACTCTCAACAAATACGTACCAAGGACTGCGCACCGTTCCTATGACAGTGGCTGGATCAAATTCAATACGATTGTGCGCACGACGAGTCAGCCGTCCGCCACTTTTTCGATTAAAGAAACGAAACTGATACCCTGGGTAATTAGATGAGTGCAGAATCGGTCGCCCATCAATACAAATACGGATTGGAACTTTATATGCCAGTGGGCTTGTAGGGAGGATTTCTTGGCGCACGACCATTTCGACTTCATCTCGCAACTCCTTAGAGATACTTTCATCAGAATCCAACCAGAGATACCAGTCGTGTTTGGCTGCCTCCATCATCTGATTCCTTGCCCCACCACCATCTGCAAGCTTCCCGTTCTCGTACCGATAGCGCATGTCTTGCCGAATCACACGAGCACCATACTCAGCAGCAATCGCGTGTGTAGCGTCCGTAGAATCTCCGTCACAAAGGATAATATCGTCGAAATCCTTTACACTCTCGAGCGTACGACGAAGTGTCGCTTCGGAGTTATAAGTAAGCATCGCTACCGAACACGGAATCTTTTCCATACCTACTTTGTAAGAATAAAGAGATACCCGAGCGGGAAGCGTTTCCTGAGCGCAGGTCTGATCGCAAGCACTAGCTTATCCAGCGCGTAGTAGAACGGCCACACGAGAAGCAGTGGATGACGCGGAACAAATGAAGCTAACGTATTGAAGTTCAGCATGAATGGTCCCCCTCCAAGCGGGCGTATGTCTACCTGTGAGAATCCTGCGGTTTGAAAAATTCGCTCCAGCGCCTCGTGCGTGTAACGGAAGTAGTCGTGCGGGTCTGCGTGGTAATTAATGAGAAATGGAACAAATCCGATTACAGTTCTCCCTGGTTTTAAAATCCGGCATGCCTGTTGCGCAAAGAACACATGATTATAAATGTGCTCGAGCACATTAAGCATTAGTATTTGATCGATGCTGTTATCCTCGTACGGCAGCGTATCAGTCTCAAAATCTATCGCGCGTGCCTCCCCTTCCCCATATTGGATATCGATATTCTTGAAAGTAACTTCGGAAACCCCTTTCAAGTACCCAAGATAGCTAGGATTATTACCCCCTCCCAGGTCTACGACTACGCCAGGAGTGAGGGTGTGCTCTGATAGCGCAATGTTCATGAGCGCACGCAATGGCGTTTTTCCTGCGGCAATCTGTCTACCAATCGTAAAAAGCATTGATTGCATGATACCGTACTAGCCACGAATGCGCTTACCAAGACACCAAAACGCATAGTACCAGTCGGCTGCCACTGAAACCTTTGCCCTAAGCATGGAAGCAGTGGTCGAGCTGTCCACTTGTACGCGCGGCAACGCGAGCCTATCGTCTCCTACGTGTACTCCACGCTCAATAACGCTCACTGCACCCCGATACCCTGCCTCTGAAACGGCTCTCATTACTCGTTCGTTATGGGCACCCTTTGGGTATGCCAGAAATGCTGGTGCCACTCC
Organism: uncultured Candidatus Saccharibacteria bacterium; assembly: GCA_964425475.1. Classification (GTDB taxonomy): domain Bacteria; phylum Patescibacteriota; class Minisyncoccia; order Phycocordibacterales; family UBA918; genus Damh-18. The sequence goes on along the minus strand of CAYRMF010000048.1, from coordinate 3,876 downwards.
TACCGCACGCTGTATGCGCTCCCGTGAATGCTCTACCTCCACCTTGAGCTCTTCTTCTGGTAGCTTTGTCAGTTTCCGGTGAGAAAGGGCGTGGCTCCCAATGGAAACCAGTGAATGCTTCGCAAGCTCGGTAATATCTTCCACAGACAGAAGTGGGAGGCTGTTCGCGAGTTCACTTCGCAACGGGTCTTCCCCAAGCACAAAGACGGTTGCAGGAACACTTTCTTGCGCAAGGATGGGAGCAACCTCCAGCAAAAAATCCTTATAGCCATCATCAAACGTTATGGCAACGCTGTCCGTAGTTACTGCAGAACCTTGAGCGTGCTCAAACGCCCGAGAAAGAGGTACGAGCTCTATACCCGCACGCTTAAGGTACTGCACGTGCTCTCGAAACACCTCCGGTGTGACGGCAAAGAAATCCTTTTCTCGAGAAATAGAGTGATAGAGGAGCACCGTCATACGTGGAGCCTGTGGCACTGCGCACGCGAGAGCATGCAGCACACCCCACACAATTCTTTTACCGATCCACATACCCGAGTCCACCAACAACGCGCTTCAAAAGCCCAGTGAATTCAGCAGCGTATCGTCGGGTACTGTAGGAAAGCGCAGTACTCCATCCACACACCTTAAATGCCTCCATCTCTTCTACGGTAAGGTTCAGTACGCGCTCAATTTTCTGAACTACGTCATCCACGGTTCCGTCCACAAAATACCCACTTTTTCCATCTTGAAGGTACTCTGACACCCCGGCCACTCGAGTCGAAATGAGCGGAAGACCAAACGCCAGACCCTCCATCGCAGCAATGCAGAATCCTTCGTGTCGCGAAGTGAGGAGGAATAGATCTGCAAAAGCATAGAATCGATGAACGTTCTTTTGCTCTCCTAAGATTCGGACACGGTCCGCAACCTTGAGTTCCTCCGCCATTCGACGAAGCTCCTGTTCGTATTTACCTCCACCCACCAGAACCAAATACAGCGTAGGGTGCGTATGATACAGACGCGCAAATGATTCAATCATCAGTTGCGGGTTCTTTTGATAGATAAGCCACCCCACATTTAGAATCACCGTTGCGTCATGCGGAATTTCGTACTCCGCGCGCAAGGTATCCCGCATTGGATGGTATTTTTTCTTGGCCTCCGCGACCGCATCTGTATCAACACCGTTGTAAATCACCGTAAAGTGTTTCTTTGAGATACCTTCAGTTTCCGCCACAAAGTCTACGACAGCTGTTGAATCTGCAACTATCGTGAACGCGTGTGGAAGCAATACTCTATCTACCAACCGCTGCCATGCTGGCTTCACATTTACCGTGTTGTGTTCGGCGGCAATAACGATGTACTTACAAAACGGTTTGAGTGCGAGAAACGCTGCATTGCTAAAGAAAAGTGCAGTCTTCACAACATCTGGGCGCAGACGTTTCAGCAAACGATACAACGCGATCCATTTTGGAATATCTTTAAATCCTGAAAAACCTACATGGTGCACCGTAACATCATCTGGGACTAAGTCGGCGAACGTTGCCTTCCCCTTAAAATCCATGAGCACAATCAGATGTATATCAAAAACAGTTCGATCTATAGCTCGAAGCTGATCTATAACGAGACGTTGAGCACCACCCATGAGCAAATCATTTGTACCAATGACTATCGTTCGCTTGTGTTCAACTACCGGCGGCTCTTGCAGATACTCCCTAAACCCTTCTTCGAAGGTATAGAGTGGCTTCCATCCCAGTTCAAGTGCGCGAGTAGAGTCTACTTGATACTTTCTATCCATTCCTGGTCGATCGGCAGGGTGCGTTACCACTTTTTTCCCGGTAATCTCTTCGGCCTTGGCAATGAGTTCACTTACCGTAATACCGTCACCGAGTGAAAGGTTGTAGACACCAACTCCTCTCTCAAGAAGCAGCTCAATTGCTGGTGGGATATTCTTGACGTACAAAAACTCTCGATACCCAACACCGCCTTGGTGCAACGGAATTGAATATCCCTGCTCGAGACTCTTCTTAATTTGCGGCATGATTTTGCGTGTGTCCTGGCGAGTTCCAAAGATATTACACATGCGTGTTTCCACGGTCTTCTCAGTAAGGACAGGGTACGTGTTCTCGTATGCGACACGCACGAGGGAGCCCATGGCCTTAGAGGCTGAGTAGGGGCTGCGAGGAAGAACGATATCGTCTTCGCGCATCGGCCGCTCACACTCACCATAAATCTCGTCAGTCCCAACATACATAAACTTCTTGAGCCTTGGGAGCTGGCGCGCGGCTTCAAACGCATGAAGCATCCCGAGCGTGTTCTTTTCTATGGTTCTACGCGGCTCCTGAATTGAGTAATCGACGTCGGTAATTGCAGCCGCATGAATAAGGTAGTCTGGCTGCTCACGCACAATTAGATCCACGATGTCTGGGTTACTTGTGTGCATGTGATGATGCACAAAAGACCCGTCAATAATCTCGGGGTGCGAGCCGGCTGAGAGGTTGTCGATTACTACTACTCGCCAACCCTTCTGAACAAAATGCTCAGTAACATACGAAAAAATGAAGCCGAGCCCACCAGTTATAACAATCTTAGGTGAGTCCATAGTGAGAGCCTAGCATAAAGGGTGTGTGAGTAAAACGAGGTAGCATTATCCCGATAACGCGTTCGAAAGGGCCGCCATAAGCGCGGTGCGCGAATGCGCTTCAGTCGCCTTTTTTAGAACCTGCCGAAGCTCTAGTAAGGTTTCAGGACCCTCATGTAATAGGCACGTAAGTCGATCTGCCAACTCTCCAACGGTCGTAAAGCGCAACCTCTCGTCGGTTTCGCGAGCGAAATCATCGCTTGTAGCGAGTACGAGACAGTCTGCTGCTGCAGCCTCAAAAAGGGTCTTGTCGAACATGCCACTCGGCGAGCAGTTTACAAAAATCTCATGTGCGGCAAAAACTGCCGGTGTTTCCTTGTGCGAGATTCCCGGATGGAAGACTATACGTCCTTCCAATCCCATTTCTTTCGTCTGTTGAATAAGTCCATCGTGGTATGACTGATGCTCTGGTAGTGGAGACCCATACACAGAAGCAGTGAAAGCAACTCCCTGTCTTTGCAGTAAGCCAAGTGCCTCTATGAATAGATCGAGACGTTTCGACGGAGCGATGCGAGCCAAAAAAAGTATCGAGCGTGGCGCCCGCACAACGTCGGGTTTCTCCTCTGTGATTTCTACCCCCACCGGCATGAACTGTGTGTTTCTATATTTTGCTGTGTAGGAGTGGCGCGACGTACAGAATACTTTGATGCAAAAGGACGCTGCAATATCAGTGAGCCACGAGCCTGCGTAGTGATTGCGCCACATATAGATGCGTTTGCCGAGGAGTTTCCACAACGGTCCTGCAATAAGGATGTACTCCTGATTCATGTGCACAAATACACTGTCGTAACGATTCTTGAGCCTCCATGCCAATAGCAGGAAGCGGGCAGCATATCGGTATGCAGGCACCCGTCCTTGCTCCTTGCCGAGAGAAAATACAGAAACATTCTCCGGCAAGGAATGTGTGCCCTCGTACAAACAAATGACCGTAATCGAATCCATGTACGAAGCGAGCTCTGTCACCCACTCGTGATAGGCACCAAGCACGCTATCGTGCTGGTCCATCACTTGGGTTACAAACAAGAGTTTTTTCATATCAGAGAGGAAAGGTTTAGCAGTACTTCCCACCGCCCATCGGCTGGTGCGTTGTCGCGACGCATTTCGAATATTCGGGCCCCTTCGCAGCGGGCAGAAAGGATTTCTAGCTCTAGAGCAGAATCGTCCACGAACGTTGGTGATTGTCCGTACATGCCGATATGAGGAGCAATGAAATCACCCTTACGGACGTCGCCAGTATAGATAGTGGTGATACGTGGAAT
>CAYRMF010000047.1:0-6782 GCA_964425475.1 uncultured Candidatus Saccharibacteria bacterium | reverse complement strand
AACAGAAAATACGGTATGTGCTAAAATTTTACATATGTTTGAATCATTTAAGAAAAAACCTGCAGACGAAGCTGTGGATGACCGACCTACAGATCCAAGTCGAAGAGACCTTTTAACCAAAGTAATGGCTGGAGCCGGTGCGGCTACCATTGGTGGGGTGTTGGTAGCGAGTAAAATAGAAGACAATCAGGAAGGACTCCCGACTAATCCTTCATTGGACTACCCTACAAAGTCTTCAGGGGTTGTTCAAAAATTTGAGTCTACACGTCCCATAATTATGGAACGATTGGTGCACGTGCTCAAAACAGAGGGTAGAGAAATATATATTCTCGCAATTGAATTTTCGGCTGGACTCAGAAAAGAAAAAATTGCACTTTTGGAACGACAAGTAAAAATTATGGATGAGCTCAAAAAGGTTGGCAATTCCAATCCAAAACAAACTTTCCTTCTTCTTGAGAACGACCGCATCAACGAATCACTCATTGGATTAAACACGTACATCAAAGAAATTGGAACCGCAATGGAGCAATCACCATTTCACAATGCCCCAGCCACGGTACACATTGAAGAAAAACCGGAGAGTAATGGTTATATCGATGAAAATAACTTACCAACCACTCCCAAAGAACGGAAACGTATCATGTAACTTTCACCTACACGCGGAGTATCCACTCCTCAAGTGCAAGAGCAGTATCGCGCTTCCCCATATGACCCTCATGGTAAATGACGAGGAGCGAGCGGGCGAGCGCGTCCACTTCACCCTTTTTGAATTTTATAAGCGCGCGCTTTGCTTTGTTGTACGGATACGACTTTTGTCCTGCCTCTTCGGGGCTACTGGTTCGTTCTGCTAATCGAAGTATTTTGAGTTGCCACTGGAGAATCCCCATTATTTCTTCGAGTGGCACACCTTCATTTTTCAAAGCAATAAAAAGAAGCCAGAGGCGTTTTTTATCGCGCGCAATGAGCGCGTCACAGAGTGCAAACACATCGAGCTTTTCTTCTCCTTTTTTCAATTCCTCACAGACCTGCGCGTGTGCTCTACACTCTTTTTGTACCGCTACAGAAAGTCCTTTTTCGATGAGTACAAAAGTATTCGCTGATTCACCCATGTGAGAGAGTGTGTGGAGCACCTCCTCATAAACAATCTCATCTTCCGAGAGTGTATCGAGTATCACTATCTGTGGTTCACCAAAAAGAGACGTGCTCCCCGCAAGCTCGGCGATCATCCCCGGTGTGTAGGTATCTGCAGTTATACGCGATGCGCGAGCGCTCGCACTCTCACCAAAGGTGGCAAGGGTCTCAAATGCGCGTGTGCGCACCGCATCGGTATCGGTACCAAAAAAGACGTAGAGCATACTTTATAATTTTGTCATTTCATCCCAATTCTTTCCCGCTTTTGCTTCTGCCTGAATAGGTACGTCATGGGTTTCGGCAAGTGAAAGGACACCTTCCATTACCGCTTTGAGTTTCGGCACTACTTTTTCTACCAGAGCATCCTCAATTTCAAATACGAGTTCATCGTGCACCTGAAGCAGCATGCGAACGGAGTCGGTCATCTTCTCTTTCGTGAGGTACTCATGTATGCGCACCATCGCAATGCGAATGATGTCTGCTGACGTACCCTGCACGGGGGCATTTATCGCCATACGCTCAGCCTGTGCGCGTATAAACGGCGCACTTGAGGTGATACCGGGGAAATAACGGCGCCGTCCAAAATAAGTTTCCGTATACCCGTGGGCCCGCGCAAACATTTTTGTCTCCTCGAGGTATTCGGCGAGGCGCGTGAAGGTATTGAAGTACGCATTGAAAAATTCTTGTGCTTCTGCACGGGTTGTACCTTCTCCGAGGTTTTCACGGAGCGCATTCACTCCCATACCATAGAGAATACCGAAGTTGATGACCTTTGCCTGACGGCGCATGTCGGGAGTTACCTCACTCGGCTCCACATTAAAGACGCGTGCTGCCACACCCCGGTGCACGTCCTCTCCGTTTTTGAAAATCTCAATGAGCTTTGCGTCTCCCGAGAGGAACGATGCAATGCGCAGTTCCACTTGCGAGTAATCTATCGCAACGAGCGTATAGCCCGGATCAGCGACAAATGCTCTCCGTATCTGTCGTCCCTCTTCTGTGCGTACGGGAATGTTTTGAATATTCGGATTCTGTGAAGACATGCGTCCCGTGGTCGTCCCCGCTTGGAGAAACGTCGTGTGCAGACGACCGTCCTCTCCCACCATTGTGGGGATGGTGTCGATGTACGTTGAGACGAGTTTTTGTATTTCACGGTAGCGCAAAATCTCCTCGATGATAGGGTGCATCCCCTGCATCTTTTCGAGCTCAGACTCACGGGTGGAGCGCTGGCCGGTGGCGGTGTGCTTTTGGTTCTTTGGCTTGAGGCCGAGGTGGTCATAGAGAATCTCGCCGAGTTGCTTGGGGGAGTTGATGTTGAACTCCATGCCGACGTGCGCGTACATCTTTTTTTCGAGGCGCCCAATTTCCGCATGAATGTGTTTCCCCAGAGTGGCAAGGTGTGCCGTATCAATGCGAATACCGGTGCGCTCCATATCGCGCAAGACCGGCATGAGGGGGAGCTCAATCTCACGGTATACCTTCTCAAGATTTTGTGTCTTCAGTTCGGCAAAAATGTGTGCCTCGATGTCTGCAAAGGTGGTGAGTTCATGTACTCGTCCGTACTGCATAATGTCCTCGTAGGTGGGATTGGTGGTGTCAGAGGAGAGGAGCCAAAGCGCGAGCGCTACTTCTCCCGTCCGTACTGCGGGGATGTCCTCGGGCGCAGATGCTTCTGTGGTAATAGGCATATTGAAAAGTGTCTGTACCCGTGTGGTGAGGGTACGAAACCCGAGTTCGGCAAAGAGCCCGAGTACCCGCTCCGCCTCAAGCCCCTCACGCCACGTGTGCTCGGGAAGCGTAAAGGTCACCGGTGCATCACGGCGAATAGTGGCGAGCATTTTTGAAAAAAGTGCTTCCTCTTCATTCTCTCGGAGGAGTGTAATCATGCGCTCTTTTACCCCCACATTTTTGAGCAGTGCCTCGTCTTTTTTCAATGCTTTGTATATTCCCTCCACAGTTTTGAAATGTATTAAAAGTTCCGTTGCGGTCTTCTCGCCAATCCCCTTGATACCAGGGATGTTGTCTGACGGGTCACCACGAAGACCTTTGTAGTCTGCCACCTGTGCGGGACCAAATTGAAAACGCCCCCTCACTCCATCTTCGTCATACAAAACGGTGTCATTGATTCCCTTCTTCAAGGTATACACAAGCACCTTCTTTTTCAGAACGAGTTGCAAGGTGTCCATGTCCCCTGAAGCGATGATGACACGCAGGTGTGGATTACCTTTTGTCTGCTCCACAATTGTGCCGAGCATATCGTCCGCCTCAAAACCTGCGAGTTCATACATGGGGATGCCGAATGCGGTAAAGATATCGCGAGAGCGGGTGATTTGTTCGACAAGTGCATCCTCGGTCTTTGCACGTCCCGCTTTGTACTCTTTGTACACCTCGTGACGGTACGTTGGCTCGGGAAGGTCGTAGCACGCGACGATGTAGTCAGGCTTCAATTCCTCGACAATCTTGAGGAGCATCGCGACGACGCCATAGAGCGCACCGGTAGGCTCCCCCTTCGGCGAGGTGAAGTCGGGGAGCGCGTGGTACGCGCGGTGCAAGATAGCGTGCGCGTCGAGGAGTACGAGTGTCTTTTGATTTTCTGTTGCGCTCTTTTTAGTTGCCATAGGTAATGGTGCGTGTGGTGCCGGTGAGGCTAATGGTAATAGTGAACGCGTCCTCGGGAATGAGTGCTTGGATTTTCTCGGGCCACTCGATGCACACGAGGTTGGTGGATTCGCTCAGAATCTCTGCGAGCCCGAGGACGCGCATTTCATCGATGTCCTCAATCCGGTACGCGTCTATGTGCACAAGGGTTTTGAAAAAAGGATGTGTGGGAATCGGGTACGACTTCATGATGACAAACGTCGGGCTCGTGATGTCGTGGGGAATACCGAGGAGGGACGCAAGCTCTTTTGTGAACGCGGTCTTCCCCGCACCGAGGTCGCCCGACAGTGCGAGTACCTGCGCGGAATTTTTTTTCACACACGACGCCAAAACCTCTCCCGCAAACGCATGAAGTTCCTCAAGGGTATTGATGACTTTCTCCTGCATAGAGAGCATTCTATCATGAATACAAAGTGCTGGTGGGAAATAAAAAACCGGCGCCTGGTCGTAACCAAGCGCCGTTCTTCTGTTGCTTTCACCCTAATGGTGGCGGTAGTAGGGATTGGGGCGGTAATGCCACCTGTCACCGTAATAGTACCTCCTCTGTGGTGGGACATAGTGCGGGATGGGTGCGTAGTACGGCCGGGGGGCATAGTACGGTTGGGGTTCGACGCGCCGTGGCACAATGACTGGAACCGGAACCACTGTGGTGGTTTGCGTAGTCACCTCACCTGTCTGCGGGTCAACGTGCCTGCTGACTGCAGTACAACCAGCGAGACCAACCCCCAATACTACCAACAAGAACAAACGTTTCATCTCCATCTCCTTTCTAGTGAATGGGCCTCTATTATACAATATCTGCAAATAAATAATACTTTGTGTAATCTTTCCTACTTTTATTAAAAATACGGCGCTTGGTCGTAACCAAGCGCCGCTCTTCTGTTGCTTTCACCGACTCAGTATCGATAGTTCCGAGGTGGAAAACACCGAATCCGATTTCCTTGACTGTCCCAGCACATCAGTGCTCCTCCACTCCGTGGAATAGGACGGGCGGACCCGTACGGACGATATTCGTACGGACCTACATGTGGGCCGTGCCCATACTGATTCCTGGGAACGATACCAATACCGACCCCGACCCCAACTCCGGCCGGAGGAACAGTGCCGAAAGAGTACGACTCTCTCGACGTCGTTTTCCCATCGGCATCGGTTTCCTTAACTCCGCTGATATTCACGCATCCCGCCATCGAAACAGCGAGGGCAATCATCAGTACCAATTTTGCCACTTTCATTTCCGTTTCCTTCCTAGGAACAAGTTGAATTATTGAAAGTATAGCATAGATAGATAATTTTGTCAACTATCCACAAAAAGTGTTTTGTTTTAGGGTCGTTTCACACACCGCCCGTGGTATTATTTCGTATATGGTGCACTTTAATGACACAGATATCACTGCAACCGTCAACCTTCTCCACATCCGTGAAGACGAGCGACTGACTGCAACACTCGCTCCCACGTACGGTATTCCCTATATCAATCTTGAGGAAACAAAGATTAACTCTACGGCTCTGAAACTTGTATCAGAAAAAAATGCAAAACGAGGAGAATTGGTGGTGTTTGAGGTGGTAATTTCTGAACATGAAAATCCCACACTTTCAGTGGCAGTAAAAAACCCAAAGAGACCAGAAACACTCGAGGTGCTCGAGCTCATACGCCAGGAGGGCTACACCACAAACCTCTTTCTTGCCACAAAGCACAGTCTCGAAGTTGCGTGGGTACACTACCAAGACGTGGAGACCGCTGCCGCCGATGTGCGCGGAGTGCTCGAGGTGAACGAAGAGATGATTGTGGAGCTCATGGGCACCATTCATTCACACTTCGATATAGAAAATGCACTCGTAAAATTACAATCGGAAAATCACCTTGAGCGAACAACCAAAATTCTTGAAATTCTCTTCGGTGGGGCCCTTGCACTCAATGCTTCGGACATCCACATAGAGCCGGAGGCCATTTCTACCCGCGTGCGTAATCGTCTCGATGGCGTGCTCATGGATGTGGGCGCCATCGACAGAGGTGCAACGCAACAGGTGGTTTCTCGTCTCAAGCTTCTCGCAGGACTCAAACTAAATACGCGGAATGCATCGCAGGACGGTCGATTCACCTTCGACATTGGCTCGCGCGAGGTGGAGGTGCGTACGTCTGTTATTCCAAGTGCGTTCGGAGAATCCATCGTGATGCGCCTTCTCGACCCAAGCTCTGCACACTTCCACATTGAGAGCTTGGGTATGAACCCACGTCTCGCAGAGGTTATCGGTATTGAACTCAAACGTCCAAACGGAGCCATCATTACTACCGGTCCTACTGGTTCTGGCAAAACAACTGCGCTCTACTCGTTCCTCAAAGCGGTACATAAGCCGGATGTGAAAATTATTACCATTGAGGATCCTGTTGAGTATAAAATTCCTGGTATTTCACAGGTACCGGTGACCGCGACGCAGACGTTTGCCTTCTCACTCCGCTCCATTCTTCGTCAGGACCCTGATGTGATACTCGTGGGAGAGATTCGTGACCGTGAGGTGGCAGAAACAGCAATCCATGCCTCACTCACCGGTCACCTTGTATTCTCCACACTCCACACCAACAGTGCCGTAGGTGCCTTCCCCCGCCTCATTGATATTGGGGTCGACGCGCGCATGATTGGAAGTGCGCTCAATATCGTGTTGGGCCAGCGTCTCGTGCGCGTCCTCTGTGAAACATGCAAAGTGGAGCGTGACCTCACCACAGCGGAACTCACTGTTATTCAGAAGACCCTCGAAAAGCCGGTTGCCATTCAGACTGTTTTTGGCCCCAAGGGGTGTCCCGCGTGCGGTATGAATGGGTACAAGGGGCGTATCGGTGTCTTTGAGGCAATTATTGTTGACGAAGCAGTTGAGAATGCGGTTATTATGGATCCTCGAGAAATCAATATCCTTGAGGCGGCAAAGCCCCAAAATATTCCCAGCATGCAACAAGATGGTATTTTCAAGGCACTCGCTGGTACCACGAGTCTTGATGAGCT
>CAYRMF010000046.1:0-7074 GCA_964425475.1 uncultured Candidatus Saccharibacteria bacterium | reverse complement strand
CAAGATTCCCTTCGAGAGAAGGACGACGCAGAAAATGTACACAACCATGGCGATTGTGCTCCATTTGGCTAGCACCTTCCAGAACGACTGACCCCGCCCGTTCCAGATACCATAGGCAATGATGCCAATGGGTACGACGAGCACGTAAGACGTCATGCCCACAGCGATGACTAAATAGTAAATAATCAAGCCAGCGTCTTGTGAGCTCGCCAACAATACTCCGGTCATGAGGAGCAAGAGCCAGAAAACACCTACGGTCAACCAACCCAGTGAGTTTAGGGCCTTGTGGGGGGTTACATCAAATGTCAAACGCATCGGATCTCCTTTCTTGAAGAACAGTTATGGTCATGTAAAACTGTTTTAATTTTAACATGTTAATCCAATATGTCAAGCATATAAATGTGATGCATAAGAAAAAGCCCATCTCTGAGCTTTTTCTTGAATGTGCACTAGCCTATTTCCCAAACCGCATCATGTCCTTCAGTGCCTGCCCTCCTCGACGCACGAGACTGTGGTGTTTGCCACTTACACGCAAAAGTTCTTTTTTTAATTCATTACGCGCACTGTCGATTGCTTGTTCCATTTCTTCCTCGGTTGCTTCAGTACGGAGAAGCTTTCCATTCACCGTGAGGTTTACCTCCGCGCGATGAATTTTTCCTGATTGATGATCCGTGATTTTCTCAAGCTCAATCTCGCAGAACATCTCACCTCGTTCATCGAGCAATTTTCCAATCGGCGCAAACTTCTGGTCGAGGAGATTCTCCAACTTCGGAGTCATGGTGAAGTTAGTAGTTTTTACATTGATATGAGGGAACGTCATATTGTATTGGATTAAACTAATACCTACTTCGTATCTACACTATACATTTTACTCCTACTTTGGTGTCCTGTCAGTAGGGTAATCTGTGCAAGCGGGACGCCACATTCGTCGGCCAAAATTTCACGAATTCTCTTATTGGCAAAATTTTGCTGTGCTGGTTCCTTCACCGAGATGGTGTACACACCCTCCGCGTCCTTCTTAACCACTTCCTTTTTCGCTCCGGGGAGCGCGTGTACGCGTATGTACATACAAATATATTTTACAATAACTCCTTCGGAATACAGGTATTCCCCGTTCCTTTTGATATGTGGATGGTGGGGTTCGATACCTCTTCATCTTGGATTTCCTCACCGTACGTCTTTTCAATGTACGCGACAATGTCTCCCGATTCATACATTCTCACCTCACCGTCAATCATGTAGGGGACCTGTCGCTTCCCTCCTTCACGGATGAGTGCTTCTCCAATCACCTCGTCCGCTATGTTCTTCTCTTCAAAGGGTACTTCGCGCGCACGGAGCGCTCCGATTACCTTTGCGCAGTAGGGGCATCCTGTTTTTGTGTAGAGTGTAATCATATATAGGTGAATGTTTAAATGTAAAATAATGCTCATCGTTCTACTCGCTCGTATAGGCCCGTGAGTGTCGTGCTCGCGAGTACCATGCTCGTGAGAGCGGACTCCACCTCGTCGAGCGTTGGCACTTTCGCAAAGTCTAACACTCCGCTGAGCGCGTACAGTCTGAAACGGTACCGGTGCTCCCTATCTGGCGGGCACGGGCCCACGTACCCCACCTCCCCGAGTGATGAAACGCCCTCGGTCCCAGGCACCCCTCCCTCGAGAATGACCGCCGTGTCTGAGGGAATGTTGTACACCACCCAGTGATCAAACTTCTCAATTCCCCGCGCTCTCTTTACCGACTCGGGAATGTCGGGGTCGTCCATGAGGAGAACGAGTGACTCCGCTCCCTCGGGCACGTCGCGTATGCGAAGCTCCGGGCTCACACTTTCTCCATCACAGGTAAACCTCGATGGAATACGCTCTCCTTCATTGAATGCAGATGATGTAAGGGTAAGTGACATAGACGATGTATCATTATGAATGACGATTAATTGAGCCGGCGCACCCGCTCTCTGAAACACGACAAACGCTCCCACAAAAACGATGAGCGTCGCAATTCCCAAAAGCATATACGCGTATCGCATACTCATCTCATATTGTACACCACTTGCAATTTTAGTAATTTAGTATATAAAGTCCCGAGCACTGGTAGGTCTCTCATGACCTACTTTTTTGTTTTTCAAAGTACCCACCGCTAGGTCGGTTTATCACCATCACTCTCTAAGGGTGATGTTTCCCCAGATATAGCCGGCCTAGCAGTGGGTGTTTTAAAAAAATAAAATTTTGAGCCATACATTTGACAGAACTTTTGACATACTTTTTACTTTGTATCCGTGTATAAAAATAGTTGCACTTTTTATTGACTTATGAAATAGGAGGAACATACTATATGCACTCTTAGTCAGTTTGGCTGGGGAAACCAAACACAGGAGGTTCTTCCTATGTTGTACCTTCCCTCACAAACGTCGACGTCATTAGTCTCACACCTCTTCTTGATTTGTATCTAGGATTGGTGTTTTTTTGACGTCGCTCGTACGATACGGCATACCGAGAACAAACCTACATGCAGATGCGTGAGGATTTTCGTGCATCCCCATGTGGGCTTTACGGACCGTAGGTCCCAAGCTCATGTGTTTATTGCTCCACTAAAAAGCATCTTTATTAGCAGGTATCAATTAATTTTAATTATATGAACACTCAAATAAAGACGAACACACTCGCATTACTCACGCTCGCACTCATGGCTCTCGGTGCTTATGCCATCACCATGCCCGCATCAGCATTCTGGCAGATGCGCGATTCTGGTGATGACAATGACATCAAGGTGTCGGTTACAAATAACGCAAACGTCAACAACACTGTTGAGGTTGAAGCCAAGACCGGTGACAACGAAGCAAGCGGTGGCGACGGTGAAGAAGGTGGCAATGGTGGTGAAGCCGAAGGAACCGGCGACAACACAGGAGGTAACGGGGGCAATGGTGGTAGTGGTGCGCTCGGTGGATACATTGTATCTGGCCATGCCGCAGCATATTCATCAATCCTCAATGAGGTCAACATTGTGAGGACAATGATTTCTGACCCCTGTGGTTGTGAAGCAGATAAGCCAACTATGTTCTCGTTCATGAACAGACGTGGTTCTGACGATGGCGATGACAACGACATTCGTGTTCGCGTCAACAACAACGCGACTGTCAACAACACTGTAGAAGTTGAAGCCGAAACCGGTGACAACGAAGCAGACGGTGGCGACGGTGAAGAAGGTGGTAATGGTGGCGATGCGGAGAACCGCGGAGCTCGTGACTCTCGCATGATGATGCCATTCTTCTCTTTCTGGTCACACGACAACAACCAGGGTGGAGCTGGTGGTACGGGAGGTAGTGGAGGTGTAGGCGGTGAGATTTACAGTGGGAATGCTACTTCAGGATATGACGTAGTAAACGTGGTAAACCGAATCGTCACGCGCATTACTCGATAGTACAAATGGGCTTGAAGGGTGGGGAGCAAATCCCCCCTTCAAATAAGACCCCGAGTGTCACTCGAGATCTTATTGAGGGAAATGAAAAAAGACATTTTTACACATAAGACGATTATTAATTACACAGTGGGCATCATCGCTACGGGTGTATTCATCTTCGTGATCGTATTTCCAACATGTACGATTGCCGAGACAGCATCCATATCAAACTCGGTGTCGATATCGAGTAACGGCAATGGTACATCACATGCTTCTCTGAAGACAGTGGTGAACGGGGTCGTCGTTGAAGACAGGTCAGTCGAGGGCTCGGGTACCCTCGAATCACACATCGTAACCGCGAACGAATCAACTACGGTGTACACGACAACCGACAATACAGGCACCGAAGAGCAAAAACTGCTCATTCTCCTCGAGAAACTTAATGCACTCTTACACTATTATGTATCTCTACTCAGCGCACAATCATAAACACAGCACCGTATTTTCCCTGTTTATTTCTCTGGTAATCGTAGCACTTATGGTCACACCATTTGGCGGGGCTCTTGTAGCGTACGGAGCAGACGAGACACAGACCGATGAACCGGCACTCATCGCAACCGGTGATGCGCAGTCGGGCTCTCAAACCGAAAATATCATCAACTTCGACGATACTGCACTCGGCGAGCAAGGTTCATCAGAAGATGGAGATCCTGATACATTCATCCCTGATGAAGAAATAACTCCATCAGAGACGGGGAGTTCGGATACCGAGATGGGAAATCCTGAAACTACTGACACCCCAGACGATGCACTCCCCCAAACCGAAGACACCACTCTGGATGATGTCGATAATACTGAAGACATACCCGGTGACAGTGTCACAACAGAAAACTCCGGTACCGTCACAAACGCGGGAACGACTACTGCAGAAACAGGAGCAAATAGCGCACTCGGCGACGAGTCTGTCATCGTAACGGGCGATGCGATTGCGTACGCGAACATCGTCAACGTGGTAAACACGAACATCTTCAACTCCGACGGTGCCATAGGATTCTTCAATGAGATGCTCGGTGTAGATTCATTCGATTTGCGGAGCGCGTTTGATGTATTCGATGAGACGAACGCCGTTTCGACACTTCCCTGCTCGCCGTCCGTATGTGATGCTGATGCATACACAGTCACGACCAACAACACCGCAAACATCACGAACGATATCGTGGTGCGCGCAGACACGGGTGGTAATGTGAGTGGTGATGACGGCACCATCTACACGGGCGACGCGTATGCCGCAGCCAACATATTCAACTTGGCCAACACCAACATCACTGACTCCACCTACCTCCTCATCTCCTTCAATAACTTCGGCGATTACGGTGGGGACATTGTCCTCCCCGGCGCCGATGCGCTCAATGCACTCTTCAGTGCAAACGGAAATTCACTCAGCGATACAATTGCGAACACGAACAGTGCAACGATTGAGAACACGGTCAGCGCAACTGCCGACACCGGTAGCAACAGTGCCACCGGTGGGTCTATTGTGACAGGCGATGCATACAGCGACAGTTCCATTCAAAATACGGTGAATACCAATCTTTTCGGTGGTAGTGACTTCCTCCTCGTGCTCCGTGTCCATGGTGATTGGAATGGTGAAGTGTTTGGACTCCCCGAAGGCATTGCGTGGGCAGAGACTGAGCACGGAATTGTACTCTACAACACCGACTCGCATGACTCCGGTACCGTGAGCGGTACCTCCGTAGAGACCACGAACACTGCAACGATTCGAAACAATGTATCTGTCTTTGCGCTCACCGGTGCAAACAAAGTGGGTGGCTCGGGTACCATACAGACCGGTGATGCGTACGCTGCGTCGAATGTGACGAACGTCGCCAACACGAACATTCTCGGCCAGAACTGGGCACTCCTCGTCTTTGACATATTTGGGAACTGGAGTGGCAATCTCGCATTCGGTCGTCCCGACCTTTGGATTGGTGGCTCTGCATCCTCACCAAAAGCAACCATCATGCCCGGTACCGAGGTGACGTACACCTACACCGTCACCAATAACGGGGACTCATCAGCAACCGACGTGACGCTCGACCATCGTTTCGATGGCAGTGAGCTCGTATACGCATCCGATTCGGACAAAGTACAGTTTAAGACCGATGGTGCGCACGGCGTGTGGTCACTCGGTACCATTGCACCCCACGAGACGAAAGAAATCAGCTTTAAGACGAATGTGCACAATGAACTCAGTCGCGCGAAGCGTGAGATTGTGAGTAGTGCCACCGTGCGTGCTCACGAGACCGATGCCGACACGAGCGACAACACGGAGTTCCTCTCGATTTATTCTGGAAAAAATGGCGGGGGTGGTGGCGCGAGCAAACCCCCACAGATTACCCTCACGAAGTCCTCAAATGTTGAAGTGGTAGCGCCTGGGGGTTCGGTAGACTACACCATCACCCTGACCAACAATGGAGGCCCACTCTATAAATCACTGCTTCGGGACGTGCTCCGCAACAAGAACGGTGCGACGACGAGCGAGCAATACTGGGACTTAGGTACCATACGCGCCGGTGAAACCATATCGGTGACATACACCATGGAGTTTGCCGATGACGCAACTTTTGGCACCTATACCAATTCTGCCGATGTGGTGGGCCTGAGCGGGCACAATTCCCTCCAGTCAGGAAAATCGTACGATTCACCGGATGCGACTGACACTGTCTCAGTGGGTGACGTGGTGCCACAGGTGCTCGGACTCGCCACGACCCGCTGTGCTCCGTTCCTCACCTCGTACATGCAGTACGGAGGGAACAACAATCCTGAGGACGTGCGCCGTCTGCAAGTATTCCTCAATACCCACATGGGATACAACCTCCTGACATCCGGTCACTTTGATGTCGCGACTGAAATAGCCGTACGCGCATTCCAGTCACGCTACGCAAACGACATCCTAAACCCGTGGGGACTGACCCGCGATTCAGGACACGTGTACTACACCACTCAGAAAAAGATAAATGAAATTCAGTGCAACAATGAGGCTATGTTCCCTCTCAGTGTTGCACAGTTCAATGAGATGAATTGGTTTAAGACATTTGCACGCAATGCACAAAGCACATCGGCGTATGTACCTGCACCAAACATCGTGTATGCATCAGATGAGATAACACCACAGAACGCAGATGAAGAAGATAGATATATCGTCGTACCTATGCCATCCGTAACCAGAACTCAGACGACTACACCAAAAGCCTCACAAGATGATAGTTTCATTGAATCGCTCATTCTTCCCATAAAACGGGTACTTGAGTGGTCTAAGCGTGAGTATCTCGATAACTGGTTCTAGCTAGCTCAGTTCCATGTTGAACCACAAAAATGCCTTTCCACAAAGGCATTTTTGTGGTTTCACTCACACCGCAACACACCACGATATTCTCGCCGGCTATTTGCAGACTCGCCATTTTTCTGTACAATGCTTTCTGTCCTTGTATACATATATATGAGGACAAAACATTCCGGTGTAAGAGAAATCTTTCACCGTTCATTCGGAGATCTAATGAAAATAAACTTTCATTATCCTCCTCATTCCGGTGTATGGGCTAGACGCCCATACAAATACTTCGCTCGGAAGGCTAATGTAAGTGAACTTCCATTATCTTCCTCGCTCGTATTTGTAGCTCAGCG
>CAYRMF010000045.1:0-7415 GCA_964425475.1 uncultured Candidatus Saccharibacteria bacterium | reverse complement strand
CTTGCAACTTTGCCTGATCAAATTCACGCCGTGGTTGAAACGGATTTGGGACAATCTTCTCTACCTCGATCCAAAAAATCGAATTACTTTCGTACGCCATGCTGGATATTGTAGCATATAAGATATTTTCACCCTGTGTATAATCTGGTACACTCAGGGAGCGCCTCTTTTGGGGCATTTGCCGGGATGGCGGAATTGGTATACGCTCACGACTCAAAATCGTGTACCGCAAGGTTTGAGGGTTCAAGTCCCTCTCCCGGCACTCTGTGAAGGAAATAAAAAAGTCAAAGATACTCGTCATCGTCGGCCCTACTGCATCGGGAAAAACTTCCCTTTCTATAGAACTTGCCAAAAAATTCAGTGGCGAGGTTATTTCTGCGGACTCACGGCAGGTGTACCGTGGGCTTGATATTGGTACCGGAAAAGTGACACGGGAAGAAATGCAGGGTGTGCCCCACTACCTCCTCGATGTCGCAGACCCATATGAGGTGTATACCGTCCACGACTACGTCCGCGACGGTCGCACCGCAATTGATGACATTCTCTCACGGGGTAAATTGCCCATTATCGTTGGGGGCACCTTTTTTTACATAGACGCACTTCTCGGCATCGCCACAATGCCAGAGGTACCGCCAAACGCAAAATTGCGTGAAGAACTCGAGAATCATTCTACAGAGGAGCTTTTTGAAATACTGAAAGAAAAAGATAGTGAACGAGCAGAGACTATTGACCCACATAATAGGAGGAGACTCATTCGTGCAATCGAAATTGCGTCAGTGATAGGCAAAGTGCCAGAGACTCATGCTGTGACGCTCTATGATGCCCTCAAGATAGGCATCCGTATCGAAAAGGAGGAACTAGTCAAAAACATACACACACGCCTCACAGAGCGACTAGATAAGGGAATGATTGAGGAGGTTGTTGCACTTCACACAGATGGTCTTTCCTATGAACGAATGACTGAAATTGGCATTGAATACGCGTACATTGCGAAGTATCTCCAAAGTATGATTACCAATGACGAGATGTGCGCACTCATTGAGACAAAAAGCTGGCAGTACGCAAAGAGACAAATGACATGGCTGAAACGAGACAAGGGTGTTACTTGGGTGCGCCCATCTCAAGTAGAAAAAATAGAAAGTATAGTGAGTGAATTTCTAAAAAAATAAATTTAAAAAGGACGGCCCGAAGGTCGTCCTTTCTTTTTAAATATGCGTTTCGCCGTGCGAGTTTATGGCGATATGTGGGGGAATCTTTCCAGCGCCATGAAGTGTCTTCGACAATTCCCTGAAGTTAGGTTCCTTGGCACAGAAAAGTTCTTCGCCACGCCGTCCATTTTCGTTCCGGAATATTACCCCTTTTTTCCCCGAAAAGTTATTCCGCCCATCTCTTTTCCCTCCCTTGGACTTACGAAATGTACTAACCACCACAATAAGGCCGAGCTTTGGTTCTTCTCGCATGTCTTTCTCCTCGAAATATGCAAAAGTGCAACTTTCCGAAGTGTACGTTTTTAGTACAGGATGTCAATCGGAGCATCCTGTAAAAAGGCGACACCTTGCTACAGAGACTAAAATTATTTAATTTCGGATTTACGCCATTCGTGTGATAATAAATACTTCACATTCTTATTTCATGTACACCACCTTAAAACAATACTTCGGATACGATGAATTTCGCCCACTCCAAAAAGAAATAATTGAGCGGGTGATGGCAAGAGAGGACTGCGTCGTCCTCATGCCAACAGGTGGAGGAAAATCACTTTGTTTCCAGTTACCTGCTCTGTTACAATCAGGCACCACCATTGTCATTTCCCCTCTTATCTCACTCATGAAAGACCAAGTGGATGCGCTCTTGGGGAACGGCATACCCGCAGCGTTTATCAATAGCTCACTCCGCCAAGACGAAATCACGGGAGTAATAGAGCAAGTAAAAAATGGGTCACTCAAAATCTTGTACATCACGCCCGAACGCCTCGCGCTCCCACAGTTTGAAGCAATGCTCCAGACACTTCCCGTCGGCCTCTTTGCTATCGATGAAGCACACTGCATCTCAGAGTGGGGACACGACTTTAGACCTGACTATCGTAATCTTAAGTCCCTCAGGCAGAAGTTCCCTTCCATTCCCATCATTGCACTCACCGCTACTGCTACGGTGCAAGTGCGCGCGGATATCGTGAATCAACTCGCACTTCCCGCACCACATATTTTCACCTCAAGTTTTAATCGGCAAAATTTGAGTTACGAAGTCTTACCGAAAAAGGACTCCTTCTCTACGATTCTTTCGTTAGTTTCTTTATACAAAGGAGAAAGCATCATCATCTACTGTTTTTCTCGTAAAGACACCGAAACAATTGCTCTGAAACTGAGCAGACAAGGATACCGAGCAGGTACGTATCACGCAGGCATGAGTGCCGACGCTCGGAGAGACAACCAAGAACGCTTCATTCGTGACGACATCCAGATTATGGTGGCTACCATTGCTTTTGGCATGGGTATCGATAAGCCCGATGTGCGATTGGTCATCCACCACAGTCTCCCGAAGTCAGTTGAGGGCTACTACCAAGAAACAGGCCGTGCGGGGAGAGACGGGCTCCCTGCACGTTGCGTACTCCTGTTCTCTCTTGCAGACAAGTTCAAACACGAGTACTTCAATAATCAAATTAAAGATGCGAAAGAAAAACAACAGGTGCAGTACAACCTCGAACAGTCGGTGCAGTATGGGAAGTTGAGTGGTTGTCGCAGAAAATTTTTACTCAAGTATTTCAATGAAGAGTACACAGAGCCAAACTGTGGTAACTGTGACCACTGTGTTGCACCTACCCCGCTCGTAATCCAAATGCCTAAAAAGATAGTGCCAAAGGCTGTGGCATCACTGGTAAAGAATACTCACTACGACACCTCACTCTTTGAAACACTGCGCCAAGTACGCACACGCGAAGCGTCCCGACTACGAGTTCCTCCCTATATCGTCTTCGGCGATAAAGCCCTCCACGAGATGGCTCTCCACAAACCAACGACTGCCGATGCATTCCTCAACATCAGTGGTGTCGGTGAGAAAAAGCTAGCACAATTCGGTGAAATTTTTATGGATGCGATACGGGAGTATGGGGGTAGGTAGTAACTACTCTGATAAAATCTCCGGAAGGACGTGTTGGTGTTTTCATTTGCTGTAATGAGTACAGGACAGAGAGGAAAGAGTACTGCTCATACGGATGTATAGTATTTGATGCAATACCTGAAAAAGCAAAGAAAGTACTCGTGAAAAATAATCACGAATAGAAGCTCGAGCAATTGAAAAATATGATCCGTAGGGTGAAATTATTCTATTCTTTGATGCGTCGACTATCGACCTCCTCATACACCATGCGTGATATGTCTTTGATTGTGTTGCTTAGATTTTTAAAGTCTGGACCTTTAGTCATTACGCAAAGAAGATATGGGTTTTGTGGGTAGTACACAATTCCACAATCATGAAGTTGATTCGTGGTTGTTCCTATACCTTCTGGTGATTCAATGGTGCGCTCACCGAATTTATGGGCGACAGGTGTTGTACTTGGTACTCCTGCAACAAGTCCATCAGTGAATGCGCTTTGGGAGAGATATTCAAGTGCTTTTGCAGACATTTCTGGTGAGAGATACGTTGCATTGTAGAGAAGATGAAATACAGAAGAAAAACGCTTCACGGTAAGGGTGTAGTCACCCTCAACGGCATCAGGCATTAAGCCGAGCTCTTTGAATGTTTCAAGGAGAATATCAACATCAGGTACGAGGGTACGAAGATGATCGTTGAGTGGTACAAGTGCAGTGTTGTCTGAATATACGATAAGGTGTCTGAGTAATTCTTCAATTGTGTATGAAGTGTTGGCAAAAATAGGTTCCTTCGGCTCTATGTTTTGTATTGCATGAATAGTATCTACAGCCGACTCTTGTATGACAATGGATTCTTTGAGTATTGCGGGATTTTCTTCTGAGAGACGAAGGTACACAATCAGAGTGGGGATTTTGAGAAGGCTCGCAGAGATAAACTCGTTGTATTCATGAATACCGAGTGTTGGACCATTTTTGAGGTCTCGAAAATAAATACCTACATCCGAAACAGCACCGGATTCCTCTTTTTCAGAAATATAGGTCTCAAGTGATTCTCGCATATTAGCGTATTCA
This sequence comes from uncultured Candidatus Saccharibacteria bacterium, assembly GCA_964425475.1. Lineage (GTDB taxonomy): Bacteria > Patescibacteriota > Minisyncoccia > Phycocordibacterales > UBA918 > Damh-18. The sequence goes on along the minus strand of CAYRMF010000045.1, from coordinate 3,255 downwards.
GTTTTTTTAATAACTGGCTTCAGACATGCAAATCTATTGATGAACTCTGATTCATAACAAAGATACTCAGGGTTACTCTTTTGAGGAACAAAAAAAGCGGTGTATGAAGTTGTACCAAGTGCGCCCAAAACTACGCCGATTACAAAGGTTATACAGATTCTCTGATACATGTGTATGTTCTGAATAGTATACCATTTCTGTGATGAGGGAGAAAAGAAGTTATCTCAGTTCGGTGAGATATTTATGGATGCAATACGGGAGTATGGGGGTGGGTAGGTTACAACTACTCCTTATACAACAGTAGACGTGTTTCAGGTCATCACCTTCCCAGTAGGTTTTGAGGAGAGCTTCATACTGACGAAATCGCCATTCCTAGATATATACACGCTACTCCACCCCATCGAGCTGTGCGAGTAATGTTTCTTCACTCTGCAGAATATCCAAAATGGCCTCAGTATCATTGTTTGCAAATGCGTCTCGCTTGTCGAGAAAGTTTTGGTACACAACCTCTATCCATGTTGCATTTTTCTGAAAAAGTTCCAACACTTCTTGAAGTGTATCGTTATCAAGTGATGCAAGTACTTCCAACAACTCGTGTCTCTCCTCGGGAGGAAGATTCGAATTTAGGACCAACATTTCAATTTGTTCAAAATAGACTTCCATACTCAATGAAATTTACGCATATATCGCTGTCCCCCATAGTGCTGAGGTCCGCCGTACTGTCCGCCATGATTCTGTATCATCCTACTGTTAATCTCTCGGTACGCCTTTTCCTCCATCTGGTTAGAATATTTGCCCCGAATCTCAAGATCGCGGATAACGGTATTGAGATTACTCATATGTGTGTCATATCCCTGTATGCTATATCGTGTATTAAGCGTATCCAAGATTCCTTTTAAATGGAGTGCGTCAGTCTTAAGTTTTTCAAGATCGCCTGATGAGAATACCCTATGTATACGGTGTGCATCAAATCGTTCCATTACACCTTTCCCTGGCGATGGTTGATGGTATTCACGGACAAAACCATTAATATATGTGCGCGCTAACCACTCTGCATCCTGAGTATCTTTTACTCTACCTATATCACTCTCTGCTTTTACAACAAATTCTTCACCCCAACTTCCTGAAGAAGTGACCCGTTGTTCTTTCAGAGTTTCTTGATTTACTGCGTTTTCAAACCCCTGTGCCTCTTTCTGTGCCTCCAGTTGCCTTCGTTGTTCTTCTTGTAGTACACCTCTTTGTGCTAAGTCCACCCCTGTTCGTGCTTTATACTCCGCCTGTCGTGCCGCCTTCGCTTGCTCGTACCCCGTAAGTCCAGCAGCTTGTACAATTCCTGGAACTGCAGAAAGCGCAGTAATAAAACCGAGCACACGAGCAGCTTTTTTAGCAATACCAGAAAAGCGTTCAGAAAAACTCGCTTCTGTTTCGATAGTCTTTTTTACTTCATCGGGCAAATTTAATGTTTTTTCAGTATTATGTGGTAAAGCATCAATAACCTTTATCATCTCTTCATTAGTAGGTGCATCAGGTAAATCTTGAATAGCTTCTCGTGTTTCATTTGGTAGAGTATCAAAGACAGCACTCAACTCGGCTTCTGTTGGTTGTTGTATTTTTTCTATATTTTCTGGCAGTGCAAAATCCGTCTCAGACACAAATTTTTCTTCCTCTACTCTTTCTCCTCCCACATGTTTTCCACTTAATCCTCCAAATCGTTCATTCATACTCACATTTTCTAACACATAGTAATAATCAACCTTCCCCTAAGCTTATCAAAAGTACACGATTACGCACTCTGTCGTGTGGACAAAATTTGATAAGACAATTAAGTGACTAAATTTTGTCAAAATTGTTCACATTCCGTGATGTCCCTGTGTTTTGAATGCGTAATAGATATACTCAAACAATTAAATAATGCGGGTTTTATTGAGGGATTATTTCGTAATCTCTTCCATATATGCGCTAAGCACCTCAGTTGCTGAATTTGCCAATATTTTCGATACCTCTTCTTGTGAAATATCTTGTGCAAGCTCAGTAAATAATGTTTCAATATCTGAAGGAGGGTTTAGCTCCATTGAGGCCATTTTTTCAACGGAAAGACGGTCTGCGAATTTGTTCATGACATTCAAGATGATTGCTCCACTGAGTGCATTAAGGATTACCTCCCTTTGTTCGGGAGACACCTGCGCAACGTCAAACATTTCCTCAAACAGATCATCGATTTGCTGTCGTGGATTCATGGTATTAGAAAATTATTACAATAATGGTTGATTACTTTTGATCAATGACACCACACTTTTTTTTCAAGTCTGCAATTTTTCTTGCAAAATAATCGTGACCTATACCAGCAAATGGTGCAGTAAGTCCGGCAAAGGCACTTGTGATGAAAGCGTAATTATCTAGAGTCGAAGGATCTAACCCATATTCTTCAAAATTAACCCCAGCACACCGCGCAATCACATAGGAGAGAACAGGTATTAAGGTACCGGCACTACTTGAAAGTACTCCACGACATACAGCCATCTTCGTCTTGAGTTTTTCTAATTCTTTGTTACATATCTCCTGAGCCGCAATGATCATCTTTTCGCTCATTACCTCCGGTGATACTAGTCCTTCAATATTTACAGAAGCCACCATATCTTCTAGTACATCATCCACATCAGGCATAGGATTTTCTACTCCAGACTCTTGTGTTTCTCCACCAAAACTTTCAAATCCCTCATTCATACACACATTTTCTAACACATAGTAATAATCAATCTTCCCCTAAGCTTATCAAAAGCACAGGTTTCCGCACTCTGTCGTGTGGACAAAACATATTGTCCGCCCACCAGGGCTCGATCATTACTTGAACAAACGAGTATCTAGACAAAATGTATTTTTGTCTATGATGTGAGTGCAGTTCAAGAAAGCTCTACTTACATGACCAGTAAATCCTACGGATTCTGTTCAGGTTGTCGCCATTTTTTCAAAATGACTGGCAACCTTTCAAATCAAAATCCCATTTTGATTTGCCTTGTGGGTATTTTGCTTCGTTATCACTCGCAAAGACTACCTCACAAGGTCTTCGAGCCCAGGACGCGAGCAAAACAAATTGCTCGCTTGGGCCGGACATATTACAAAAAACCACACCTTGTGTGTAGTTTTTTGTAATATGTCCGCCCACCAGGGCTCGAACCTGGGACCTTATCGTTAAGAGCGATCTGCTCTACCAGCTGAGCTATGGGCGGAAAAGTACGGGGTACTTTTCCGGACCTT
>CAYRMF010000044.1:0-7455 GCA_964425475.1 uncultured Candidatus Saccharibacteria bacterium | reverse complement strand
TTCAAATCGCATATTTGTATCAAATTATAAGGATAATAGTACCACACGGGACTCCAAGGATATGCCTATGTACATTTTCAAATTCTATGGTATAGTTTCTAACAGTCTCTGAATTGGTCGGAGTAGTTCAAGGAGCAACGCAATGGTACAGAAACAGTTGAAGTATGATGTCCCCAAAAGTGAGGATATGGGCACGCGGGGTGCGATTTCATTTGATCTTCAAAGACGAATCGAGAAGACGGTTGCCAGAAGATCGCTTTCACTGAGCCGTCTGAGGCAGATTGATGACCAGTGGGGCAGACCAGTCTACATCGGTCTGCCTTCTGAATATGATAAGTATATCCATGTGGGCTCGACGATGGTTGACGACGTGGTGATTCATATCTTTCAGAAGAAAAATACAAAGGTCTGACCTTTGCTCGAAACAGCGGTGCGTACGCACCGCTGTTATCCATTGACATACCTTTCGGTACATGCGATATTGTCCGGTCCAATCACGTTTGAAGGGAATGAAAAGATGAGTGGTGAAAATCAACCACAAACCCTCGATGTAGGCAGACGAGGAACTTATCTGCATCTTCTGCAACTTTCTGCACTCGAGAAGTCTGCAGGTCCTTGCGATGAAGCAAGTCCACCAGCCGGTGAAGTAAATGAAGCGCAATCACCGGGCCCCAACGCACGTTGGAACATCCCGCATTAGGCCACCCGGCCTAATGCAACACGGCGGACCCTTACCACAGGGCCGCCGTTTTTTTATGGAGGGGAAGGCGGTATACTGTAAAGGAATACATGCTATGCAAAGCGAATTGAATGAAAAAGAAATACAACCGGTCTTGAGCCGGCCGTTTGCGTTTATGCGCTACGTCTCTTACGAGCACCGCAAGTGGCTCTTTGGCGTACTCACTGCTGTCTTTGTGGGACAACTTACGGGCACGAGTATTCCGTACATTTTCAAGATGCTCATCGACAAGGCGAGTGAGATTGGACGCGGAGAAGCAGTGCCCGGAGATATTTGGTTTATCGTTATTCTCTTCATAATCATGACGACAGCCTCCTTCGTCGCGTGGCGCATAAGTGGCTTCATTGGCATGGAGTGGGCGAGTCGCTCAAATGCAACCGCATACAAGACACTCTTTGGATACCTCGCACACCACAGCCACGCGTACTTTTCCGACCGCTTTGCCGGCTCACTCTCGAGTAAGATAAGCCATGCGAGTGAGGGAATACAGTCACTCTTTGAAGCATTCATGTGGAGCTACACTCCCTCCGTTCTCTCACTCATTATTACCGTTGTGTACATCTGGTCATCGAGTGCAACGATTGCGCTCATTTTCTTGGGACTCATTCTGCTCCTCATACCACTCAACATCATGCTCGCGCGCTTCCGTCGCCCCCATGTAGTCAATTTCTCAGCACAGGCGACGAAAGCGCGCGGGTACGCCGTTGACGCTATTTCCAACATGTCTGCTATTCGCCAGTACGTTCGCATGGAAGATGAGAAGCATGCGTTTGAGGCACACATAGACGAGATGCGCCGTCTCAACATACGCCAGTGGCGCATCAGCGAATGGGGACTCCTCCTCAATAATGTCATTATCGTCTGTTTTGAAGCGGTGATGCTCATCGTGTCGGCCCAGCTCTGGGTGTCTTCTCGACTCACCACAGGAGAGCTCATCATGATTGCAACACTCATGATGAATGTGCAGAGCACGCTCGTCTTCATCGGCATGAGCATGAACGGTTTCATCCGTCGCTACGCCGAGATACAGGAGGGTCTCGCCGACATCATCGTACCGCATGAAATCACCGATACGGAAAATGCGCAACCACTTGCAGTAAAGAAAGGTGTCATCGTCTGTGACCGGGTTACCTTTTCGTACGGCGATGAGCCGGTCTTCAATAACTTCTCTCTCTCAATTAAAAAAAGTGAACGCGTGGGGCTCGTGGGCACGAGCGGTGCGGGGAAGACCACCTTCGTCTCACTCCTTCTCCGCCAACACGAGATACAAGAGGGAAGTATTACGATTGATGGACAGAACATTGCGGAGGTGACACAGGACTCACTTCGCGACCACATCGCCATCGTGCCCCAAGAGCCACTCCTCTTCCACCGCTCAATACGCGAAAACATCGCCTACGGGAAGCCAAATGCCACGCAGGAAGAGATAGAGAAGGCAGCGAAGAAAGCGCAAGCGCACACGTTCATCAAATCACTTGCAGAGGGATACGACACGCTCGTGGGCGAGCGTGGGGTGAAGCTCTCGGGTGGGCAAAAACAGCGCATCGCGATAGCACGCGCTATCCTCAAGAACGCCCCGATACTCATACTCGATGAGGCCACGAGTGCACTCGACAGCGAGAGTGAGGTGGCGATACAAAAGGCACTCCAGGAACTCATGAAGGGGAAGACGGTCATCGCCATTGCGCACCGTCTCTCCACCCTGCGTGAAATGGATAGGATTGTCGTACTCGAAGACGGTGCCATCATCGAAGACGGCACACATGAAATGCTCGCAAACGCAAAAGGTACCTACGCGCGCCTCTGGGCACACCAAGCAGGGGGCTTTTTGACGGAGTAGGAAATGTGGTAAAAATTGGTTTCTGGATGCAACCGGCGCGCCCTTTGGGCGCGCCGGCTTTTGTCCATACATCCCCAAAATACCTCATAAATACATGATTATCCGCCATACGTGTGTGCCCCCAGAATACTTGCATTATTACAAATATGTGCTATAATACAACAAATTAGTTTCTATGTTCTCAAGACAACGTCAATATTATAGATAGAGAGGAAAAAATATGCACACTTTTGTTCCGGGTAACCTCCGCGTGCAAGTCGTTCGTGCTGATGGTTTTAGCACGACGGCTCATACCCCGCAACCGAAATTGCGTGGGATGACTTTGCGCCTGGCCAACTTGCTGGAGGAGCAGAGGGCTAAGGAAAGCCCGAAGCCCAAGCAGCTGCCCGAAATCCGTGGTAGCCTGCAGATGGCCTGCAATCATGTTTTCAATCTGCCGCGATCCAAGGCGTATTGGCACGGTCCCTATAAATTCGACGACGAGGTTGGAAAGGAACGGCGTAAGTGCCAACACTCCAACCTCCGTCGCCGCGGCCGCCGCGCGGTCGAAATCTTCCGCTGAGCAATCAGCGGAACTCAAAAAGCCCATGCACTGCATGGGCTTTTCTACTGTCTCTCCCCAGAAAACCAAAGGTTTTCTGGGGGATATTTGTTTATCTATAATTTTAGAATCGCTACACGCGCTCGACCACCATCATATTGGTCGCCCCCGAACTCCCAAACGGTATACCAGCACCGAGGACGAACACATCATTCTTGGTAATCATGTTGTACTCGGAGAGCACCTTCCGCGCGAGCTTCTGTGCATCGACGAGGTGCTTTATTTTTGGAATGAGGACCGGCTCGCACCCAAACGATATCAAACTCTGCGCGAATGTTGCGGTATTTGGAGTGAGTACAAAGATAGGCACGATTGGTCTATAGCGAGCAACGATACGCGCCGTACGCCCACTTTCACTGAAGGTCACAATTGCTTTTGCTCCTATTGCTGAGACAGTCTTTGCAATTGATTGTCCGAGCACCTCATACGTCTCCTTTGGAGTGAAGTCCCACTGAGACATGCGTTCTTGAAAAAAGATATCTGACTCAACCTCATGCGCGACTCGCGACATTACCTCCACGGGGCGCTCTGGCTGGACGCCGATTGCGGTTTCATCGGAGAGCATGATGGCGTCGGTGCCGTCGAGGATGGCGTTCGCTATATCGTTTACCTCTGCGCGGGTTGGTGTTGCTTCGGTCTTCATCGAGTCGAGCATTTGCGTGGCCGTGATGACGGGTTTTCCCGCGAGGTTTGCCATGCGGATGATTTGCTTCTGGAGAAGGGGTACCTTTTCGGGAGGGACTTCAATGGCGAGATCACCACGCGCGACCATGACCGCGTCGGTAGCTTCGATAATGTCGTGGAGATTTTCGATAGCGGATTTTGTTTCAATCTTTGCGACAATCATAATCTGTCGCTTTTTGTCCTTGTTGATGAGTTTCCGAAGGAGATGGATGTCATCAGCACTCCGCACGAATGAGAGTGTGATGAAGTCGGGATTCTGGGTGAGTCCCCACACGAGGTCCTTCTTGTCTTTTGGCGTGAGTGAAGAAATAGAGAGGTTTGCATCAGGGATGTTCACCCCACGACGACCGCGGATGGTCCCACCATTCACGATAGTGGTGTGAATGTCGTCTCCGTTTATGCGATCGACAATCAGTTTTTGTTTTCCGTCGTTCAGGTAGATTGCCATGCCCACAGAGACTTCGGTGGGGAGTTTTGGATAGTTAACGGAAACATGAGAGACAGTCCCAACACATTTTTTTGTGGAGAGGGTCAGTTTTTTCCCTGGGACAAGTGTCACGGTTTCAGTATCAAAATCACCAATACGGATTTTCGGGCCCGAGAGATCTTGAAGAATGGCGAGGGGGTGTTTTGTTCGTTCTGAAGCTAGCCGTGCGTTTTTTATCTTGAGCGCTTGTTCTTCGTAATTGCCATGGCTCATATTGATGCGTGCCACGTTGAGCCCCGCATGGAGCATCTTCTCAATGGTTCGCACCTCCGACGAGCTGGGGCCGAGCGTAGCGACAATCTTTGTTTTTGAGTTCAAGCACTGCTTCATAAAAAATATAGTTCAAAATGGTAATAATGACGTGAGTGTGTACCAGTATACACCAGAGGGCAACATTTGTTGAAGTACCACGCCGTCGATGGCTGGCGCTGTGTTGCTCATTCTTAGACCATTTATTACTTGTGATAGGATACTTACCTATGGATGATGAGTATAGAAAAATCATGATTATTGGCAAACCTGGTTCTGGAAAGACTATATTTGCTCATAAACTGGGTAAATTGACATCGAGAGAAGTAATTCATCTAGATAAGTATTATTGGAAAAGTGGATGGGTTAAAGCATATGATTCTTCTGATCAGTTTAGAGAGAAAGTAAGAGAGTTTACTCTGAAAGAAGATTGGATATTAGATGGTGACTTTAAGAATAGTATTGATGTTCGGTTAGAGAGAGCGGATACGGTTGTATTTTTTGATTTTCCGGTGTGGAGGAGTTTGGTTGGCGTTTATAGCAGGTGGTTTTTTGGAGGCAACAATTTCATAGATAAATACCCAGGCATGCGAGAGCCAGTAAGTTTCGAACTGATTAAGATGATAATTTTTTATCCCTCAAAGACGATTCTCCAGAAATTGAAAAATACGCAACATAAAAAGATTTTCATAATACATAACCGAAAAGATTCAGAAGATGCTCTTCAAGAGATTGTGGCCCGTGTGCTGGGTAAATCGAAACGTGAGAGCGAGGTAGTATGATACTGTGTCTGTATGAAGAAATATAAAGTTATTTTTTTGGACTGGGACAGAACACTCTCTTGCAATACAAGGCCGGACCTTGTATTTTCGGTGGAGTAGTGGCGTTCTGGCGCGGGGCGAAGCCCCGCGCCGGTTATCCCTTGCTTGTGAAAACAGGTGCTTGCTATACTCACACCTGACAATCTCATAATAAATCAAGAGTGACGAATAGGGTTTTGGCCCGCCAAGTCGTCCAGCAACTTGCGAAAGTAAAGTGCTCCATCCAACCCTACGGGGAAAGATTTTATAAAAAACAATCTCTCCGTTAGAGATTGTTTTTTATTTCATAACCTAGAAAACTATGTCTTCACTCTTTAGAACAGCAGAGTCGGTTACTCCCTCACACGCCGATAAGGTGTGTGACCAGATAAGCGACGCGGTCCTCGATGCGTGCCTTCAAGATGACCCATACACGCGCTCGGCAATCGAGGTGCTCGGCGGGCACGGGCTCATCACCATCACGGGAGAACTCACCACAACCGCGCACGTCAACATCCGCGAAATTGCACTCGGTGTGTACCGGAAACTCGGGTACCACCACCCCATTGGCATTGTGGTCAACGTCGTCGAGCAGAGCCCTGAGATTCAGCAGGGAGTGGATGCAGATGGTGCAGGGGATCAGGGAATTATGGTGGGGTACGCGACAAGCGAGACGCCGGAGTTCCTCCCGCGTGAGGTCATGCTCTCGCGCGCGCTCACGCGCGCGATGGGAGCGCACGACGGTAAGGCACAGGTGACGCTCGAAGACGGGAAGGTGGTGCAGGTACTCACCTCACTCTGTGAGAGTGGGGACATGAGCGACGTGCACCTCGATGAGGCGGTGCTCCGCGATATTGTCCCCTTCCTCCACGAGCGCGTGAACAACGTGAAAGACATTTGGCTCAGGAACCCGAATGGCTCGTGGACTATTGGAGGATTTGAAGCAGATACCGGTCTCACCGGGCGCAAGCTCGCCGTCGACAACTACGGTCCCAACATCCCACTCGGGGGCGGGTGCTTCTCAGGAAAGGATGCGACAAAGGTAGACAGGAGCGCTGCGTACATGGCGCGAAAAGTTGCCGTTGATTACCTCACTAAAAAGGGCGCAAAAGAGGTGTACGTGCACATCGCGTACGCGATTGGTGTTGCAGAACCGCTCATGGCTACGGTGACGATTGATGGTGAGCAAGAAAAAGTCACCGGCTATGACCTCCGTCCCCGCGCAATTATCGAAACGCTCAACCTCCGCAAACCGCAGTTTGAAGAGACGGCGCGTTTCGGACACTTCGGGAACGGTTTCCTCTGGGATACACCCTCAAAGATATAGTTTTGATTTCATTAGAAAATGCCCGACCAAAGCCGGGCAATTGTGAGGTGACTTGTCGTCACTGTGAGCGTTTCGTGTACCACCTTTGTGATACGTGTGTATACCGAGAAAACGGATTTCAACCGAAGACTCTGTGGAGAATTTCGCGTAATCTCCTTTCACCTGGAAAAGACTGCAGACCGGTAAAACCGTTTTCCATACGGTAGACTACCACTTCCGCCCCTTTCTTTATTTGACTCCAGTTGCCACATTTTGGGCAACTAAAACTATCGCCCTTTTTGAGTTTGAGACCAGTGATATTGAGAGTCTCTCCACACCACGCGCAATCGCAAGTTTTCATTCGTAATCTCCTTTGAGTCAATCGCAAAGTTTATGTGTCGTGCTTCAATTTCCATGCCCAATATACTTCACAAATGACATCTGTCAAATTGCTTCGCATTTTCAAGGAAAAGGGATAGCCGCTGTTTCTTCAGGGTATGAACCTGCTTTTTGCCTGTGTGACCCAAGTGATCGCGAATTGGAACCAAATAGTTAAAGAACTCGTGGAGTGGGGACAATTTAAGAAGGTTACAAAGATAAATTGATTGGCGCTGTTTTCCAATTCACTAACGTTACATCATCGGTGTTGTGTATGTAATTGAGTATCCTTTCATCTGTGAGAGACCGTAATTCTGTTTCTCTCGCATCACTATAAGAGCTCATATTCCGTAATGCATCATCTGCATAAC
>CAYRMF010000043.1:3960-7677 GCA_964425475.1 uncultured Candidatus Saccharibacteria bacterium | reverse complement strand
CCACGGGGCAAAGCCCCGTGGCTTTCTGGACGAACTAGTAAAAGTATTTATAAAAGAACACCCCGCACAATCAGATTGGGGTGTCTTGGGTTCGCGTGTAGCGAATTCAAACAGCAAACGGGGCCGGCTCGACTTGACGGTTCGACTCCCTGACAGCCCACACCACATATGGGCCAATCCCTTCGAGCTGGAGCAATTCCTCATCACTCCACGTGTTTGCAGCTACCGCATTGAGGCGATTGTTGAACAGTGGTGCTACTGCTCTTGAGTAGCAGACTCGCAAGATCCTATTGGGATCACGAGACATCAGGGCCTTACGCTTGCGTCCATTTCTCTTCGTTTCTCTTCCATTCTCCATTTTCTTCTCCAAATGAGACATGAGTGAAGCAACATTAAATCACAATATTCTATTTTTGCAAGTTTCCTTATTGCTTGTTATAGTGGTGCGTATGGCCTTCATTTCCAACAAACGCGTCACCTTTGATTTTGAACTTCTCGAAACCTACGAGGCGGGTGTTTCCCTGCTCGGTACCGAGGTGAAATCGCTCCGCAGTGGCCAGGGCAAGCTCGACGGTGCGCACGTCATTATTCGGGGAGGTGAGGCATTCCTCGTCGGTGCCTCAATTCCCGCGTTTCAGCAGATAAACGCCCAGAAGGGCTACGACTCCGAACGACCCCGCAAGCTCCTCCTCACCAAGAAAGAGATTCATATTCTCGACCAAGGGAGTGAACGCCAGGGATTGACAATAGTACCTGTGAAATGGCATAATGTTGGTTCGAAACTCAAACTGCAGATTGCGCTCGCACGCGGTAAAAAGAAAGCGGACAAGCGCGAGAGTATCAAGAAGCGTGACGTGAGTAGGGATATTGCACGAGAGTTTAAATACCACTAATTGCAGGCGTCCGTAATAAAGTGTTCTGTAATCCGTCATTAAAATTCTGGAGTTCGCCGTCACGAAATTTTTGAAAGCGTTCAAAAATTTCGTGACGGGGGATGACAGGCTTTGACGGTTTGCCCCGTTTCGTATGTGCAGTGGAGGAGCTTCTCGAGTACTCCTTTCAAACTCGAGAACCAGTACGTGCTAAGAAAAGCGTACAAAGTCCTTACGCTAACGCGTTCGGATTCGCACCAGCATTCGCGTAACCATTCGCTCGCTCGTGTGACGTCACCGTGTTTTATGTCTGATACGATACGCGTGGTGAAATAAACATCAGGCTCTAGTCTCTTCCCTCGCCTCCGGTAGAGACCAAATTCTTCGAGGCTCGGTACATATCCGTTTCGTTCAGCTTTGAGGATATGCACTTAAACAGAAAGAGGAACTACCCACTGTAGACGCATACGTTCGGTCACTCTCGGACGGCGGTTCAAATCCGCCCATCTCCACTCATAAAATATTGGCCCCTTACGGGGCCTTTATTATGGGTGGAGATGCAGAAGTGTGCCTGCGCACACTTCGTGGAGATTCGAAAAGCGGAGCGTTGTTTTCTTTTCTCCCCAGAAAAGAAAACCGCGAGCTGGGCCGGCGTGCACTTATGAACGTAAGTGAATTAGTGACACGGCATGTCGAGTCCGCCCATCTCCACTTATAAAAACATTAGCGCCATTGGGCGCTTTTGTTTTTTAAGTAGAGATGGGAGCACAATGCCTGCGCGTGTAAGTTTTTTGACAAAAACTGATTTAGAAGGCATAATATCTTTAGTAATATTTCCCTCAACTTTTTTGGAGATTTGCCATGTTACGGAAATTCGTTCTTGCTTCAATTTTTATCCTTTTTCTTTCTCCTATCACGGGTATACTCGAAGAATATGACCGAGTGGATAGCCACCTCACCATGGCACTTTTTCACCTCAAGCGTCTTACTGAGGGATCCGGTCAATGCGGATATCATCACAAGGAGTTCATTCGAGAACTGAAAATGGGTGGGTATGAAATCCAATATTTTGATATCACAGAAGAAAACATGCGATTTCATGTTGAACACTGTGTGCGCAAAATTATTGTTAAGAATCTTGTACACATAACCTTAACTGCGGACACCTCTCAGGAATACATTCAAGAAATAGAAAGGGAGCTTGCTGGTGCTGGTCTTTCAAGCAACAACATCGACATTGGAATGGAGAGCATACTCACACATATCATGATAGGTATGCACTTCCGGTATCAACAACAATGACAAGAACCACGTTAACACTACGCCCCACGAGGAGTCCTGCGACTCACACTCGTGGGGCTCTTCTTTTTTCACCACAAATCAACAATCTTCAGGAAATTCGAACATTCCATTTCTATCAGACTGTGTTTTACCACAAGGGCATTTCCGAAATTATATTCGAGTGCACTCTCATTAATTTCTAGGTCAACTCGGAGTAAACTGCTCCACATTAACGAGCCTTATTCTGTAAGGCTCGTTTTGCGTAGTTTTGAGATGGAAGCGAAATGTTAGAACCTGTTTGACAAAACTAAAATAATATTACATTATACCAGTCAACCCTTTCAATTCACCACGGAGGAAACGAGGATGTTGAATTTAATCAAATGGCCAGTGATTGCTGTGATGACCGTCGTTGCAATCATTTTGGCACTCATGCCTTGGGGTGGCTTGCTCTTTATAGCCAGTCTCATTCTTTCGGGTATTCTGGTCGGACTGAACCACTTCGGCCTGTACGCTTTCGGTTATATGGACTTTGTGTGGGCGTTTCTCAACGTCGCATGGAAAGTCTATATCGGCGTTACGATGTTTACGTTATGGATTATGGTTACGTTTTCGTTCCAGCACTGCTGTGTAGGGATGAATACGTTCAAAAACCACCTGATCCACTTCGGGACACGGCATATTGAAAGTCTGCGGGTTGCCATTCTTTGGCCATACGCCATATTCGCATTCGACATGAATATGCGTGGATGGATGATGAGTTGGCTCGACGTCGCCCGAAATGCAATAGAATACTGGATACCGCTTGACTGGCTTGAAGGAAGGCCCGAGGGTACACCTGTGACAACAGTCAATATGCAAACCGGTGAAGTTGAAGCCTCGTACATTGCGGGTCCCGAAGAAGGACAACGCGCACTGACAGATTTCATCAAGAAGGTTACAGACCAGTAAAGACTGGTATCACAAGCCCCACGAGAAGTCTCCCCGACTTTACGACTCGTGGGGCTTTTCTTTTTGTGCTCGCCTCCCTTCAGGGAATACGGGATTCCGTGCTATAGTCTCAAAGAATTTGTTCTTCAACTGAAAGGAACCATGATGGACACTCTCGCACCGCACTCTGTTTTGAGTGAGAGAGAGACACATAGAGCAAACGTGTCGCACCTGCTCGAAAAACTTGAAGCAAAAGATAATCTCGGGGATGATAACCTCTACTTCATCGCCTACCTCAAATGCGAAATGTTCAAGGGCAGATTGTCCTACGAAGACATCGGACGCACGGAAAAACACATTCGCAAGCTGTATGTGAAAGGGTGCAATCGAAAAGCGAAGTGGTACCTCGATTTCCTCAAAAAGGGTACGAGCGCTTTCGACTCGCTGTATGTGGCACTTGTGTTCGATTATCTCCGAGAAGGAAATCTCACACCCAAGAAAATTGGGATGACCAAGAAAAAGCTGAACAAACTTCGCACTCGAGCGAAAGTGCGTATCTCCCCCTGAGAGATGGGGCTACGTGGCCACACAGCGTGTGGTCATTGTTTTTTCTGGCACGGAACTCATGTGCCTC
>CAYRMF010000043.1:2363-3860 GCA_964425475.1 uncultured Candidatus Saccharibacteria bacterium | reverse complement strand
GGGTCTGAGACTGTCTCTGGTTCTGGCGGAGCTGGAATAGTTTCTTCGATAACTGGTGGGATTGTCTCACTGACTGGTTCCACTTGCAGTGTCTCTATAACAGGAGCGTCAGCTGGCTTTTCTTCGGCTCCCAAATTGACTGCGCTTGCTCCGCTTATAGGAAGTGCTGGTGCGGTGAATGTGAGCGGTACACGCTCCACATCTCCATACCCTCCGTCACTGTGATTGAGCGACTGATTCCACCCCGTGTACACAATATCGACAGTACAGGTATCTCCTGTGACATACGCACTCGATGGTGTGAGTGTGACACTGAGCGTCAGTGGTCCTGAAAAGATGACGTTGTCTGCAGTGAGGCCAAGGAGCGTGCTGTTGTATGAAAAAGGAGTTTGCACCGAAGCGGTAATTGCACTACACAGGGCGACAGATCCTCCTGTCTGCTCAACAGTCACTCTGTACTTCATGGGGACACTCCCCGCTTCAGGAGCAAGGACCGTGATGAGATCGCCTTGATCACTCTGTGTTCCATTCGTAAACGTAAAAGAGCTTTTATCAGGATTTGCTTTAAAATCGAGTATCCCTGCACCGAGCTCATTCTGAGCTGTCGTCTCCGTATCGTTGAAGTATGACGCGGTTCCCTGAACAGACCATATACTCACCGTAAGCAATGAGGTGACCAGTACGACAGACGTCGCGACAACCCAACTCTGTTTCGTCATGTGTGTCTGCCGTTCAACTTTTGGTGCAATTGGTTCTCTCTTTTCTCTGGCAGTATAGGAAAAGGCCGGACGGTTGATGTCCATCATGAGTACACGCGGTGCGGGAGTAAAGGGAGCAACCACAAGTGGTGCAATACGTGCCCGCGTACTCGCTGGATTTTTCTTTCGTCTAATTTCTATCCAAATTTTTTCTGCCTCATCAATAATGATGAGGAGCGCTGGAAGTCCGATGAGAATCGCAAACCCGAGTGGCTGTCGTGCAAAGTCGAGCACGAAGCCCAAGAACGGCACCGTAAACTGTACCGTGCCAATTACGTTCTCGCGGAGGACAGGCTCAGTATCTTGGTCTTCATTTGCATCACCCTTCGTCACAAACATCGTCTTTCCATCACCTTCCTCCACAGAAATAATACGATGTGTTGTAGGGATATCCGCACCCTGACTTTGGAATGTGATGACGTCCCCTGGTACGTACGTGGCACTCTTGCGAATTACCACAATACCGCCGGTCATAATAGAAGGCTCCATTGAACCAGACTTCACAATCTTCATATCAATTTCGTCAACAGGGAGCGACGGGACAAAAAAGAGCAGTGTGACTCCAATAAGGAGTAGTGCGAAGAGCCCGTACATTATTTTAGAAAGTATGCTCATACGCGAAATTTATTCACCACTTTTTTGCATGACTGTACAAAGTTATTCCACCCGTTCCCTTTTGGTGTTTCGTGCCACTCTGAATGGTCATCGTCGTCGTGGTGATTATCGTCATCGTCGTCGT
>CAYRMF010000043.1:0-2263 GCA_964425475.1 uncultured Candidatus Saccharibacteria bacterium | reverse complement strand
GTCATCGTCGTCGTGGTGATTATCGTCATCGTCGTCGTCATCTTCATCATCATCACTATGACCACCACCCCCATGTGGCTTTTCATCTTTCGCCTTCACACAGGTGAAATTTTTCTGATCTTTTGCAGAAACCGCACGAAGTGAGACATCAACATTCATTGAGTCGGTCTGCACGCCATTCCCAAGTGTTGCACCATTACAAGCAATCACACCGGTTGCCGTATTCACGTTCAAGTCACCCGCACACCACGAAATGCCCACGTATCGTGTCGAATTCACAGGAAACGCAGTGCCATGCTTCGCATCTGCAAGCGCGTAACTCGTGCCACGAAGCGTCGTTGTCGCAGACTGTGTCGTAGTTCCGAAAAGCGCCCGCTCCCCCACTTCGTACTTGTTGTCGCCATCATCCATCCACCCGAAGAATTCGAGTCCTGAGGAAAGTTCACCGCCCTTAATTCCATTTGCATCAACTTTTGATTCTGGTTCGTTGTTTCCGTTTTCTATATCTTTCAAATTAAGGAAATCGAGACACACCCACGCAGGGTTCTTCTTGATATGAATACTGATGGTGTTTTGCCCCGTGTCCCCTGGCTTCACATCAAGGAATTTGAAGAAGTAATCACAGAATGGTTTCAAATTCTTGAGTGCCCACGAAAGCTTGGGCTGGATGACACCGTTGTATACCGTCCGACTATCAATCTGCATTTCGAGCCCGCTCTGCCCCGTTCCCGAACTCGTCGCAAAGGTAATGCCGGTCGCTTCGCTCCGAAGCACAAATGCATACGAAAGGAACACGAGCACTGCCACAATGAGTGCTATACGTACTCCAATCCGTGTATATGTGCGTATCATATTTTTATAGGTACTTCCCCGCTACGTCTGCATCTGCTTCTTTGTTCTGCTATTCACAGACCTCACTGTACAGACGGAAATCATCAACGAACGTTCCCTCTGAGTTTGCAGTACCAAGGTCGGTAAATTCAAGTCGCGTGAGTGCAGAGGTAGCAACGACGTCAACAGAAATCTGTTGCCACTCGATGCCACTGTTTCCATCTGCAACAGAACCGGTGTCATGTACCACATTTCCACCCCAGCGAGTCTCAAGACGGTTTTCTGAAGCTGGTGTATTTGGTCGTGGTGCAAATGCAAATTTAATACGGTATGTCTTTCCAATCACCGTTGGAATATCTTGATAGATAGTGACCGATGCAGGTTCTCCCGAGCCGGCACCATTTGGTCCGCCCCAGTCCGTATCGAGCTCTGCATACTGGTCTCCCTCAGATGGAGTACCGAGGACACCCTCGTGAATTTCTAGGTTTGCAACAGCTGGTCGTGTCTGACCATCACCTGAAATTGCTGGAATGTCGTTTCGCCACTTCACCTTCCACGCACCTGCTGGTGATGGGAAAATATCCCACGCACCTGAACCGGGGACTTCTGGATTCTCAAATCCGCTATCAGGAATGAGTGTGAGCACTTCGTTTATCTTACAATTTCCCTTACAGTCAAACGTAGGATTATTGCGTGCTTGCACCGCTTCGAAGGTGACATCTGCGGTGAGTGAGTCGGTCTGACTTTCATTGCCGAGTGCAGTACCATCACAGGTGAACCCGCCATCTTCTGGTTCACCTGAAACAGTGTTCCCGTTGTTGTTTCCCGCTGGGGAACGTCCTTTATCACCACCATCTTGTGCGACAGGGGCTGTCCCCATTGTGCCAAAACACCACGCTTTCCCGAGGTACTTTGTTGTCATTCCAGGAATAGGCCCACCCTGCCCTGTCCACATATTTTGATTGTAGTCGGCGAGTGAGAGGTAGTACGGCTGGCCGAGCGTGAGCCCACCAATAGGCCCTGTTGAAATGACACGCTCATCTGACTCAAACACATTGTCGCCATCATCTGCCCACCACATGAAGTTGACGAGCCCTGCGAGTTCGCCCTGTGTTGGACCTGTAGTAAGGTCGACGATTGTCTCTGGCTCTGTCTGTCCATTTTCGTTGTTTGTTTTGAGTGTGATGTTTGCACACAGGAATGCGTCATTGGTGTCGACATGGAGCGAAACCGTATCCTCTCCATAATCATCTGGCTTCAGGTCGAGAAAATTAAAAAACTTTTCAATGGTGAGATCCTTCAGACTCCACGAAGTTTCATTACTTACAACGCCATTGTAGTAACTCTCATTGTCAACCTTGAGGTCAATTGCACCCGCAGTGAATGTGTTTGCGGTTGAGGTCTCGGTGTCCGAGAAAAACGCCTTCGTCGC
>CAYRMF010000042.1:5331-7964 GCA_964425475.1 uncultured Candidatus Saccharibacteria bacterium | reverse complement strand
ACACATTCTTCTGGATAAGCGAGGTGATGAATGTCTGGTACGAAAGTCCCTCACGGGCGGCGGCTGCTTTTACACGAAGAAGATTACGCTCGGAGATACGGAGTGTAATCATTTTGTTTCGTGCAAAGGTGTTTTGTGCGATTTGTGCATAGCGTTTTTTTTCTTCAGCGAGGTTTGGGACGGAGGAAAATGCACCACGCTCAATCGCGTTTTCAATTTCCTGTTCTTCTTTTGTTAGTGCAAATGGATCTTTTTTCATAATTTATTTGTTTAAATACTTCTTTGTTTCTTTCCTACTTGGATATGCGGTTTTAAGGAAAACTTTCTCGTCATCTTCTACAAACGGCACACGGTATACGTATTCATCAACAGCAACTATAAATACTTGCTGGTGTTCGTAGGGCGTATGGTTCTGCACGATATCTAAATACTCTTTGCTCTGAATAATTTCTACAACAAGCTCAAAGGAAATACCGCGATTTTCAATAAGCCAGAGATTCTTTTTCTCATCCCAGTCAAAGTACTTCATTACTGTAATGATATACAATGTATGTCATACTGTCAATCGAGAGTATGACACAAAACCACCGCGACGAAAGTCGCGGTGGTTTTGATATTTGTTTATCTATTTTTTATTATTTCTTGTTTTATTGTCTATCCCCTTACGCAAGGAGTGACATGACACGCTCTTTGTTGAGCACCATCCATTCGTTCTCACTTGGATAATTACGGTGGGCGAGGTCGATAACTCTATCGAGCGTACCCATATGCTCCGCAACACCGCCCTCTTCGCTCATAATGAGACGGAGTGCGTCACTCGATATGAGTGTGCGATGAATGTGTGCATGTGTTTCAAGAGAGCGAAATTCTTCTTCATCTACCGTTATTTCGGGCATTTCTGCGACTGCAGAAACTGCTTCTACAACGGCATAGGAAGAGGTGGTCGGAGTCACTACTTCAGAAACTTCTCCAGCGGTTACTTTGAGAGCGCTCGGCTCTTTTTTTTTAGTACAAGCACATATCCGATGACCAATCCCCAGAGGACGATTGCACCATAGAAGAGTGCGGTAAGCATTGGACCTGCGTCAAAGCCAGTGTACGGGACCTGCGAGAGTGAAATACCCTCTACCTTCCCCTTCTTACCCACCTCAACACTGAGCTCACAAGTATTCTTCTTGCTTCCGTTGTATACCTCAAGTGTGTACGTGGTTGATTTGTCGGGGCTTACGGTCATATCATCCTTATCCTCATCCACATCCTTATCTTTCTTGGTGTCGACGAGTGTCTTCGTCCCTTCCTTGAGTACCATACGATCCGCGTACTTATTTACCCATGAGAGAATGACATTCTGGCCAGTGCTAATCGCGTTGTCTGAAATGGTGAACTCGCACTGTGGCTTCTTGCTACTACTGCCACCACCGCCACCGCCACTTGATTTCACATCAACATTCACGGTACAGGTATCGGTTTTTGAACCATCCTTTGCGGTAAGTGTAAATGTGGTGTCACTATTGACCGTCACTTTCTTTGTGCCATCTTCCACAACAGTACCGACTCCCTGATCGATGGTAACCTCATCTGCGTTTGATGTATTCCACTGTAAGGTAACCTCATCTCCTCTCGAAATATTTGCATCACTTACGGTAAATGCGTCACAACTCACTTCATTGGTATCATTGTCTTCGTAGACGGAAACAGTAATCGCACAGGTATCTACTTTATCGCCATCACGTGCGGTAAGCGTGTAGGTGGTATCACGGTATAGATATACACGTGTCGTACCGTCACCAGCGAGACCCTCTCCCACACCCTGATCAATTGCTACAGAGCTTGCTCCTGTAGTGCTCCAGTTGAGGATAGTAGACTCTCCTTTCTTGATATGATAATTGCTCGCAGTAAACGCGTCGCAACTAACCTCCTCATCTACCACATGATTCACTTCTACAGTGTCAGTACACTGTACTGTAGTACCTCCTTCACCCTCTGCAATGAGTGTGTAAGTGGTGTCTTGTGTTGGGTAGACGGATTCAGAACCGTCTAATGATGCGTATCCAATTCCAGAAATCCGTACCGAGTCGGCATTTTCGGTCGTCCAGGTAAGGACAACCTCGTCTCCTGACCACCAGGTGGTCTGTGGCTCCGCGGTGAGCGTACACACCGGAGCAGAAGTTTCTTGAATACGATCGAATGCTACACAAATTGGGACGACGCTATTTGGTGATCCATCCGTGTAATATGCATGTTCCGCAAATACTGCAGTTCCTGCGCTTGTGAGTGTGATTTTCTCATTGACCACACCATTCCAAGATGCCTCACGCATGTAGTCTCCAACATCAGTAGTCTCTCCAGAGCGTGCAAGTTCAGTTGATCCATTGAGCATGACAACTTTCCATTGTTCATGTGGCTGTGAGACATCCTCACGACCTGAGTATCCATCCCATGATGAAAGGCTAACCTTGTAGGAGCCTGCAGGGAGTGAGATTGACTCTTTTGCGGTCTGCTTCACCGAGTTACTGATGAGTTTTGTCCCGTCAAAGTTAACAATGATACGTCCTGACTGAGCATTAAACGGACAGGTAGGAGCTTCTGGCTCGCTACAGTCGTGATCGTCGCACCAGTCGTAGTCATCATCA
>CAYRMF010000042.1:0-5231 GCA_964425475.1 uncultured Candidatus Saccharibacteria bacterium | reverse complement strand
CCACAACCATTGTAGTGATTGTGCGTGTATGAGTAAGAATGTGCAGTACCCCACGCATAACTTCCCCACTCCTTGTCATTACGATCATTTGAGTAGGCGTCGTCATCTTCCGTATTTGAATCATCGTCATGATCACCCCACTCATCGCCTTCATCTTCTGAAGACTGCTCGTGTGTACCGGTGTCATATGACCCTTCATCGTCATTTTCGTTCGATACATTATCTGCGGTATCTGCTCCAGAAGTGTCTTCGTCTTCTTCATGCTCACCATCAGACCCTGCTTCATCTTGTGTATAATCCTCGCTCCACGCACCACCGTCATACCACTGGTACGCATTTGTTTTTGCAACACCCGGTACAATGAAGAGAAGCGCGATTGGAAGCGCTATGACTGCACTGATGTACGCAATTGAATACTGCTTTTTCATAATAAATGTAATAAGTTTATTTTTATAATTCAAACCTCTATATGCTCACCTACGCGACTGGTACGTAAACATATTTAAACTCTGAACTATGGAGTGGGTATAGTACACAAAAAATACATTCTGATAAGAACTATATTTTCTGTTGTGTTTTGGGCATTTTGTGCGTTGTGCACGCCCGAGAACATGTAGAGAACTGAATACTTATATTATACACCGAAAGACATTTTTTGTCAAAAGTGCCCGTGGTGCGCGCTCTAGCGCGCACCACTTCCTATTGGATACGTGTCAATCAGTGTCGCTTCTACGATGAAGCGGTCATCCTTGGTCGCAAATGAGTTGCAGGTGGCGAGCACGAGTTTTGCCTCGTCATGCTGAATCTGTACCTCTGCTCCCGATGCTTTTGTTTCGTATACGCGGTCGACACTGTATAGATACTCGGTGTCTTTTGAACGAAGACGGATGGTGTCACCCCACTTCATTTTCTGAATACCATTGAATGCCTGGTAGTTTTTATTTTTCACATTCGGCAGATAGCTCGAGTGTCCCAGAATGAAAATGGTGCCCTCCTCTCTAAATGAAGCTGAGTCGGGGTGGCGCACTACGCCGGAGAGCAGTGCTGAATCGAGCGCAGTAACCGATGATGACTCCGGGTTGAGCACAGCGACCTCACGCCCATCGAGTGCGTCAAAGATGATGCGCACGGGGTACTGGTTCGAGGCAGAGACGTTTGCCACCCTACGTTCTGAGGCGGTTGCGGAATCCGATACGCTCTCGACCGTGGGTTCGTCGGTACGCACTTCGGTTTCGGGTACCGCACTCATGCTCGCATTGTCTATGACCACGTCCTTTGGCGCCTCGGTCGTTGTATCCGGTTTTTCGGGAAGAAAATCTATGATAAAGAAAATGGAATAGGTGAGTGCAATGATACCCACGGTCACAAAGAAAAAGACGATATTCCGCTCTCTTTTTGAACTATATGGTGCAAATTCCTGTTCTGGTGTCATAGCAATAGAAAAATGATTATGTATTAATAGTACCGTATTTATTGCTTTTGTCAATACCCTCAAAAACCCATTGTTTTCTTGTGCTTGACATACCCATAATATCATGGTAACATCTCAACATATGAATGAAACACAAACTCTAAAGGGTGCTGTGGTGAAGACACTCGCGATAGTCGGGTTTCTCGTCACTGTTGGCTTTTTAATCATTATTACCGTAGTGGGAGCAAAGCGTGCACCCGAGGGCTTCTCTTCCCTTGCAACGCTTGCAGAGAGTATCAATCTCTACAACCGTCCTTCAACAGAGCTCAGTATCGCAACAGAAAAAATAGTTGTGAATTCCAGTGAGCCGTTCCAGATTAGCTGGACCGATATGCACGCGGACGGTGAATACACATTCTCCTATGGGTGTGCAGACGGTGTTTCACTTTCAGTACGGAGCGCGGACGGTTCGTCTGTGCCGATGCGCTGCGAAGAAAAGCTCTCACTCTCAAAAGAAGCGAACGGTCTTTTCCTCACTGCACTCTCAGATGAAATGCGTTTTACCGATGTGACGCTCACCGTCTCATTCAAAAATGCAGCGAGTGACGCGGTAAACGAAAACACCACCAAAATAACCGTGGTAAATGCAACGATTCCCGTACAAAATACTGACACTCCAAAAGAGGAACCTGTTACTGAAACTGAACCTCCTCTCACAGAGAATGAAACGACTCCTGAACCTGTACAACCTGAGCCCGAGGTTAAGCCTGAAGTAGAACCAGAAACTCCCGTGGTTGTACCTGTTACTCCAACTCCAAAACCGGCACCAGTTGAAACAGGAACTCCCGATCTTCGCATCTCTGTACTCGGAAACGGTGTTCTCACGAATGGAGTCTTCACGTATACTCAATCATTTGATCCAGCCAAAAACAATGCAATTCGCTTTGACGTACAGAATACGGGCACGAAGACATCCGGTGCATGGTCATTCAAGACCATCTTCCCAAATGGCGAAGTGTACACATCACCCGTACAAGCTGGACTTACACCTCAAGCACACGTCGTGTTCACTCTCGGATTTTATCTCGATAGTGTAGTGGGCACAGAGACAACCTTTGTTACCACTGTGTATCCGCAAGGCATAGATGCGACCGCCTCAAACAATACAGCTTCGCAGAGTGTCGTCGTTGAGTAATTCAAAACACGGTACTGAAACTGATCACAAAAAATAACCGGCGCCCCCACAGGGGCGCCGGTTATTTTTTCTTGTGTTCAATACGCTTAAATATTCAAAAAAAATGAGCGACATCGTAAGTCGCTCATTTTTTGAATAACCACGAGCTTTCCTTCATTACACGTCGAGGTCTCTTGGGTGTGTTATTTCGAGGGAAATGCGAGGAGTGCGATGTGATATTCTCTAAAATCCAATCTCCTCGGCGCGGAATGGAGAGAAAGCACAAGGAACGCGCAGTTGCATTTTGTGAGGCGTACTCAAATGTACGATGAACAAAATGCAACAAGCGGTGACGAAGTGCTTTCCTTCATTACACGTCGAGGTTGGCCATGTGTGCGTTCGATTGTATAAACGACTTCCGACTCGAGACATCGGTCCCCATCAAAATATCAAACACCTTATCGGCATCGAGCGCGTCGATAATTGATACCTGCTTCAGGACGCGATTTGCGGGATTCATAGTGGTCTCCCAGAGTTCTTCAGCGTTCATTTCACCAAGACCTTTGTAGCGCTGGATGTGGACCTTTTTACTTTTTGTCACCACTTCTTCCTTTTCTTCCACTTCTCCACTGGGTTCATTATCCTCCTCATCGGATTCAGTTTCTGCAATTTCCGCATCAGCGCCAAGAAGTGTTCTTTTTTCTTCATCTGAATATGCATACATCACCTCCTTACCGCGCTGTATCTTATAGAGTGGTGGTTGCGCAATGTAGAGGTACCCCCCATCAATAATAGGACGGAAGTAGCGATAGAAAAGTGTAAGGAGGAGCGTACGAATGTGCGCACCGTCCACATCGGCGTCGGTTGCAATAATGATTTTGTGGTAGCGGAGCTTACTGAGGTCAAACACATCTCCGATTGCGGTACCCATAGCAACGACAAGATTTTTCACCTGTTCTGACGCGAGCATCTTATCGAGTCGCGCACGCTCCACATTCAAGATTTTTCCTCGAAGTGGCAGGATTGCCTGTGTGCGCCTATCGCGACCCATCTTTGCAGAACCACCTGCAGAGTCTCCCTCCACAATGAAGATTTCGGACTCATCCGCGCTCTTCGTCTGACAGTCGGCAAGCTTACCGGGGAGGGTCATTCCTTCAAGTGCACCCTTACGGAGCACTGAGTCCTTTGCTGCCTTTGCTGCCTTGCGCGCCTTCACCGCAATCACCACCTTGTTGATGATGGCCTTTGCGTCATCGGGGTTTTCTTCGAGGAACTCATTAAACCCATCACCAAAGACTGTTTCCACGGCGCCACGCGCCTCTACAGAGCCGAGCTTTGCTTTTGTCTGCCCTTCAAACTGAATCTCCGGCATCTTTACCGATACCACAGCGGTGATACCCTCAAGGACATCGTCTCCGGTAAACGCTCCATCTTTTTCTTTGAAAAAATTGTTTTTCTTGGCGTAGTTGTTGAGTGTGCGGGTGAGTGCTGTCTTGAAACCGGTGACGTGGGTACCCTGCTCAAGGTTGTAGATATTGTTCGCAAATGCGCTGATGCGGGGAGTGATGTCATCTACGTACTGGAGTGCAACCTCGACCGAGAGCACCGCGGGATCAACATTGAGTTTTTCAATGTAAAAGATGTTTTTGTGAACCGGTGTCTGGTACTGGTTGTTGAACGCAACGAGTGAACGGAGTCCTCCCTCAAAGAAAAAGTGTGTATGGGGCACATCGAGGTGTTCGTCAGCAAGATACTGTTTCCCCGCAAGCATAGCGAGAAACTTTTGAATATCCTTCTCGCTCATGTCCTTTGCTTCTTCTTCAGAAGGTCGTGCATCAATAACAGTAAGACGCATACTCTTCACGAGGTATGCTTGCTGGCGAAGGTGCCCGACGATACGCTTCCAATCGTATTTTATTTCTTGAAAAATAGTGGGGTCAGCTCGAAAAGTGATGATGGTGCCCTGAAGTTTTGATGCACTTACTTTTTTCACCTTTGCCTTCGGCTTACCGATGTTGTACTCCTGTATGTGATATCCGCCATCACGATGCACTTCAGCAATCATATGTGTGGAGAGCGCGTTTACCACCGATGCACCCACACCGTGAAGACCACCCGACACTTTGTATCCGCCATCTTCCCCGCCAAACTTTCCTCCCGCATGGAGTGTCGTGAGAATTGTCTCGAGCGCAGAGACTTTTGTTTGCTTGTGTGTGTCGACAGGAATACCGCGTCCATTATCAACAACACGAATGTAGTTCCCCGGAAGGAGTGCTACCTCAATGCGGTTCGCAAAACCACCCATCGCCTCGTCGCGTGAGTTATCAAAAATCTCCCAGATGAGATGGTGGAGTCCATCAGGACCAGTGGTGCCGATGTACATGCCGGGGCGCTTGCGCACCGGCTCAAGACCCTCAAGGATTTGAATGGAATCAGCACTGTATGAACTTTGTTTACTCACGATTTGTCGATGTTAAAAATACTCAGTAATAGACGAAAGTATAGCACATTTAAGCCATTTTTGCCTAGTGAATCGTGGGGTAAAGAACCCCACCCCAGAGGAGATGGGGCATTATCCACCCGTCAATTCTGGGGTGGGACCAGGGGTTCTTTGCTAGCAGGAGATTCGGCTCCGCCGAAACTATA
>CAYRMF010000041.1:0-8182 GCA_964425475.1 uncultured Candidatus Saccharibacteria bacterium | reverse complement strand
TTATTATTCTACCAGCAGTTTCTCACGCAGAAGAGTGTGGGAGCATTATTGGGCCCGAAAATTGGTTTAATACTAGGACAATTGTCACCACACCAATCGAAAATTGTGATAATCCTTTTGGCGCTACTACTGACACAGTTTCTCCATACATACTTAAAATCAACACCATTCCCGTTCCTCATAATACTACTGTTGAAGTGCCTGAGGGTGGAACGACAAAGTATGAAATTGAAGGAGACCCATTACTCGATGCAAATAGTTCATTTCTTTTCCTTCATGAGGGCTCAGATTATCGATATATCAACACCAAACCTTCAAGACCAATAGAATCGGATTATCGAAAGCTTGCACAAGAATTTTTTCCTCAGGGTACCGATATAGAAGTATATGTTGCTACAGCATTGAATCTAGATCTTGTTTATGGAATGAATGAAGATGAGCAAACTGCATTTTGGGATTACTGGGACTATGTTAATCGACAGTATGTCCCACAAATACCCGCACTTCGTGCAGGAACGTATACATATGTGATTCATGATTATGACATTATGTTGGTTCAACAAAATTACCAACAAAACTTTATCCAACGTATATTTTCGCACGTTGTCCCCACGGCATATGCACAGGAGGGGTCTTACATATTTACAATTACCTTTACTATTACGGAGAAAACTTCAGGTGCATCAAGTATAGTATTTCTTCCGGGGATTATGGGATCCAGATTATATGAGGAAAGTACAGAGTGTGATTCTACTGTGTCTGAGCAAGAACGTTGGGTTACGAGTGATGAGTGTTCTCAATTGCGATTGATGACAAGTGTGGCAGGTGTGAGCAATAACGCAATTTATACAAAAGACGACGCCAATTCAGTGATTGATGAAGCATATACCTTCAATCTATATAAAACATTTTTGAATAGTATGAGAAAATGGAAAGAGGAGGGTGTCATTGCCGATTACGAAGCTGTTCCGTATGACTGGCGACTTCGCCTTGATGACATATTGAAATCTCGTCTTGATTCAAGTACAGGTAAGATCACATATGATGTTGCGGGAACTGTTGAAGATGGGTATTTGTATCAAACCATTGAATCACTTGCCAAAACGTCAGCGTCGGGAAAGGTGACTATCGTAGCACATTCAAACGGTGGTTTGGTTGCGAAAGCACTTCTCGCCTCACTGCAAAATACGCACAATCCGTTATTGAGTAAAATTGATACGGTAATCTTGGTTGGTGTACCACAGGTAGGCACACCTGATGCTATTGTGGGAGTATTGCACGGTTCTGAAATAGGGCCCGGAGGAGTAATCCTTTCACAGGAAATGACACGGACACTCATGAGTACAATGCCATTTGCACGACACTTATTACCAACCAAGAGTTATTTTAATAGTACCGGAGTAACCACTGAGACGCCTGTTATTCAATTTGAAAGTGGGGAAGTGACGACTCCGTGGAGTAATACATTTGGGAGCGCAATTACCGATGAAGCTGGTCTCTATAGTTTCCTCAGAAAAGAAAGTGGAAGAACAGTGCCTACGAGTAATGACTTATTGCACCCCGCCGTTATTGATGGATTTTTGTTTGACTACGCAACTACGATTGAACAGTTAGTAGATAGCTGGACTCCATCAGGGATACATGTGTATCAAATCGCGGGTGTCGGCCTCAATACACCTTCGAGCATTACCTATTTTACGGATAGAGAATGTACTTCGCGGAATCCACTACAGTTATTTAAATGCACTGAGTATAAAAATAAACTAGGCTATCGTGTAAATCATACAATTGATGGAGATGGTACGGTGGTTTCTCCAAGCGCCCTGGCAATGAGGGAAGAGACAGGGGTTGAACGATTGTGGTTGAATTTTAAAGCTTATAATAAAGATGTAGTAGCAAATCGTAAACATAAAGATATACTCGAAGTTCAAGATGTCATAGATTTTATTAGGGACACACTGGAATCAAAAGAAGGACAGCAATACACATATCTCTCCAATAGCACACCAGTACTTCCTGAGGAGAACAGAATGGTATTTTACCTCCACTCACCGCTCGATATGTCTATCACGACAGCCAGTGGTGAAAAAATAAGTAGTTCGACGAATACAATAAGCGGTGCAATGTATAGACGCTACGGTGAACTCCAATACATTTCGGTTCCAGAAACGACTGAAAAAAAGACACTAATTCTTAAGGGTGAAAAAGAGGGTTCATTTACGTTGGATATCGAAGCACATGGCAGTGGAGGCACCATCAACCGTCATACATATTCAGCAATTCCATCAGGAACAAGCACCCTTGTCCAAATGGCACTGAGCGATTCTTCCTCTGTGTCGTCTGCCGTACTCTCCTTAGATTATGATGACAACGGAACCTCAGAGATCAAATACAACGAACAGGGTGAGATGCAGGAAGTGGTTACATACGATATTCTTATAGAAGCACTGCGTTCACTTATACTCAAATCTTCATATAAAAATTTGTTGGTGCAGACAGCGGTAACAGCGCGTGAATACTATGAAAAATCAAATACAAATATAAAATATAAGAAACTAGAGAGAGCAACGCTGTTTGTGCTTTCTCAACAGATCGCTCTGTATGAGCGTGTACACCTGATATCAAACTCAGAGAGACAGAAATTATCAAGTATAATAAACATACTAATAAAATAATTTTATGAAACTGAAAGAAATAATATTAATTTGCTCGATAGTAGGTACTTTGATTCTATATACACTTTTTAATTCAGTGAAGACGGGTCTTTGCGAATTTTATTGTGGAGATGCAATAGATCAGTATCAAAATATTTTTCTTTTCTTCCCAGTAATACTCTTTTTCTCACTCCTGACCTATAAGATGTCTGTGGGTGTATTCGAAAAATGGTGGAAATTTGCGCGCGTTGCCATTCCAGTTATCTTAGTCATTTCGACCATTATAAATCTTGGCTTCCACCATACTTCGGGTGGTTTTATGAACTTTGATGATATGTTTGATGTTCCTGCACTTATTTTCCTCTATCTCATTTTTGCAGTGGGCTCAATCATACAAATTGTACGAGGATACCGTCAGTAGATTCTCTGGAGATGTACAAGGTCCGGCCTTGAATTGTTTCGTGCCGGGATGAGGATGGTGTATCTCCGCAAAGGATTTGGTATACTTATCGGTAATGTTTAACAAGTCATTTTATCGGTTCCTTTTTGGATTCCTCGCGATTATTGCCTCGACGCTCGTGGTGATTTTGATCGTGGGCTCTACACAAGAATAATATGCGTATCACTGATCAATATTTTTGGAATCTCATCTTTCTCTTCTTTTTTGGTTGCGTACTCCTCATGGCGACGATTATTCTTGAGACTGAGGCGACAAGGGCATACGAGTCGCTTCTATTTGTTGACTATGTACTCATGACACTCGCATCGTTCCGTCTTGTGCGCCTCGTGGTGTATGACAAGATGTTTGCGTTTCTGCGCGAGCAATTCTACGACGCGACGGAATACAAAGGAAATGTGGTGCTCGTAAAGGCGGAGAGTGGCCCCCGTCGCACACTCGCTGACCTCATCACCTGCCCGTGGTGTGTCGGCGTATGGGCGGTACTCATCGTCTCGTTTTTCTACCTCCTCACGTCGTACGCGGTCTACCCGGTACTTCTCCTCGCGCTCTCGGGCGTTGTGTCACTTTTGCAAATTATCGCAAACCTCATCGGCTGGAAGGCAGAGCAGACAAAGCTCGATACAGAATCCCGTTAAGAACTCAAAAAAAGTTCATTAATCCCCATGCTAACGGATTTCTCTATTTTCTATTTATATATTTGAATAATATTCTTTTTCTGGTATAGTTGCTCTCGTACAGGCTCAAGACAGTTGGTTCTGTGTCGAAAAGGGCACAGAGTAATGAACCGTTTGGTTCGCCAGCCGAGGTCCCACTCTATTTTTAGCGGGGGTCGAAACCACAGTCTATACAGGCTTTGCCTGTGTGTCTCGTACATATTATTGGTTTCACACATACTATTGTGGCAATTACAAAAGCAAAGAAGCAGACCATCCTCGGCAAGCTCGAGGAAATCAAGAAAAATTCTGAAACAATCGTTTTCGTGAATTTTAAGGGTGTAACCGTAAAGGATACAACAGAAATGCGTCGTGCAATGCGTGAGGCAGGTGTCAATTACTTCGTTGCAAAGAAGACACTCATGAAGCGTGTCTTCACTGGTTACGAAGGCGAAATGCCTGAACTCGAAGGTGAAATCGCCGTTGCATACAGCACCGATGCCATCGCTCCTGCACAAAACGTAAAAGACTTCGCAAAGAAGTACAAAGACGCCATTGCTATCGCAGGAGGTGTTTTTCAGGGAGTATTCAAGAATAAGGCAGAGATGACAGAGATTGCATCGATTCCATCACTCCAGGTACTCCGCGGTATGTTTGCACAACTTATCAATTCACCACGACAGCGTTTTGCAGTGGTATTGAGTAAGGTTTCAGAAACGAAGGCTTAGTAAATCTTATGAGTGAAGCGAATTAGATTTACTTGTCCGGTGAAATGCGGCCGCTGGCCGCTACGCCAAAGGCGTATTTCACTGGATAAAAAATTTACTAAACTCGTTTCACTCGCTAATTAAATTTAATCACATGACACAAGCAGAAATTATCGAAGCGGTAGAGAAGATGACCGTTCTCGAACTCAACGAACTCGTAAAGGCAATTGAAGAGAAATGGGGTGTATCGGCAGCTGCTGTTGCAGTAGCAGGTCCAGCAGCGGGAGGCGAGGCAGCAGAGGAGCAGAGCGCATTCAACGTAGAGCTCACTGACGCTGGCGCACAGAAGATTGCGGTTATCAAGGTAGTGAAGGAAGTACTCGGTCTTGGTCTCAAGGAGGCGAAGGACTTGGTAGACGCAGCACCATCAATGGTAAAGGAAGGCCTCAAGAAGGAGGATGCTGAGGCTCTCAAGGTAAAGCTTGAGGAGGCTGGGGCAAAAGTTACCTTGAAATAAGGTTTCTTATAAAATAAAAGGCTCGGACTTTCGTCCGAGCCTTTTATTTTATGTAGAACCTTTCAAGGTAATTTTTGAACCGCAGGCACGCCCGCGTGGGGTAAAAGAGTCTGGGAGACTCTTTTACAGAGTGCCGAGGTGGGGCCGAGAGTTCTTACTATCTTTTAGAACGAAGTGAATAAAAGTAGTTAGAAACTCGTGGCAAGGTTACTCTCACGTAACTTTTGAACCGGAAGCGTGTATCAGAAAAAACGGCATGCGAGCATGCCGTTCATCTTCATGATCCAGTCCTTTTAAATGGGATTACGTTTGTATTATTGTGACACTCTACAGGCGCAGGTTCTTTTTCCCCAGGATCAGGATCGTCGGAGAAAATACGTTCACATTTCCAACAGTATTCGTATTCAGTTCCTTGTTTGTCTATTCCAATTCGTGTACGAGTTTCACAGAATTCATGCACGAGTACTGATGAGTCGTCTTTATTTCCAGTGTATCCCTTGTCGCGTAATCCAATACGACGAGCAGAGATTTGGATAAAACAGTATGGGATCAATTCTCGTGCTATAACAAAGCACATAAGAATTAAAAATACCAAAAAACCAACCGTTGACCAAGCCATAAGAACACCCCTATTTGGATAACTTGTTCGACTATAGCACAAATTTTTTTGTGCAACATTTCTTGGGCTTTCTGTTCAGAGTAGTCAGAGCAGATGTTTGGTGTCAGGTCACTAATTTGCTGACGCTCAAATAAGTTTCTTTATCCAAAACAAAAGCCCCGCGGATGCAGGGCTCTGAGAGGGTGTTGGCTTTGGTCAGACACTTGAGGGATAGTCGATCAAGTCGCCGCAGGAAACAATCTCTTGCGGAACAGTGAACCGAAGGCCACATTTTTGACAAAATAGCACTTGTTTCTTATTGCTGATTTGCAAAAAGATTATTTGACCGCCACAGGAAATCGTCTTCGCTTCACCGAGAGCCCCATGTTTCATTTTGAAGGTCCCAAGACGGCGGTGTCGAACATGCTCCACTTTGGGCATGTCGGTCATGACGACCAGCGACCCGTCGTTGTCTGGAAAAGTAAAGATGATGTGCGGAAAGGGATGTGGCATGGTTTTCTCCAAGAACAAAAAAGTTGAAAGGGACAACAACGTTCTGTATCGTACAACACAAAATAAAAAAAGCAAACGGTGTCACGACATCCACCACTTTCCCTGTCTAGGGTGGCCAGAGCAGGCGCTTGTGTTATACTTTTTTCCATTATGTCAGACCCCCTCGCAATCCTTTTTGGTAATCAAGCCCGTGTGAAGTTGCTCCGCTTTTTCCTCTTTAACCCAACTCAGGAGTTTAGTCTTGATGACATCTCCCGTAGAGCAAAGCTGGTGCGTCGTACTGCGCGTACGGAAATCAATGCACTCGAACGGGCAGAGATTATTAAGAAGAAAGTTATTTTTGCAAAGCACGCGACACGAGATGTGAAAGTCCGTATGCAAGGGTATACACTCAATCACAATTCACCCCAGCTTTCCTCACTCCAAACATTTCTCTTCGAGACTGCACCGATTAACGGAGAAACGGTGATGAAGCACTTGCGGAAGGTGGGTCCACTCGACTTTGTGGCATGTACGGGAATCTTTACCCGTGAGTTTGACCGCCGGCTCGACCTCCTCATTGCAATGAAGAAACTCAGTGAACCCAAAATTGAAGTGGCAATACGTGCGATGGAAGCAGAGATAGGTATTGAGATACGCTTTGCTACATTTGCTTCGGCTGATTTGCTCTATCGTGTGGGAATGAATGACAAACTTGCGCGTGATGTCTTTGACTATCCCTATATCATACTTGTGGACAAGATAGGTATTCGGAATGAACTTTCAAACTCCTAAAGAGTCTATAGGGAAGAGGCATCCCGAGGGCCCAAAAAAGCACCGCATTGCGGTGCTTTTTTGGGCCCCTTGGTCATGTACCTCTCATCCACCAGAAACGCTTGACTCTGCAACCGTTTCCTATATAATGGCGCCTACGTGTTTATGAGTATTACAAGAAAGACCCAGTAGCGGACAGACATCGCCTAGCGAGTTTGACCGCATGCGCGGTTTTTTTAGTCAAAACTTCGGAAGAGTTTTGAAAAAGTACTCAGGGAAACATGCGATTTTTGATAATTGCATATTCTAGAGACGAGGTTGATAAGGCCTCGTTTCGAAAGACCTATGTGCTCGACACACATAGGCGTGTTCTCAGTATCTTTGATATTGAGAACAACAGGTAAGCGTATACAGAGTAAAGACAATGTGCGAGAGCACGGGTCTTTTCGTCCTCTGTATACACAAAAAACATTAAGTCGTATATGAGTATGTATCTCATATACGCACACTCAACATCGTGAACTTCATTGAGGAGTTCTTCGAAAATGTTTAGGGGTGCCGTAGCTCAAGGTTTCAGAGCACCTGGTTGACAATCAGGAGGTTGCGGTTCGAGTCCGCCGGTACCACCTAAACATTTTCTCAACAAAAATGAATGGCAATTCAAAATTGCCTCTTCAATGAAGTTCACGATGATCAAAAAATTGTACAGCGGTGTACAGCATTCCCTATGGGAATGAAGGGTGTATGGTGGATGCCTTGGCTTCAAAGAGCGAAGAAGGACGTGATATGGCTGCGATAAGCGTGGGGGAGATGCCAAATAATCGTTATATCCCGCGATGTCCGAATGAGGAAACTCACCTGCTTACGGCAGGTACCCTTGTATGAGGGAGCACACCCAGCGAAGTGAAACATCTCAGTAGCTGGAGGAAAAGAAAGCAACATCGGGAGTTTTCTTTCTGGTCGGATCAGTCGCAAGACTGGCCATTACGATCAGGAAGAAGATTCTTGCGATACCCTAAGTAGCGGCGAGCGAAATGGGCAGAGCCCAAACCATTCGTGTTTACATGGATGGGGTTGTAGGGCAGAAGCGTCATTTAGTTGAGAAGAGTTACAAATTGGTGTAATAACAAAACGCGTTGGAAAGCGCGACCCAAGAGGGTAACAGTCCTGTATGTGAAATTACATCAACTCTTTTGCTTCTGTTCCTGAGTAGTTCGGGACATGAATAGCCCGAATGAATCTGGGAGGACTAACTCCTAAGGCTAAATATTTTTGAAGACCGATAGTGAACAAGTACCGTGAGGGAAAGGTGAAAAGAACCCCGGAG
>CAYRMF010000040.1:2940-8281 GCA_964425475.1 uncultured Candidatus Saccharibacteria bacterium | reverse complement strand
TTGTCGGTGACGTGGGTGTATATCTGCGTGGTGGCGATGTTGGCGTGGCCGAGGAGTGCTTGCACGGAGCGGAGGTCGGCGCCGTTGTGGAGGAGGTCAGTCGCGAAGCAGTGGCGGAGTTTGTGTGGGGTGACTTTACGGGTAATACCCGCGATGGTTGCGTACCGCTTGATAATGCGCTGGACGCTCCGCGGGGTGAGACGAAGGTCTTTATTTTTCACCTCATCAGACTTCGCATTTTTTCCATACTGAATAAACATTGCATCATCAAAATCTTTCCGCTCCTTGAGATACGCTCTGATTGCATCTCGCGCGGTGTCCGAGAGAAAGACGACGCGCACTTTATCACCCTTCCCACGTACCGAAAATTCATCACGACTTAAATCGACGTCCTCCTGAGAAAGCGCGCAGAGCTCGGACACACGGAGTCCTGTAGAGAAGAGCAGTTCGAGAATCGCTTTGTCACGAAGTCCCGAGAGGGAAGCGAGGTCGGGTGCCTCAATGAGGCGCGTGAGTTCAGCCGAAGAGATGAGGTCAAGCGAGCGCTCGGGAACCTTTGCGAGTTCGATGCGTTCGGGATTGAGCGACTCGACACCGCGCTTCCGCATGTACTTGAGAAACGCACGGAGTGCGATGAGGTAGTAGTTTCGCGTCTTCGGTTTTAGTGTCTCCATGTTTCTCCCGACCTTCGTGCCGGGCTGACGATTGAGCCACAAGCGAAATTCGCGCACCGATGCTTCTGTTACTTTTCCCGGATCTTCATTTTTAATAAACTCAATAAAGCGCGTGAGGTAATGGTCGTAGTTGCGCACGGTCAAAATACTCCGTCCTTTTTCAATTTCGAGGTATTCAAGAAATTCACGTTTGAGCTCGGTGAGGGTCATACATACACTATATATGTATATGAGAGGGAAGTGTCGCACAATATACACACGAGAGCATGTTCAAAAACCTCACATACTGCGTTGTACTGCACTCGAAAACGCTCATCATATATCGAATATGCCTCGCATTTTCTCGATTGTACGCCTTGTCTGTGAGGTTTTTTAATCATGCTCTCACATGAATCTATCCTCGGTTATGGCAGGGGTTGCGCATTTTGTCAATCTGTGGTAGAGTAGTGACAACCTTCGCAGGTTAGATCTAACGCGCCGTGGGGCAACATCTACGCTCCATGACGCAATTTTTAAACACCATGCTTACAAAACGAAAGAAAGAGAACGCGATCAAGGATGTTCGCCGACATAACACTGACACTGGTTCACCAGAAGCACAGGTTGGAATTCTCACAAAGCAAATTGAGGAACTCTCGAAGCATCTCAAAAAGAATGCAAAAGATTTCCACTCACGCAGGGGTCTTCTTCAGATGGTTGCGGATCGTCGCACTCACCTCAAGTACCTCGAAAAGAATGATGAGAAGGCATACAAGTCTCTCATCAAGAAAATGGGACTCAAGAAATAAGAATGGAGGGTAAAATACGCGGACTCTTTTGTACAAAAGAGTCCGCGTATTTTCAAATGGGGGGGGATAGCCGTGCGCCATCCATGGTACTATTACAGAAGGGTGCGCACATTTTTAAAAAGTTTAAGTGTATTTTTATATGGCAGTCATCAAACATAAAGAACAGCGTGTCGCAATTTTTATTGACACGCAAAACCTCTACCACAGTGCAAAAAACATTTATCACGCAAAGGTAAACTTCGACGCCGTGGTGAAAGCCGCGCTCGGTAATCGGAAACTCGTACGCGCAATCGCGTATGTGGTTACGACAGAAAGTGGGGAAGAGCGTTCATTCTTCGAAGCGCTCGAAAAGATTGGCATCGAGGTCAAGACCAAAGACCTCCAGATATTCTTTGGCGGTGCAAAAAAAGCAGACTGGGATGTGGGCCTCGCGGTCGACGCTATTAAGCACTCTCAGAAAGTGGACGCTATTGTCCTTGCCTCAGGCGACGGAGACTTTGTGCCACTCGTCGAGTACGTTCGCTCACAGGGATGTCAGGTCGAGTGTATTGCGTTTGGCAAGTCGAGCTCCTCTCGTCTCCGAGAGACCGTTGACGACTTCATCGACATGGACGAAACACCACAGCAATTTCTCATTGGACTCCGCGGAAATGTCCGACTCAAAAAATCACCGAAGCAACGAGTTGTCGGCACGGACACCGACGACGTGTAACACGTAAGAAAAAACACCCCACGCGCAAAAAGCGCGTGGGGTGTTTTTTTGACACAACTTTGCTACACTGGGCAGATTATTCAGGAGCGATGCAGATAGGTGAGTTTCAAGCAGTTGTTTGAAATTCAAAATCTGAGTCGCTCGTAAGTCACAACAAATATTGTATGGAGAAAAAATCGTACACCGTCGACATTGAGGGGAAGACCCTCACCGCGCAATTTACCAACCTCACCAATCAGGCGCACGGCTCGGTCTTAGTCAGTATGGGAGAAACGGTTGTCCTCGTCACCGCGGTCATGAGCACCCGCCCTGCAGAGAACATGTCGTACTTCCCACTCTCGGTAGAGTTCGAGGAGAAGTTTTACGCAACGGGGCAAATTCTCGGAAGCCGCTTCCAGCGACGCGAGGGAAGACCGAGCGAGGGAGCTGTCCTCTCAGCGCGCGTCGTCGACCGCACCATCCGCCCAAACTTTAATCACGGGCTTCGTCATGAGATACAGGTTATCGTCACCGTCTTAAGTGCGGGAGGCGACGACCCCGACGTACTCGGCGTCATCGGTGCGTCGCTCGCACTCGGCACTTCGGATATTCCGTGGGACGGACCTATCGGTGCGGTACGCATTGCGAAGCGTCGCGATACGGGGGAGATTATTATCAATCCACTCTACGCGGAGCGAGAAGCGGGAATTCTCTCCTACGAAGTACTCGCCTGTGGCAAGGACGGCTCTATCAACATGATTGAGACTGCCGGATTTGAAATCAGCGAAGCGGAAGTGGTCCATGCGCTCGAGCACGCGCTCGCCATCAATACCAAGCTCGAAGCATTCCAAAAGAACATCATCGCAGAGATTGGAAAAGAAAAGCGCGCAGTGACCCTTCCACAACTTTCCGCAGAGGCAGTCGCGCTCTTCCAAACGCACATTGCGCCGAAACTCAAAGAGACCCTTTTCTCAAACCGAAGTGGCAAGGCACACCTCTACGAGCTCAAGGAAGAGTGGTTTGTCCACATCAAGGCGGAGCTCCCCGATGAGCACCTCGGACTCGTGAGTGAGTACTTCGAGCACGCCGTTGATGACGTGCTCCACCACGGAGTCATCCACGATAAGGTCCGTCCCGATGGGCGCACCATGGATGAGGTCCGTCCACTCTTTGCACAAGCGGGAGGCATCTCACCAGCGCTTCACGGTTGTGGTATTTTCTACCGTGGAGAGACGCACGTCTTTTCTGCGCTCACCTTGGGTGGGCCCGATGACTCACAGATACTCGACTCGATAGAAGAGAACGGCACGAAGAAACACTTCATGCACCACTACAACTTCCCCCCATTCTCAGTCGGAGAAACAGGGCGCATTGGTGGTACCAACCGTCGCATGATTGGTCATGGAGCGCTCGCCGAGAAAGCACTCTTTGCGGTCATTCCCCCAAAGACAGAATTCCCGTACACCATTCGCCTCGTGTCGGAGACCATGGCGTCGAATGGTTCCTCTTCAATGGGTTCGGTCTGTGCGTCGTCACTCGCACTCATGGATGGAGGGGTACCGATTCTTCGCCCCGTTGCCGGTATCGCTTCCGGCCTCATGATGGAGTCGCACGACACCTACCAGCTCATCACCGATATCCAAGGACCCGAAGATGAGCACGGTGACATGGACTTCAAGGTGGCAGGTACCAAGGAAGGTATCACCGCAATGCAGATGGATGTGAAGGTGGGTGGTGTGCCAATTGCCATTCTCGCGCAAGCACTCGAAAAGGCGCGTGTTGCACGACTCCACATTCTCGAAACACTCGAAGCAGAAATCAGTGCACCGCGTCCCGACATCTCACCACGCGCGCCAAAGATTGTCGTCATGCAAATCAACCCCGACCAAATCGGTCTCGTCATCGGTGGGGGAGGAAAGACCATCAATGGTATCAAGGACGACACCGGTGTCGATGAAATCACCATCGAAGATGATGGTACCGTGTACATCACCGGTAAGGGTGACACGCCACTTATGGCACAAGCGCGTATCGCCGCACTCACGAAAGTGTATGTGGTCGGTGAGCGCATGGAAGCAACGGTGACCCGCATCGCAACCTTCGGTGCATTTGCAAAAATGGACGCGCAGAACGAGGGGCTCATCCACATCTCAGAAATCGTATCGTGGCGACTCGAAAACCTCGACGGCATTTTGAAAGTTGGTGACACCGTGCCTGTGGTCGTATCAAAAGTAGAGGACGGAAAAATTGGTCTCTCAATTAAAAAGGCAGACCCCGAGTGGGCAACCAAGAAGGGGCTCAAGGCACCAGAGAGGAAATAGATTATAAGGGGAGCGCGTCCACAGCATGGTGGACGCGCTCTTTTTATTTGTGCGATACTACTAGTAGTACGCATCTACACATGAACGACACTGCATCACAAAAATCTGATCTTGGCGTTGTCTTTACACAGCCACGGAACGAAGGCGGTAAGGAGTTAGAGACACATCACGATGAACACATAACTGCAAAATCTGCGAATACCAAGGAGTCACACTTGAGTAATCAGACTGATGTTTTTGATGTGAGTAGGGTCATTGCAAGTTCACACGGGGAAACGGGAACTATCGTGAGCGACAAGCATCGCCGTCGTCCCTCACTCGGGCAAAATCTGAAGGAAGCTTTCCAAGAGTGGTGGGGAAAAGCACAAGTGAATATTGCAGAGAAGATGAAACTGATTGAACCGCTCATTGTTGAAAAAGGTCCAACGGTCACCAGTGCAACTGCCCGAAAAGAGACCATCAAGGAAGCGGCAAAAAATGCAACCATTGCTCCGCGAGATGATTCACATATCGTGATTCAGCAATTCCATACACTGAAGGGAGATATTGCACATGTCCAAAATGGAAATACGATTACGATTAAACCGCAAGAGAAAAAAACAGAAAAAGAAAAGCGTGGTTCTTGGGCACATATCATACGCAACGAAAAAAATAACCCCTCTCCACTATCAAGTGCGATGCCCGATCTACGTGGAACGATGATTGCCCCCGACATCAATAAAAAAATACCAGCACGCATTGAAGAGTACATCCCTGTGGAACAAAAGAAGCACGTAGAGCCATCTGCAAAAATGCAAGCAACTCCTGTTTCACAGACACCCCCCACTCCGCCACAGGCACCGGTGTCGGTTCCTCCTCCAGCACCGA
>CAYRMF010000040.1:0-2840 GCA_964425475.1 uncultured Candidatus Saccharibacteria bacterium | reverse complement strand
CCCTCGTGTAGAGCGCGTTGTTCCTGTGCCGAGCGAAGTTGCTCCACAAGCCCCTACAAAATCTGTCCTTCCTACTCCTCCGCGTGAGGTCACTCCGCCTCCGCAGTCAGTCAGACAAGTACCTCCATCGATACGAGAAACCGTACCTCCAGCACCGAGCACTCCAGTAATCAGTGTTCTAGAAAAACCTACGCCACCACGTAGCACTGCAGAGGTGGCGCACGTGTCTACAATTCCAAATGAAAAACCTGTCTTCCACACGCCCGAAACAAACGTGCGTGATGTGAAGCAGACACTCTCGAAAGAACAGACGAGTAGTGCTCCGTCTCCCCGAAACGTTACCTCATCAGAAACACTCCACAAAATCCACGTTGTGCAACTACTCGTGAGTGCAGGTATCATACTCCTCGTCCTTGTTGGATACGGTGTGTATTCATTCATACAACGATTTACAGAAGAGAGCGCAACACTCATAACACGCGAACCTCTTTTTGTTGCTGAGCACGTACTCTCCGTTTCCTTTACCGGGAGTACCGATGAATTTATACAGACGTTCACCTCGTCTATTGCCGAAGTTGGCCCTCGCACGATTGCGATTGAACCGACAGAGGTACATGACAACAAAACAGAAATCCTTACTGCGGAAGCATTTCTCCGAGCTTTCAAAATGGGTGTCCCGAATACACTCCTCAAGGCCCTCGATCCAACCTTCATGCTCGGTGCCATTGTCACCACACAATCAGAACCATTCCTCATTATTCGAACGTACAATTTTGATGTCCTCTTTGCGGGAATGCTCGCGTGGGAAAATACCCTTGCGCACGATCTTGCTCCATTCTTTGGTATCTCTACTCCTTCGGATACACACTTCAAAGATGCCGTACGCAACAACAGTTCTACTCGTATTCTTTTTGATGAAGCGGGAAATGAGGTACTCTTGTATTCTTTTGTAAATCAAAATACAGTCATTATCACCACTTCTGGGGAAGCTCTTTCGGCACTTATTGAGAAGTTTTAAGATATTTCCATATTTGCTATACTGTACGTATGGATACACATACATACAAAACGCAACTCGAAGAGATGCTCGTTGCCATAACGGCGGAACTAAAGACCGTTGGCATACACAATCCAGAAAACCCCAGCGATTGGATTGCGGTGCCTGAAGAACTCGACGCTGAGGAGCCTGATCAAAATCTCGCAGCGGACGCCGTCGAAGCGTGGGACGAGCGGAACGCACTCGTCTCGGTACTCGAAGCGAGGTACAACGGCATCATGAGTGCACTCGCGCGCATCGAAGCGGGGACATTCGGAGTGTGCGAGATATGCAATGCACCTATCGAAGAAAAACGTCTTGTGGTCAGTCCTTCCGCACGTACCTGCATGGCACATCGGGAAGATGAGGGAACGCTTGCATAAATAATTGGTATGGCAGTCGCACGCGTTTTTGGAGCACAACCATCACTCACGAGCGCTGATATCGTCACCGTTGAAACAGACCTCTCGCGGGGTCTGTTTGCGTTTTCGATTGTCGGGCTCGCTTCAAAGTCTGTTGAAGAAGCGCGTGACCGAGTGAGTAGCGCAATTAAAAATTCTGGACTCACCTCACCGAAGAGTGAAAATCAAAAAGTGGTCATCTCACTCGCGCCCGCTGATTTAAAAAAAGACGGTCCACTCTTCGATTTGCCCATAGCAATTTCATACCTCATTGCATCAGGTGAAGTGTGTGCTGATGTATCAAACGTACTGTTCATTGGAGAACTTTCACTCGATGGTACGCTCCAGCGCGCACGGGGAATTCTTCCCATTGTCCGCAAAGCAAAAGAGGTCGGTTTCACCGAGGTCATTGTCCCGTTTGAAAATACTACCGAGGCAGCGCTCATTCCCGATATTCGTATCACCCCCGCACACACACTCACTGAAGTACTCCTGCACATTGACCCAAAACGTGACGGGCACGCACGCATCAAAGAAGCACCGCTCACACAAATTGAAACGCTCTGGAGTGATGCGTCTGTTCGTTTCGAGGACATTCGCGGACAGGAGTCAGCGAAGCGTGGGCTCATGATTGCTGCCGCGGGGAGACACAACGTCATCATGGTGGGACCACCGGGGACAGGAAAGACCATGCTCGCGCGTGCATTTCAGGGAGTACTCCCCACGCTCACACTCGAGGAGGCACTCGAAGTCACTTCGATACACTCCGTCGCGGGCACGGGGGAGGGGATTTCGCTCCGACCGCCTTTTCGCGCGCCACACCACACCGCATCCTTCACCGCACTTGTGGGAGGAGGTACCCACCCACGCCCCGGGGAGGTGACCCTCGCGCACAAGGGAGTGCTCTTTCTTGACGAGTTTCCCGAGTTTGAACGTCGTGCGATAGATGCGCTCCGCCAGCCCATGGAGGATAGGGTCGTGTCTATTTCTCGTATTCAATCAACGGCACTTTTTCCTGCAGATTTTATTTTAATCGCAGCGATGAACCCGACCCGTGGTGGTGATGAGCGAGGAGACTACGCGCACCAAATGATAGAAACATACAAGCACAAAATCTCAGGGCCCATCCTCGACCGTATTGACCTCTGGCTTCAGGTGCCTCACGTCGACTTCGATACGCTCACCGAGAAGCGCACCCCGGCTCCCACAGGGAGCCGGGGCGAAACCGACCATGCCCGTGAAAAAATTGCGCGTGCCCGCGAACGACAATACGCTCGATTTGAAGGAGTAGGCATCAGTACAAACGGAGAGATGTCCGCGCGCGATATTGAAGAGAGAATAGAAATGAGCGACCCCGTCCGCGAACTCCTCAAGCGCTCTTCGGAAAAGCTCGGCCTCTCTCC
>CAYRMF010000039.1:5700-8421 GCA_964425475.1 uncultured Candidatus Saccharibacteria bacterium | reverse complement strand
TGCAGGGAGTCTTCGAGTCGGGTATAATACTCGCACTATGTCACGTACCGCAGTGGAGCAAATCAAAGACCGACTCACCATCGTGGACGTGGTGGGTAGCTACGTTGAGCTCAAACCGGCGGGAAAAAATTTCAAAGCACGCTCACCGTTCACGAACGAAAAAACCCCCTCATTTTACGTATCACCTGACCGCGGGATGTACTACTGCTTCTCGTCACAGCAAGGCGGTGACATGTTTACCTTTGTGGAGAAAATGGAGGGTGTCGATTTCAAAGGCGCACTCAAGATACTTGCGGATCGCGCGCACGTGGAGCTTATCCCCGAAGACCCCAAGAAGCGCGACGAGCGAGAAACCGAGTACGCGCTTCTCGAAGAAGCAACACAGTACTTTTTTAGAGCGCGCGAACGTGCGCCACTCGTTGATGCATATATTTTGGAGCGTGGAGTGACGATGCAGACTATCCATGCGTGGCGAATCGGCTATGCACAGGATGAGTGGCGCGCGCTCCGCTCACACCTTGCGGGGAAAGGATACACCGATGCACAGATGCTCTCGGCGGGACTCATCAAGAAGACGGAAGGAGGGAAAGAACCGTATGATGTATTTCGTGACCGCATCATGTTCCCGATTTTTGATACATCAGGACGCGTCGTTGCTTTTTCGGGACGGACGCTCAAAAAGGAAGAGGGAATTCCGAAGTACGTGAACTCACCCGAAACAGACCTCTTCAAAAAGTCTGAAATCCTCTACGGCTACGACAAAGCGAAGGCGGGAATTCGCCACTTTGATTTTTCATTGCTCGTCGAGGGGCAGTTTGACCTCGTGCTCGCGCACCAGGCGGGGTATACGAATGCGGTTGCGGTTTCGGGGACAGCATTCACCGAGGAGCACCTCGCGCTCCTCAGGCGCCTCTCCGAGCGAGTTGTGCTCGCGCTCGACTCCGATAGGGCTGGTGTGACCGCGGTGAAACGTGTTGCCGGCATGATGCTCACGCGTGGTATGGATGTGAAGGTTGCGCGCATGGAGGGTGGAAAAGACCCCGCAGATATCATCAGTGCAAACCCTGCTGAATTTAAACATTTTATTGGGAACGCGGTACATGTGGTTGAGTTTCTCCTTGCGGTCCTCAAAGAGGGAATGAAAGACGAGCGTACGTACAAACTCCGTGTGCGTGAAGAAATTCTTCCGCTCCTTGTGACAATGGAAAATCGTATCGATCGGGAACACTTTGAAGGTATCATCGCTTTGCACATTGGTACCACGAAGGAAGGGATACACTATGAGGTAGAACGACTCGAAGTTCTGCATAAAAATACACCAAAGACAGAACATGTATCTCAGGCCCCTGTAGTGCATAAAGAAGTGTCGATTTCCAATCGTCAGGGTGGGCTCTACAATCACCTCCGTGCGCTCATGCACGTGTGTGTCGGTGAACGTACATGGATAGGGGATCGCATTAGAGCACACATGGAAAGTA
The DNA here is from genome assembly GCA_964425475.1 of uncultured Candidatus Saccharibacteria bacterium. Lineage (GTDB taxonomy): Bacteria > Patescibacteriota > Minisyncoccia > Phycocordibacterales > UBA918 > Damh-18. The sequence goes on along the minus strand of CAYRMF010000039.1, from coordinate 6,943 downwards.
TTCTCAGCCCTGAAGTGTTCCTCTCGTTTATGGAAGCAGAAGTCACACCACAGATTCAAGCAGAGATTTTTACCCTCGAAGAACACCTTGAGGGACTGCGGGAAAAATACTTTTTGGAAGAGGTGTCTGATGTGCTCACACAGTATACGCACACCATGGCACGCGATCACCTTGGCACACTCAGGAAGCAACTTGGGGCTCTGGAAGCAGGTAAAGACGATGAGAGAGAACTTGCCATCCTCACCGAAATGAAAATTGCAGAAAAACTGCTCCAGTCACCGGTTAAAATCGAAAAAGAATAAGCCCCAATCTTTCGAAAGGGGCATCTTCGACATCGAGCTTCAGATGATGAACTTGATCCACGAGGGATCCTGCTTCGTTTTCATGATTTTCTCCTGTGTAACAGTGGAATGAACACACCACTCTGCGAGCGGTATTGGTATAGTACCATATGCTCAGAGAAGAAACACCTATTTTGTATATCCTCTGTGTCCACTATAACCATGGACATTTTTGAGTTTTAGGGTATAGTTGCTCATATTATGGCAAAAAAGGTGGTAGCACAAAAGAAAAAAGTAGCAAAAAAGTCGCCTGCAAAAAAGGCGATTATTAAGTCAGCGCCAAAGAGACAGGTTGCCCCAAAAAAAGCACCTGCTAAAAAAGTGGCCAAAAAAGTTGCCGTCGTAAAGAAAAAAGTTGTCGCCAAAAAAGTAATTAAAAAAGTGGCCAAAAAAGTTGCCGTCGTAAAGAAAAAAATTGTCGCCAAAAAAGTGGCACCAAAAAAAGCACCCGCAAAAAAAGTCGTCCTCAAGAAACTTTCAAAATCAGAATTACTGCAAGAGCACAAAGCGAGCTCATTGTTGACTCTGGGGCGAACGCGCGGATATGTGACATACGATGAGATACTCAAAGAGTTTCCACAAGTGGAACGCGATATTACGTTCCTCGAAAATCTCTATGAGCGTCTTGCTACTGCGAGTATTGATATTATTGGGAGCGGTGGCATGCTCGGTGATGAATCAGATACAGGACTGCTTGATAGAAAAAATGTGTACAAGCGGAGTGACAGCGCGTACGACTCTATTCAGATGTACCTGCGAGAGATTGGTCAGTATCCACTCCTCACCGCGCACGAAGAGCGAGTGCTCGCAAAGCGTATCGTGGATGGTGATACTGAAGCGCGCAACCTTCTCGCACGTGCAAACCTCCGCCTCGTGGTGTCTATCGCAAAGAAGTATGTGGG
>CAYRMF010000039.1:0-5600 GCA_964425475.1 uncultured Candidatus Saccharibacteria bacterium | reverse complement strand
TTCTCGCACGTGCAAACCTCCGCCTCGTGGTGTCTATCGCAAAGAAGTATGTGGGACGCAGTCCCGACTTGACGCTCCTCGACCTCATTCAGGAGGGGAACCTCGGACTCTTTAAGGCTGTCGACAAGTTTGACTTTACGAAGGGATTTAAGTTTTCGACCTATGCGACGTGGTGGATACGACAGGCAATTACCCGTGCTTTGGCCGACCAGTCGCGTACCATTCGTATTCCCGTACACATGGTGGAGACCATGGCAAAGTACAAGCAGGTCGCACGACGACTCGCGCAGGACTTAGGCCGTGACCCGATGGCAGAAGAGATTGCAACCGAAATGGATGTGGAGGTGGAGAAAATCTACCAGATTGAAAAAATCAGTCAGGACACCATCTCGCTTGAGCTCCCGATTGGCGACGACGACGACCGCTCACGACTCTCAGACTTCATTGCCGACGACAAGATAATTTCTCCCGATCAGGAAGTGGCGCACCGTATTCTCGCGGACCAGATGCAAGAGATTCTCTCCTCGCTCTCAGAAAAAGAGCGCAAGATTCTCGAAATGCGTCACGGGCTCCTCGACGGTACCTACCACACCCTCGAAGAGGTGGGAAAGGAGTTCGGCGTCACGCGTGAGCGTATTCGACAGATTGAGGCAAAGGCGCTTGAGAAGATACGCCAGCACGATAAAGCTAGAAGACTAAAGTCTTACTAGCTTTCACGCCTTACAGGCGCTGTTTAGGTTGTATGACAAAACTCAGCAAAAACTTGCTGAGTTTTGTCGACAACCTCTTGCGAAATGGGTCCCACCCCATTTCTCACGAGGAGATTGAAGTCGTACTAAATAATAAAATGAAAAACCCGCGATCTTCGCGGGTTTTTTGTCGCCATATTTCAGGCGACGGTAAATTCGAGTTCTCTTTCGATACGCTCAATGTGACCGAGTACTTCGGCGAGTATTACCTCGATAGGTCGCTCCATATCAATGGGAATCACTGTTTGCCCTGGTAACGTGTTGTACATTTTGCAAAGAGAGTCCATTTTTGCTGCATATTTCCATTCATGCTGGTTAGGATTGAGATTTGTGTGTTGAATGGTCCGATCTCTCCGCAGATGGAAGTAGGCGTCAGGAGCCCATGCACCGGCTCTCAAGACAGTCGCGTCCACAATTTGTTTATGGAGATGAATGAGCTCATCACGCTCAGCATCTGATGTCGACCGCATCATGGCGCGTATGAGTGCCATAGCGCCGAATCCGCGCATGATGACGCCATTACCTCTCTGGAATGCAGTCAGGAGATTCTCTGCAATAATGGTATCGAGACGTGACCAACAAAGTTTCAATAGACTTCGAGGTGTCGCATATTCTCTCGGGATACCGCTGTCGATTAAATCAGTGAGACCACTCACAAAAGGGTTTGTGAACTCGTTACGTGTCGTGGTGCCCCACTTTTCAGTAGGGAATTCGTAATGAGGACGCACTTTCTGCAATGCTTTAAAAACAGTATGTTTGTCAATGGAATCAATGCCAATAATTGCAAAGAACGGAACTCTTTTCACGTAGATTTCCCCAAAAAAGAAGAAGTTGAACAAAAAACCAACCGCCATCATACTCCTCTCCGTGAATGCGTCAATCTTTCCAACTCACTCAATGTGTGCGTAATGTGAATGAGAAAATGGCGCTCCATCCCGCGCCATTTTGTCGCTTTGATCCGGCGGACGACTATGCCCCCGTGTGCTCCTTTTCGAGACGTTCGAGGAGTGCAATGGATACCTTTGGTGTCACCATAGCACGCTCCTTCAGGTGTTCGAGAATATCCGTTTCAATTGAGTAGAGTGCGTGACGGGTGAGTGATGCATCAATCGTGTCGAAGAGTCGAATATTGTCTTTTCGGAGCTCTTCCATTTTCATCGTTGAACCTTCGCGAAATGTTTCGTACACCTTGATGACATCAGTGACCGCTCTGTGTGGGGCCTCCGAGACAATCTCAAAACACGCGCTCAAGCGACGGAGCTCTTTGAGGACCTTCCGTGAAATGATGGCGAGCGCGCGGTAGTAGAGGTACTCATCCTGTATCTGCTCGTCCTCCGACATCTTCCGCCACGAGAAGAAGCGGAGCCACCTTGCGAGAGTTTCAAACACGTCGAGCGCACCACCGTGTTCGTAGCGCGTGTCATATATGTCACGCTCTATGGCATCACTCTGGTAGTCAATTTTTGCCATTACCCGTCGTATGACACGCTCAGGCACCTCGTTCGTGGCATAGAGTCTCCTGATAGACCTCCGCTCTATTCCCATGGCGTACAGTCGAATAACCTTAACGAAGATGAGTGGGTCATTCGTGTACTGTTCCAACTCTGCAAATGTCGTGCGCATGTACGCGTGTTGCTCCTTGGCGAGTGTCACGTACGCCTGTGGGGTGATGTAGTCCTTATCGGCGAGCTCTTTGAGTTTGCGGAGTGTCGTGTCGTAGATGTAGATGAGCATCTCGCGGTAATTGATTTCCTCAACTTTCGTGAAGTGGTTGAGTTTCATTTTACCCATGAGCCAGCCAATCGTGGTTGCCTTAATGAAGAGTGTCGCGAATACACAGCTCACGGTGACCGCAAGAATAAACTCTTTCGGGGTGAAGAGGTAGTTCCAGTTTGGGAAGGAGAGCGTATCGGGTATCATGAGCACCATGGTAACCGCGAGCGCTCCGCGCAAGCTCCCCCACGAGAGTACGTGTTGCCACGTGCGGGGAATGCGCTTCTCTGGTGTACTGAAAAAGTTGAATATCGCGACGACGGGGTAGATGGAGAGTGCGCGCGCGGTTGCAACGATAAAGATGGTGACTGCAATCGGAATCATGAGCGAGTATGTCGCGGGCGGTAAGGTGACCGCGAGCATACCAATCATGATGAAGATGAGCGAATTGGCGAGGAACGCAAATTGACTCCAGTACTTCTCCACGAACTCCGCTCCGTTCACGGGGATCTTGTACCGGCCGTAGTTTCCCATGAGGAGTGACGCCACCGCGGTCGCAATGATTGACGAGAGGATGATGTGCTGACCACCAATCGTGACATGGTGCGAGAAGAGTTCTGCACAGATGAAGGTCGTGTGCGCGAGCACCATGGTGAGTGTGATTGAGGCAAACTCATTGCTCCGCGTGTAGCCGATTAGTTTTGCAAACGCCCCACCGAAGATGAGTCCGAAGAGAATACCCCCAAACACCATGATAATGAATGAGAGTGTGCCATGGAAAATGTCACTTGCGTCATATACGCCCGTTTCTGCTATGGCGAGCACGACGAGGAAGAGTGCGACGCCGGTACCATCATTGAAGATACTTTCCCCCTCAAAGATGAGCGAGAGGCGTCGCGGAGCGCCATACTCCTTGAAGAGTGCCAAAACCGCAACCGGGTCGGTTGCTGAAATGATGGCACCGAAGGTGAGCGAGAGGAGGAAGGGAATATCAAACCCAACCAAGGTGAGTACGGTATCGAGACCAAATCCGATGAGGAGTGCAGACACAAGCAAGCTCACAACGGAGAGCGTACTGATAATCACCGCATCCTGCGTGAGGTGTTTGATGTTGATGTTGTACGCTGACTCAAAAATGAGTATCGGAAGGAAAATGAAAAAGAGGAGTTCAGGAGTCAGTGATAAATCATCGATGAAACCGAGGTAGGGGAGTGAGGCAAGTGAACCGAGTACGACACCGATGGCAACGAGGAACACCGTATGGGGGACTTTGATTCGCTGTGCAATAAAGAGTGAGATACTCGATATCGCGAGCATAAGGAAGAGTGCGAGCGCTGATTCTACGGTGAGCATAGGACAGTTACATTATGTGTGAATAAAAACAAAACAAGAATACAGTATACCAAAAAGGATAAAGACCTACAGTAACTGGATCTGTCGTTACATAGGTCAGACCTATGTAAATCAAACTAGGGGAGTCAGATTTCCATTTTTGAAAAAAATGCCCCACGCGAAGTGGGGACTTACATCCAGAAGATGCTTCAGGGATAATCGCCGTAGATACTTCTAGTGCTTTCTCGTCGGGCTTGAACGACAAGTGAGTTGAAATGTGCCAACAATTCAGATTCCACCATGTGTTGGTCCATCCCGACGAATGCAGTAGCCATCGAACTGGCGCACATGGTAAGTATGGGCAATATATCTGGGTGGGATGCCGGCACAGATGTCCTGATGCGTGGTGAGATGAAGACGTTACAGAAGAAGGGTATCCCAGCGACGATCCAAGGGTTTGACTCCTTCTCTTTATTTTGACCAAGAAAGAGATCTTCCTTCTTTGACCAGCTGGTCAAGATTGTCTCAATATGCTTGAGCATTCCTTCATCGACTTCGCTCGTCTTGTGCATCCTGGGACTGATATCAAGCAAACGTTCGACCTTATCGATCGTATTCCGTTTGAGATCAACGTCCACGGCAAAACAGAAACGACTCAACACATTTTCGTGACCAAGAAAGTCGTCGTGAAGCTTCATAATCTGGACCTGTGAACTTTCATAACCATCCATTGAGCGCCAGACTAATGCACGCACGACTATCATGTGCCGACGTCGCAAGATGTTGTACAAGACTTTTGCTGCTTCGCGAGTGTTACAAGCGTCATTCATTTCAAACCTCCAATCGCCTATCCTCAAGGGAATTGGCTATGGTTGAACTACAAAACGCCGAGCTTTCGCACGACGCACCTTTGTTCCGTCAATTATCCTACTCTTTCTTCATAAATTTTCAACTTAGAGAAGCCGTACCTCCACAAGGTGAAAAACACAATGAATAAATTCTGGAAAATATAGAGATTCTAATCAGAATCCTTAATAGAGCTCTATAGGTAAGCCTGTGTTAAAAATGCTTGACTTACCCTATACGTAACACCTGTTACGTATAGGGTAAGGTGCGTTTAAGTGTAAATTAAATCAAAACCCGCGCTCTAGCGCGGGTTTTGAGTGTACTCGTAATTATTTAGAATCCTTAATACCGAGATACTTTGCAAGGATGTGTTTGAGACCTCTTCGCGAGATGACCCCGATAGGGCGGTCATCGTGGTCGACAATGGGGATGTGCGATGTTTGGTGTGCGATAGCAATACCCGCAATAGTGATGAGAGAATCATCAACATGCACGGACTGAAAATCGGTGTTCATAAAATCGCGCACTTCTTTTTCTGAGGCATCCTTTACCGCCATCTCAAAGAGTTCCTCAGTACCGAGTTGTGAGATGACGTGGTCACCATCAAGGTTTGTGGGTACGATAGCATCGAGTAAATCGGATACGCGCACTTCGCCAGTAAGCACACCATTTTCACCCACGACAAGGAGGGAATTGGTCTGTTTTTTCATCATGAGTGCGATTGCATCACGAAACGTCGCATCTTCCGAGATAAGAACCGCCTCTTTTGTAATATCGCGTATCTCCATATACCAATAATGATACTCTTCTTTGTGGTGTTGTAAAGAACCCACCCTAACGGGTGGACCGGGGTTCTTTGCTAGTTAAGGTATCGCCCACCGGCGATTCATTTTTTATGTCGCAGAGTGCGACAGACTAGGAAAGAACCCACCCTAACGGGTGGACCAGGGGTTCTTTGCT
>CAYRMF010000038.1:0-9574 GCA_964425475.1 uncultured Candidatus Saccharibacteria bacterium | reverse complement strand
CCGATGCGAATGACGGGTACACCCATCTGGCCGGTCATATCCACCATCTCCTTTCGCTTCTCAAGGTCTGTGGCTACGTTGAAATCCTGAAATGCGACATTATTCGCAGTGAAAAAATCTTTTGCTGCGTGGCAAAAATGACAAGTTGGTGTGCTATAAATTAAGACGTTTTTATCCATATTGAAAGATTATTTTATAAGTCTTAGCAGTATATACTAAATTACCAAAATTTAAACTTCTCAATAAATGAAGCTGTTGCCTCGTCAGGAATAGTACCTTCGAGTGGTGTCACTTGTACTTCCTTTTCTCCACGTGGGTCATCAACCAAAATAATCACCTGCTCTCCTTCCCGTGCGACATCAAAACGATTCCTGAGCTCTTCCTCTATACCGCGGTCATCCTGGAGATACTTCACCTGTGCATCAAGAACCTCGGCCCGCTGTTTCATATCATTCAAAATATTTTCACGTTCTATGAGTTTCATTTTCATATCTTTTGCTACGGCATACCGGTTGTACACAGAAAACGAGAGCGCCACGGTAATAAGCACGAGAAAAATAATCACTGGACGCGAGTAGATGATACTCCGAATCTTGCGCTTTTCATGAAAATCAAACATGTGCTAGTATTATACTCTATGAGTTTCTTATTTCACAAAAAGACAAAGACCACTATTAAGTGGATTTGGGGAGTTATCGCCATTATTATCGCGGTGAGTATGATTTTTGCGTATTCTGGCGGTATAGGGATGTAGAAAATAAGCGCGCCCGAAAGGCGCGCTTATTTTTTCCTCTACTCTGCCTTAATAATCTTCATAAAAACATCCGGTGGGATATTCACCTTTCCGTGCTCGAGCATGCGCTTCTTTCCCTTTTTCTGTTTTTCGCGCAACTTCATCTTTCGCGTAATATCGCCTCCGTAGAGGTGCGCAGTGACGTCTTTTTTCATTGCTGAAAGTGTTCGTGAGGAAATGATGCGACCAAGTGCTTTTGCTTGAATTTTTGTGACAAACATCTGACGTGGGAGTGTATTGTATAGTTTCTCCACAATTGCCTTGGCATCGGTTTCTGCTCTCCGAATCCCGACCACACGAGAGAATGCTGGTACAAGCTCCTCGGCGATGAGGACATCGAGCCGACACACGTCTGCCGAACGCATCTCAGCAATCTCATATGAGAGTGATGCGTATCCACTCGAAGCGTTCTTTAATTTGTCAAAGAAATTGCGCATGAGCTCTCTGAGGGGCATTTCTACGGTGAGCAAATTACGCCCATCACGAAACACTTCTGTCTCGAGTACCGTTCCCTCGTGATCGTAGAGTAAGGTCATGACTGCTCCCAAATGTTCTGGTGGCAAAATTATCTGTGCAAGTATCCATGGTTCCCGCACACGCACCTTCGCTCCATACTCAGGAAATCGAGACGCTGCATACACCTCCTCTATTATTCCACTATTTTCATGTGTTATTTCGTACACGATGGATGGCGCGGTGATAGTAATTTCTATATTAAATTCTCGTCTCAGTCGCTCGGTCACAATCTCAACATGGAGCATTCCCAAGAAACCACACCGAAATCCGCGCCCCAAAAGCCCAGAAGACTCCTCTTCGTACGTGAGTGATGAATCAGACATCTTTAACCTATCAAGTGCCTGTTTGAGAATAGTAAAATCGTCTTGACTCTCAGGAAACACCGAAGCCCACACCACCGGTGGCACCGCCATGTACCCAACGAGTGGCTCTCGACTCCCCTTCTCAAAGACGAGCGTATCACCCACTCCGGCAACCCCTGGTTCTTTAATACCCGTCACAATGTATCCAATTTCACCCGCATTGAGTTCAGCGACCGGTTTCCCTTCCGGTGCCTGAATACCCACTTCGAGCGCAGTAAAGCTTTTCTCTGCAGCGAGGAAGCGAAGTGTGTCACCTTTTTTCACACGCCCGTCAAATACGCGAAAGTACACAATAATGCCACGGTGGTTTGAGTAGTGAAAATCAAAGACCAGACCACGAAATGACTCAAGCAATGACTCTCGCGGAGGTGGAATTCGCTCACAGATGAGGTCAAGTAACTCTTTTACTCCCTCACCAGTACGGCCGGAAACATACTGTATTTCTTCATGTGTGCACTCGAGGAGTGTCATCACTTCATCAGCAACTTCATCACGCCGTGAATGCGGGACATCAATTTTTGTGAGCACGGGGATAATCGTAAGCCCCTGCTCGCGCGCCATACTCAAGACTGAGAGTGTCTGTGCCTGTACGCCCTGTGTGGAGTCTACGAGCAAGAGTACACCCTCCACTGCTTTGAGTGCTCGAGAAACTTCGTATGAAAAATCTATGTGCCCCGGAGTGTCTATCAAGTTGAGCTCGTACTGCTCACCGTTGTACGTATGCGCCATGCGCACCGGTTGCATCTTTATGGTAATTCCACGCTCACGCTCAAGGTCCATAGAATCCAATACCTGCTCTTTCATCTTGCGTGCTTCCACGGTATGCGTTATTTCGAGCATACGGTCAGCCAAGGTTGATTTCCCGTGGTCGATGTGAGCGATAATAGAAAAATTGCGTATGTGCTTCATAGTGTGTCCCCTACTCTACCACAGACTGCCTAAACTGCGAGTGTATCCTCATCTTGGGGCACTACAATGCCTTTTTTGCTAAAGCGCTTGTGTAGTGCACGATATATTTCATGTAACTCTGCACTCTTCATGAGATATTGCAGTGCTGTATAGGTGATAATACCACCACTACATGCTAAAAATCCTTGGGCAAAAACAGTAACGAGCGAATCGACAGTGAAAAAAGCGACAAAATAATTGAGAAGGAGATACGCTATGTATCCCGCAACACAAGATGAACCAAACGATTCGAGGAACGGCACGAAGAGTGAACGTACGCTAATGAAAAGACGTTTTCGCGAAAGAACGATGAGCACAATACTATGCACTATGAGTGCACATGAATACCCCAGTGGGAGTGCTAATACTTCAATACCCTGCACATCCGGAAGTCGCATCATTCGCTCGATGAAAAAATAGAAAGTACCCTCTCTGCTCAAAAGTATGGAGAAATAATGCGACAATACAAATGCTCCAATCGAAGAACCGAGTGTAACGAAAAATGGAATTCTTGTATTCCCTATCGCATAAAAAGCACGCACAATGAGCAAATGTGTCGACTGGGCTGTCAGTGAAAGAATGAAGAGAGCGAGGACAGCAGCGGTGAGACGCGTATCGCTCCAATCAAATGCTCCTGATCCCAATACCACACGCACAAACTGTGCGCGTATCACCACAAACAGCGCGATTACGGGGAGTGACCAGAAAAAAATATGCCTGAGTGTTGCTGTTATATTATTTGCAAATTCAGTGTATTTGCGCTCGGTGAAGAGTTGTGCAAGAAGTGGAAATGCTGCAACAGAATAACTGACACCGATAATGGCGAGTGGAACGGATTGCAGATTGTACCCAAATTGAAATACTGATACCGAACCTACCGTCATAACACTTGCAACACTTACAAATCGAAGGAGTACAAGCTGATGCAGAGAAAGCGTGAGCGCACGAGTGAGAGATGTGCGCGCAACACTAAAAATATCATCTCGGACAAATGAAAGTGTAAAATGTGGTACCAATGGGCTTTTAAGTACTGAAGGAATTTGAATACACACATGGAGGAGTGCTCCCAAAAGTACGCCGAGCACCAATCCATACATTCCAAAATATGGATACAGACATACCAGTCCGAAAATTATTCCGAGGTTATATAAGAGTGGACTTACCGCATAGAGCATAAACCTGCGCTCCATCTGCGTCACGATACCAAACAGACTTGAAATACCGAGGAGGAGTGGTTGCACAAGGAGAATGCGTATGAGTGCGACAAGCATATCTTTTGACTCGACAAAACCTGGGAAAAAATGTGAGACGATACTTGGCGCACATACCATTGCAACGAGAGCGACTACACCATACAACAGTACAAACAGCGAAAGAAACTGGGAAAGTAAATTTTGTGCTGCTTTGATTCCACCTGTTTCTTGTTTTTTTGCCAGAAACGGGATAAGTACATACACAGAGAGTGTTGAAGCAAAAATGACATACAGCACATCCGGAATGCGGAATGCTGCATAGTAGAGATCGAGCTCTGCACTCGCGCCAAATTGGTGTGCGAGGAGTCGATCACGTATGAGAGCAAGAATTTGAGAACCAAGGGTAAAAATAGCAAGAAGGTACGCGGCCTGATGGAGACCGCGTACTTCTTTGTAAACTATTTTAAATACACCTTCAACCATTTATGGTGTCGTTGTTTCCTCAACTTTCGGTGTGGTATTTACCTGGTTGAGAAGATCCCCTTCAGCTCCCTGTGGTGCATTTACGGTTCCATTTTCATCGGTCGTCGGGGTTGCCTCATTCACAATCTGATTTGTCTGTGCTGTACCTTCGCGGAGACGCTTCAGTGATCCTTCAGTACGCAACACCTCGAGAAGTGACGTCACTTCCGTATTTCCAGGGTTTAGTCCAAGTACCACTTCGAGTTGTTTGCGTGCATCGTCACTTCTTCCCTTTGCATCATACGTAAGTGCAAGAAGGTATCGGGCATTTGCATAATTTGTATCGAGAGAGATTGCTTTCTCAAAAGCCACGATAGCATTATCTTGGTTACCACGCGCACTTTCAAGTACCCCGAGCTGGTAATACCGTGCAGGATTTTGTGGATCAAGCGTGATAATGGATTGTGTTGATTTCACCGCGCCCTCGACATTACCCGTTGCAATCTCAAGCTGTGTAAGGAAGTAAAAGGCTTCGGTGTAATTTGGTTTTAATGTAATTGCTTCGTTTATGTACTCACGTGCTTTTTCAATATTTCCTGACCTTCCGTAGACGAGCGCCAGCTCAAGGAGCGGAAGTGGACTCTTTGGATTCAACTCACGTGATTTTTCGAGCGCTTCGAGAGAGCGCTCCTGTGCACCCTCTACGCCGATTCCACTGAGCACCGAGTAAATACCTGCAAGAACAGACCAGTTTGCAGGCTCACCCGTATCCTTATTGATGGCGAGCTGAGCGGCATTGATACCGAGCACGCTCGCTCGTTCAAACTGTGACTTATCTTCTTCAGTTGGTTCTTGTTTTGTGACGAGAGAATTCATACGTGCGAGCTGATACTCAGCAAAACGACGTGCAAAAATATCACTCGATGAGAGCTTGTATGCCGCTTCCACCTGTCGTTCAAGTTCATCGATATTTGTGCCATTTTGCATCGCACGCACACTTTCATTGAATGTATATACTGATGTGTAATGGCGACCAGTTACATAGAGTATCGACACAGAACCAATGATGCAGGCTATAACGAGAAGTGTGAGCACGAAGCCCGTGCGCTTGTTTGCTCCCACGACAAGAAAACGTTCGGGTTTGTTTTCAAGTATTGAGAAAGCCGAAAGAGCAATACCCGTACAGAGTGATCCTAAAAGCAATATGACAACTCCTGGAACATAAACAACTGACATTCCCCAGACATATACTGCACTCACGAATGATGAAACGCCAATAAAATACCACAGCCGATCACTCTCTCCGGGATTAAGGAGTCGTTGAACTCCATTTACAACAAACAGAATCAGGAATAACAGCCACGCAACCCCCCCGAGGACACCTGTCGTGACGCTAAACGTCGGAATATATCCATTCCCTGCATTGAACTCAGTATTCCAGAACGGAGTGAGGTTAATGGCATCTTCCTTGTACAGTCGCCATGCATCGACAAACTTGTTTGTGCCAATACCGAGAAAAGCATTTTCATGATATACGTTACGTGCAATGTTTGCTGTCGCTTGAAATGAAGGTCGTACTTCAACGTAGCTCACCCCTGTATATTTTGCGAGCGCACCTCCGATAGTTGCACCACCGACAACAAAAAGTGCTGACGCTGCAAACACAATGAGAGCAACTCCGAGAGCTGTTGTATTGAACTTTGGTGCAACACTCGTAAAGGAAGGTTGGACATCTGTATAACGGTCCTTCCCAAGAGAGTAGATAATCATCACAAGACTGGTAAGACCGAGCACAAGCCATACCATAAAGAAATTGATGACTCCGAGCATTCCGAGCGAAAGTATGGTGACACTGGCAAAGAGAATTTGACCAACACGTGTGAGTGTGAGTTGTTCAAGCGCAATGAGAGAGAGGATGACCGTAAGTCCTAAGAGAAGTGCGAGGTCGTTCCAACTTCCAACGGGTGTTCCAACGTTCCCCGTAAAGACACCAAAGGAAAGGAAATCCGCACCGAATACAAGACGCAATATATGAAAGACCACGAGTACGAGCGTGCTAATGGCAAGAAGTACATACATACGCATGACTGTTCCCTTGTGCACACGGAGTATCATCCACACCGTAGGTATGAGTGCGAGCACTGCAACGAACGCGGTTGCATGAATACTGAACATGTCACCGACGAGTGAATCTTTGATATCGCCCGAAAGGAGCGACGAGAGAAAGGCCATGAGTACAACTCCCCAGAGCGCAAGGAGCGGGTATGAGAGCCCAAACGCAACGGCACCGGAGCGCAACACGGAAAGACTGTATAGAACAAGCGCAACAAAAAGTCCCGCAATGACAACAAACACTTTTGTGTATTCAAATGGTGCTGCTACCGACGGAATAAAAAGCAATGGCAACAGACCAAAAATAACAACGAGTATATTTTGAGCATATCGACTCAACGCACGTGCGATTGGATCATCTTGATGTACACGATTATCAGACAACATATATAAACTAATATCTTAAAACTCCACTAAAAACCCATGCACACATGCAATGTGTATGCATGAATACTACCATACAAAAAGGTACCCTTTGAAGGGGTACCTGTTTGTACGTCTATAAGCCGAATTCTGTCTCCGAAACCGGAGTGTGATCATTTACCTCGATGTACTGTTACCAGCACACTCATGCGGCACTTCCTGATGAAATGTGCGAAGCACTAAGCGTTGCAAAGCAACTCTATTTCACCGGACACGGCCTTGCACACAGGTACGTATTTAGCCGTTTCAGCCGGACTTAACCGGATCGTTTCTGTTCGCAACGCGGTGGTTACCCACGACGGGCGTTACCCGCTACCCTTCTAGGTCGAACCTAGTATGTGTTCGGACTTTCCTCTCCTGGTGAAATGCCGTGAGGCTAAGAGTAGCAGAGCGACTCTATTTCACTGGAGCGATCACAAACGCCTTCATATTATACAACATTTTTATAACTCATCAAGGGGTATGCGCACTTTATTCCCCACACGAATACCCACGAGATCTGCATGTCCCACTTCAGTTTCAAGCACATAACGAACTGGCTTTTCAGGTCTAAACACTTTTGGATATGACTCTGGTGAAACATTCTTTGTGATTCCAATCACTTCGAGTTCCTCACTAATCCAAATAATATCAATGGGAAACCGCATGTCCTTCATCCAAATACCATGGTAGTCGGTATCAGGAAAAATAAAGAACAATCCGTCTTTATCACCCATATCACTCCGCCCGGAAAGCCCCTTTGTCAATTCACTTGCTGAATCTGCAATCTCGACTCGTATAGGAAGATCACCGAAATGCACAATTGGCGTCTTCGTAACAAAAAAATCTCTGAATGAGATATTTTCCTTATCGAGATAGAACATGAAGGCGATGATAGGAATGATAAGAATTATGATAATTTGCAGTTTATTTGACATACGTATTTATTTTACCACGGCCAAAACATAATAATTCCTATACCCCCAAAGATACTTATCGCGAGATACCCTGCATGAATTAAAAAATATACAGTTGAACGTTGCTCTCGAAGTACGAATGTCACAAAAGACACGCATGCAAAAAGAAAAATACTCATCGCTGTAAAGGTGGTCTTCCCAGACATTGACACGTTGTGGAGTAAAAGCGCAACACATGTATAGAGCGCAAAAAAAGCGGTAATACGAAGGCACGAATCACGGAGTATGTACCATATACTTTCTATTTCTTCTTCCTGTGGAAGTCCTGCACTCTTGCGCCACACGTCTCCAAACAGAAGCGATGAATACCATATGTGCTCTACCGCAACAGCAAGTATTGCCGACACCAGTACTGCAATTTCATTAATCGATGCAAATATGCTCATAGTACCTATAGTGTATCACCTTTCAAGCGACGCATTCTCCACACATATACACCTATACCCAGACAACAGAGGAGCATGAGGAGTGGAATATAGACATATGCTGATTCAATTATCCAGAATGCCGACCGTTCAAAAAAGTGTTCAACGTCGACCAAGCGCCTGAGGAGCTCAAAATATCCAATCTCCATCTCATCGCGCGTACCCACCATGAGCATGTACTTTTCTAGATTGTCGGGTGTGTGTACTTCAATGCGATATACCCCCGAGTCGAGCTCTTTTTCAAAAGTAGTCCCCGTACGATAGTTTGCGCCACTGAGCCCATCTTCTACCACTTCCCATGAAGCACTCTTCCCCTCCATACGTGTCACCTCTTCCACACGTCCACGTTTCTGCTCTTTGATGATAATTCCGGAGAGTGTATTTGTATTTTTCGGCAAATCCGGCGCATTCACTTCAACCCTAAGCAAAAATGCGTTCTCCGCACGTATTTCAAATGTGTGGGGGAAGCCGGTCAATTCTCCATAAAAACCTTGCAATAGAGTCGGGTCTTCTATGGTCGAGATGGTTGAGAGTGACTCCTGTGTCACCAAAACAGGAACATATGCATATGCGGGTGCACTATAAAAGAACGCTATACATACAAAAAAAATAATACGTGAATGTGCTCTACTCAACATACGTGTCATAAAATACATCAAAGTAGTCTTCGAGCAACACAAAAAGTGGTTCATTCTGAAGATTTTGGGTACAGGTGTCGAATGGATACCGTTCACCGTCGTACGTCACCTCGAAGCGATATGCCGTGCCGTCATAGTCCGCTGGGCACGTACCTGAAAACGTGCTCTCAGATACTTTTTCAAGATTGGTCTCATAGAGTGTTTGAAAAAGTGTTTCGAGCTCATCCGTGGAGAGGGTGTCTTCCCTCCGCCCGTCATCGTCACCACCACGGAGCACGTAGGTTACCGCGCCGTCATCAGTAATGCGGTATGAAGCGCACCCGCTCGCACGAGCACACCCTCCATACCGATACGCAGCAATGACCATCGTGTTCGTTTCACTACTTGCAGATTGT
This sequence comes from uncultured Candidatus Saccharibacteria bacterium, assembly GCA_964425475.1. Classification (GTDB taxonomy): domain Bacteria; phylum Patescibacteriota; class Minisyncoccia; order Phycocordibacterales; family UBA918; genus Damh-18. Next base: position 351 of record CAYRMF010000038.1, on the reverse strand, counting down.
GACTCTCGAACACTCGGCTCGATTGTGTCGACACTACTCGCCTCCGGATCGTCCTTGCCGACGTTGTTGTATAGAAAGAGAATAACGCCCGCGAGAAAACCGAACAGAAATGTTGCTACTATGATCATGTAGGTGTGTTTCATACGTACGTGTACCTACTACGATACCGCCTTTCTGTTTTTCCGACAAATGGAGTACACTATGCACCGTGGAGAAATGGAGACGTCGCATAGTGGTCTAGTGCGCTCGCTTGGAAAGCGAGTAAGGTGAAAGCCTTCGAGGGTTCAAATCCCTCCGTCTCCGCTCGTAGAAAATACCACCATTCGATGGTTATTTTCTTGAGCGGAGACG
>CAYRMF010000037.1:0-10243 GCA_964425475.1 uncultured Candidatus Saccharibacteria bacterium | reverse complement strand
CCCTCCGCAAAACTAGAAAATTCGGGATTCTCTCCCGGATTTTTTAGTTTCTGCGGGAGAGATTCGAAGCCGTTTAGAGATATTTTTGGAGGCGAATGCCGAACAAAAATATCTCTAAACGGGTACTAAAACTGTATGTTTCGAATCTCTCTTCGCCGGTAAACGAGCGCCTGATTAGGCGCTCGTTTTTAATGCATGGAAGTAGAATTTGAACTCAAACATAAAAAATCCCCGGCGCGAACGCCAGGGATCAATACCTCAAAGATCTTTTTTGTACTCCTCCCAAACCGGAAGCCATTCATCTCGCACGACAGACAAGATGATTTCATCATGCCGTTGCCCAAAACGATAGAACCGACCACGAAGCCTTGCTTCTACCTTGTAGCCACATTTCTGACTGTAGGCGGAAGACCGGTCATTGAAACCAATCACTCGCGATTCGATCACCTCAAGTCCAAGTATATTGAAGGCATAATCCAAGAGAATCATCTTTGCGTCCGTACCGTACCCTTGGTTGCGGTACACCTCATCAAAAATGACGGAGCCGGTAACGGCGGTACGGTGGATCGGCTCAATGCGGTGCAAACCCATTGTACCAATCAGCACCCCTTCAAGGGTGCAGATACCAACGGTGATGTCTTTCCCGTCAGGCTTTTGCTTACTCTTGATCCAGTCCTCTTCAAATCCCAAACCTTTCGGGTCAGTATTCAAGAGAAAACTGTATGAGTCAGGGTGGTTGATGCCACGGTAGATAACCGATGCATCCCCGATCTCGAGTGGGCAGAGCATGGTTTTCTTTCCCTTGCGCCAAAACACACGAGTCGCTTTAGTTTCTTCAGTCATGATGAGCTCCTTTTTTACTCGGTTGGTGTTCATAAAGAACAAAAACATCTTGCTGTTAGGCAAGATGTTTTCATTTCACAAAGTAAAATAAGGAGATTTACGAAGTCATAACATATTGCCTATACAGGAACCGAGATACACATGAAAGTCCCATCTGTACTGGGTTCTTACGAGTGAACATGCCGGAATTAATTTCCGCAGTCCACGCATGTGATTCGGTTGTATAAGCGAAATGTCGCATATTTACATAGTACAAGTACATTGCAATCTGTCAATAGTTAGAAATAATGCGCCTTTGTAGCAATGGATGAGCTGGTGGTTTTATAGGACAGTCCCATTCATATTTGGAAACCTAGCCCACGCCCTTTCATTCATAAATGAAGTTCTAACGTCGTATAACATAGTCTGCAGACGCAAAAATCTCCTACATTAGTAGGAGATTTTTGCGTTCTATTTTCGAGTGATGGGTACCCTACACACCGATGTCGGTAAACAATTTTACCGACCGCATTTCGTGAAAAACACATGCAGGCATTTCTTCTCGGGTACTTGTACCCTTCTCAAGTTGCATGAGTACTTCCCGTTTCTCCTCCCCTACTGCGTACACAATCGCTTCATCGACCCACTCGGTGAGGAAGGTGAACGTCGTCGTGATACGCTCACGGTACTGATGCGCACCTTCGGGAAGTGTGTACGCTACAACGAGCGACTCTCCACCGAAATCCACCTCGGATATTTGAGGAAAAATTCCTGCCGTATGACCGTCCTGCCCAACACCCATCGTTCCGAGCACGACTCCATCTTGGTGTACCGATTTCCACACACGAAGTGAGACTTCCCACTGTACCCTGACCTCTTCCTGAGTTTCCTCGGTCACTTCTGTGGAAATGTACTGCGCACCACGTTCCATACATATTTTAAAGAAAGGCGTCGCGGTGAGTTGCGCGTAGTTGTTCACCCTCACATCATGCGAGTACCGCTCGTCGAGCACACTGAGCGTGAGCTGTGGCCCAAGCACTTCGATATCCACATGTGCGAGCATTTCAAAAGCAGAACCTCCCGAGAGCATGAGGAGTATGGGACGCTCTTTGTGGCGGAGGAGTGCCGAGGTCAGGGCGCGCCCCGCTTCGAGTGCGGGATTCGGTGTTCGCACGATTTCCATACTACTCTTTTGGAACTACCTTATGACCACCGAATTGATTGCGCATTGCAGCCACGAGCTTCCCCAAGTACGAAGGAGTTTCGCGCGTTTTCTTCCGTTGTGCGAGCGCTGCCTCGAGTACCAGTGTTTCGCCGAGCGTGGTGATGTGCTCCATCTCCTCCTCAGTCTCTCCCTTTGGCACAATCCCCTCGATGAGTTCTATCTGCCCCCCACGGTACGCATCGACGAGCCACGAGACGAGCTTGCTCGTGATGATGCTCTCATGCTCGTATGGTTTAAAAACTTCATTGAGGTCAATTCCCATTTCTTTTTCACGCTCGTGGAGAATGCTCACTCCCTCCGCAATGGCACCCATCATGCCATACTCAATCCCGTTGTGAATCATTTTCACGAAATGTCCCGCCCCCTCATTCCCCACGCGCGCGTACCCATCCTTGGTCGCAAGTGCGGCGAAGAGGTGCTCGTGCGCTCTGAAGGTCTCCTGAGTTCCCCCGACCATGATTGCGGCTCCGTGCCGAGCGCCGGTCATACCACCTGAGGTGCCACAGTCGAGATACTCAATTCCCCTTTTCCTCAACTCCGCATGGCGTCGAATGGAATCCTTATAGAAACTGTTTCCTCCATCTATCACCGTATCTCCCTCACTCAGAAGGGGTACGAGTTCTCCGAGCACCGTGTCCACCGCACCACTCGGCACCATGAGCCACACTACCCGCGGTGTAGAAAGGAGCGACACCATCTCGGAAAGCGAGGTGGCCATCTCCACGCCGATAGTCGACGCATCCCCATACGGAGCGGTATTTTGGTTGTACCCAACGACACGATACTCCTTCTCGCGAAGCAAGGTCACCATGTTGAATCCCATGCGCCCGAGTCCCACAAATCCAATTTCTTTTTTCATATATAAAATAAATGTGTACGTTATTCAATAATAGTCGACGGGTCACTCCCCTTCGCATACCCACGGAGGGGTAGCGTGTGGAACAGCTCGAGGAGTGGGGTGATACACTTCCACGCCGCCACCACCTCTTCGCCACTCACGAACCGTGTTTGGTCGCCGATGATGCAATCGTAGAGCACGCGCTCATACGCTTCAGGTGAGCGGAGCGCCTCCCCTTCTTCTTTTGCAAGAATGAGCTCACGCTCGTGGAGTTTAAACGAAAACCCCGGCTCCTTCACCCACATCGTGAGGCGGATACTCTGCTCGGGGGAGAAGGTGAGGTGGAGCGTATTCCTGTGCTCATGGAGCGCTTCCTTGGTTGCGCACGCACACTCCTCTATTGCTCGAAACGTAATGCGCACATCGGTGAGCGATGCGTTGAGTGCCTTTCCCGATTCCAGCGTCACGCGCACATCCTTCCAGAGCTCACTGTCGATGTGGGTTTCAATCCTGAAATAGGTTTCCGTTTCACTCTGTGGGTTTACCCCCACGGTCTCGCGGTACCCTGCGTACTGTGCGCGTATGTGCGGATCGACCGCGCGCATGACGAGCGATTTGAGTGCGGTAAGCCGACTCTTACGCACCGCGGGCGCATCACTGATATCGGCCGGTTGCATGGTGAGGAGTGCGAGCATTTGGAGCATGTGGTTTTGTCCCACATCGCGGAGCGCTCCAATACCGTCGTAGAATGAGCCACGCGCCGACACATCCTGTGATTCAAAGAGTCGAATGTCGATTGACTCAATTTTATTTCCATTCCACGAATCGTAGAGAATACTGTTTGCAAAGCGGAGCGACATGATATTTTCAATCGCCTCTTTCGCGAGGTAGTGGTCGATACGATAGATTTGCTCTTCCGTGAAGAGATCGCAGAGTTGCGCTTCGAGAGCTTCTGCAGTAGCGAGGTCGCTCCCAAAAGGTTTCTCCACGAGGAGTCGTGACCACGAGCCCACACCATCACAGAGCGCCATCGCATCACTCTCCTTGAGCTTCGCGAAGATATTGCCGTAGAGATGCGGGGGCACCGCGAGGTAGAAAAGTTTGTTGGTGCACTGTCCAATCTCTGTATCAAAGGCGTTGAGTGCTACCTTCACCGTCTCATACGAGGATAGGTCATCAAACCCTCCCGCGCGGTACCTCGCGTGTGCGCAGAATGCGCCGAGCGCAACCTCATCACAACTCCCCCTCCGCGCAATGACACTGTCACGCACAAAGGTCTGGTACTCCTCGTCTGAGAGTGCTCGTCGTGACAGCCCCAACAGCTGAAATGAATCAGGAAGCAGATTTTGGACAAAGAGATCGAAGAGTGCGGGGAGTAGCTTGGTCTCTGCAAGATTGCCGGTCCCCCCAAAGATGACGAAGGAGGTGGGCTGATTGTGTAGTGGGTTTTGTGACATAGCACTTATCATACCGCGTATTGGACATGCTTCCTACTCTTCATTTCACCACGTTCTGAGCACAATACAGCCGGCGCGCTTCGCGCGCCGGCTGTATTCCACGGCTCAAATGCAGACTCTTTTGTGATTGACAATAGTATCTAATTATGCTAGAATACCGCGGTATGGAGGAATGGCATCCTGCCTGACCTCTCTGCAACAGCAGTACCTTTTTTTTGTTTTTTCACAATCAATCTCATCTGGAGAAACGCATCATGAAAATGAAACTCATCGCTGTGGCAATCGGCGCCGTTTTTTTCGTAACCTCCCCCGCTTTCGCTACCAACTGGATGGATGGAGTCAATGACTCCGGTCACGACGGCAAACACGAGAAGTGGAAGTCGCCCGGTGACGGCCCCGGCAAAGGTTTTGGCCACTTCAAGGACCACGACAAGCCCAGCCATCCCGACAAGGACAAGCCCCACGGCGACAAGCCCGGCGGTCACGACAAACCCAACAACCCCGGCACCGTGAACAACGGTGGCAATGGCTACGGTGGCCAAGGTGGCGCCGGCGGAGCGGGTGGCAAGGGTGGCGAAGGTGGCACTAGCATCGCTGGTGCAACTTCCAAATCGGAAGCGACTGGCATCGCCAACTCCAACGCAACGGGTGGCAACGCCAAGTCTGCTTCCAGTGCAACCGGCGGTCAAGGTGGCGCGTCCAATGCGGCCGCTGGGATCAGTGGTAGCGGAAATGGTGGTGGTGGCACGGGTACCGCCACCGCCAACAATGGTGGCATCAGCTACTATGAAAAAAACCGGAGCATCTCGCTGGTCGCTGACACGGTCGATCTGCCCGCGCAATTCCTCACCGTCGGTGGGAAGCAGTTGATGCTCCTCACCAAAACGTGCGGTCGGCGCTGGAAAGTGAACCCGGAAGATGTCGTTGTCCGGTCTGTCGCTGGCACTTTCTTCTTCATCACAATGACCGAGGAAATGCACATCAAGTCGGCGGACGGCCAGCTCGCTGTGTCGGACAAAAACCCGATGGGTTTCGACAAGGAAAATCCGTACATCTACGACGAGTACGTCGATGAAGGCGAGATTGTCCGCGAGAAGTGGGGGCACGTCCTCTACTACGTCATCACTGGTGCCGCTGCAGGCAGTGCTGGATCAGGTGGCATCGCTGGCGCTGGTGCCGGTGGCGCAGGAAATCTGACCTCCGGACTATCCGTGTCACAAGGTTATTCCGTGACTGGCTATGCGGCCTTGCCCTGCAAGATGCCGCCAAAGGCAACTCCGCCTGCACCGCCGCCTGCAACCCCCGTTCCGCCGACCTGCGTTAAGGGTGCCAAGGGCGGGTGCATTCCGACTCGTCTGGTTGACTGAACTCTTTGCACCCCCTCGTGGGGTGCACCAAATAAAAGGTCTTGCCGCTGTGCAAGGCCTTTTTCTTTTGTCATTTTCCATGCGGAGCACTTCAATCTTTTCCTTCGGTGTGGTACAACTGCATGTGCTGTGCGTCCTGCTGTGGGGTTTCCCCCACAGCAGGACGCACTACCCTTTTATATATATTTCCATAATCAATTACCATGTCACTCAAACAAGAAATACTTGCCCTCAACGCAGAGAGAAGCGACGTATTCAATACACCGATTGCACTCGACGCTCGAGCACTCTACTCATACAAATATCCCACGAAGATGCTCGTCTTCAAGTGCATGGATGGCCGTATCAACCTCCCCCTCATCACGGGAGTTCCTCTGGGAAAGCTCCACCCCTTCCGCAATATCGGTGGAAAATTTGTGCTCGGTGACCCCTACCTCGGTCGACTCATTCTCGATTCAAAAGACCAAGCAGTTCGCGCAGGCCGTCCCACATTCGCACTCTGCACCTACCACTTCTCAAAGGGGAGTGAACACCGTGGATGTGCAGGACACCAGTATGATACCGAGGCAGCCCGCCGTGGTGCATTCACACTCAAAAATGAGTTTGGTGAAGTGTTCGGTGAACAAAATCCCACGATTGCCGCAATAGTGGTCGGGGTTGAAACAGATGAAGATAGTCTTGTCTTCTGCGGTACTAATGGTGAGGATTTTTCGATAGCGGACAACATAGACATCACCGACGGGAAACTCCAGGAAAAGCTCTTTGCACTGTACCCCGATGTGGAGGAACAGATGCTCCGAGATTTGCTCCCGCTTGCGGTCGGTAATCGCGACCACGTTGCACGCATCAAGAGAGAGGGGCGTCCGATACAAGAACTTGTCCACAACGAAAACATTATCGGTGTGGGGCGTGGCTTTGATTGGCTCCACCTCCCCAACCGTGCGCTCATCATTGGCCCATACGGACACACCGACAGTACCTGGCGCGATGCGGTCTTGGTCGCGGGAAACATTGTGCGCGATAATTTCGCAAAGAATCCAGAGCTCAAGGCGGGTGGTGCGCTCCTCCTCGTGTCGGCTGCGTACACGAGGAGGTACGAACATGGTATTGCAAAAGCAAAGGCGAAGTACTTCGCGCAGGTTGCATCACAGGTGCTCGACCCCTTCAAGGATGAGCTCTCGCTCGAGATGCTCGTTGGCGTCACCGATACGGAAACGATGCGGTACCATCCTTTGGATATATAAAAAATGACCGTGGCTTCGCCACGGTCATTTTTTATATATACACACGGTTATACCCCAAAAAAGGTAATCGTGCGTGATACAATACTCACATGGAAAGTACACAATCTATCTACTGGGAAGCTCCCGAGCACACCCACATCGAAAAGAGTGCCGATTGGTTTTGGGCGCTCGGCATCATCGCACTCGCCGCGTCGGTAACCGCCATTATTCTTAACAACGTTCTCTTCGGTGTCGTCATTCTCCTCGGTACCGCAACGGTATTCATTGTTGGTAATCGTCCGCCTCGTATTATTCCGTTTGAGGTACTCAGTCGCGGTATACGTTTTGATACAGAACTCTACCCCTATTCATCACTTGAGTCATACTATATTGATGAGCATAATGTAAAGGGTCCTATGCTTCTCATTAAATCAAAAAAGATGCTGATGCCACTCATCATCATGCCCCTCCCCGAAGACTACGTGGACGATGCAGAGCGTCTCATTGCGCCTCGCCTCCCCGAAGAGCACCTCAAGGAGCCCCTCGGGCACCTGATACTGGAATTTTTAGGATTTTAATGTATGCTGGTGTGTGCACTTTTAAGCGTGCACCACAGTACACCCTGCTCTCATAGTTTAATGGATAGAATGTGGGCTTGAATAGTCTGGGAGACTATTCAAGAAGGTTGTATGATACTTTTGGAGCAACGTGAACAAAAGTAGCTACAACCTGAACAGCGTCTGTAAGACGGGCGTGTACCTGAAACAGTTTCCCAAACTTTTTCAACTACAGGACAGGCGATGTACAAATTTCACACAGCACAATATGCTCTCATAGTTTAATGGATAGAATGTGGGTTTGCGGTACCTACGATCCAGGTCCGATTCCTGGTGAGAGCACTAGAGTAAACAAAAAGAATTGCAATATCACTTGCAATTCTTTTTGTTTAGAAAGCAAACTACTTTGCTTTCGTGCTCTAGTGCTAAACGGAATGATATTTTTGCTATTACTAATGCAAAAATGAATGAGTTCGGGGAGAAAGTTCTTATGAGCGTTAGCGAATTAGAAACTTGACCCCACAAAAGAAAGCAAACTGCTTTGCTTCCGTGCCTTGGTGCTAAGCGGAGTCATGATTTTGCTATTCATACTACACAAACCACCTCCCGGTGCTTTTCACAATATGGCGCACTTGTCGTTTCAATGACTGCGGAGCACCCCTTGCATTCTTTTTTACTTTGTGTATACTTGACACCAAGTTTGTCCTTCGCGAGAGGAGGAGGTACCACACATGAGTGCGTGTACTCATGGCACTCTTCCATTATTTGTCCATGGTTCACGAACATCTTGTGTTGAGGTGGTGCGCCCGGGGGTACACACTCCAGGGTGCTCCACCTCAACGAAAGTTTGGGGTTTGTTCTTTTTTAACTTGAGGAAACAATCATGAACGAAATGGCCTTGTATTACCCTGGAGGTGCGGTTCCTTTCTCTGCAGTCATGTCATTTGATGTCGATGCTGAAAACGGTTTCACACCCTTGTGCCCTGGTGAACTCCCTGTTCCTGAGGGGCACCTGATTGCCGATGAGTTGAATCGGCAAGCCACCTTTGCCAAGTTTCGTGGCTTTTCAAAAGATGCACATTCACGCAATGCGCGCTGGGCTGCATCCGAGGGTCATCCTCAACTGGAAATGATTAGCAACGAACCTGATCTGGACGTCCGCTGGAACATGCACGCGGTTGTGGGTGAATTCGGTCATGAACTGATCGGGGGTCTGCCACACGTGCGTGAATACGACTTCTGGGCCGTTAAAGGTACCGAGTCTGACATGCACCCATACGGTGCTTGCTACCAAGATCTTGCAAAAAGAATATCCACCGGCCTGATAGAGTGGGCGACGGTGAAACAGGTCCGGGTGTTCTTGGTCGGTGGTCTAGCACTTGAGTTCTGTGTGCAAGAAACCGTTCTTGAATTGCTCGAAGCTGGGTTCACGGTCATCTTGAACTTGGCGGCAACTCGGGGTATCTATGACAACCTCATGCAGGATGCCATCGAAAAGATGAAGGCCTGTGGCGCAATCATCATCAACGATGTCGGCGACCTGCAATTGGTTGAAAATCTCGCCACCTAAATTCCTTTTTGGTGGTACATCAATCGGTCGGGCGCAATGCGTCCGACCGATTTTATTTAATCAACGATTTGTTGAGTATCGATTAATTCCGAACCATTGATTTGTTGTAAACTAAGCCTTAGACTGATGCAATATGACTGTTGAATCACTTACCTCACCAGAGAAAGAACCTATCGTAACCATTGCACCATCAGCGATTGAATCGCTGCTTAACGATTGAGATTCTCATAATCCCTGACCAAAAGAAATACGTACTCATCCCGTACTCAGAGAGGCAATACATGGAATGAAAGTTTCCTGGTGAGAGTACTAGAATTGGAGTGTGACAAACAATTATGATGAGTAACTCGAGACCGCAAAATCGAGAATGGAACATTCCTGAACTTCGAAACCGATTAACCGTTGCTCAAATCAAATGAGCAACCCAACTCCACTAATGTACACACACCACCTCATGGTGCCTTTCATGGTAGGGAATGCTTGTCGTTTCAATGACTGAGGAGAACCCCTTGCATTCTTTTTTACTTTGTGTATACTTGACACTAAGATTGTACTTTGCTACTGTATACGAGGAAAGGGTGCTCCGCACACAGGTGCGGTATTCTTCACTCTTTACTTAGTGTATGTATTACACTTTTATCTTCTTTTCAGGTGGCGCGCCCGGGGGTTAAAAACTCCGGGGTGCTCCACCTCAACGGAAGGTTGGGGGTTGTTCTTTGAAAATCGCATATACCGTATGCACCATCGAGACTTGTTCTCACCACCCTACTCTGGAGAAACATCATGAATGTGCAACTCTTGATCATTGATCCCCAAAACGACTTCATGGATATTTCGGGAGCAGCACTGCCTGTTGCCGGAGCCAACGAAGATATGCGCCGGCTCGCGACCATGGTCGACCGAATCGGAACGAAACTGCAGAAGATCCACGTCACCTTGGACAGCCACCACTTGGTGGATATCGCTCACCCCGCATTCTGGCGTGACGCGAACGGCAATTCACCGGACCCGATGACCATCATCTCTGCCGAGTCCATCAAAGACGGTACGTGGGTTCCCCGCCGGCCCGAGTTGCGTAGCTACGCCATTGGATACGCAAGGCAACTTGAGGCCGACGGAAAGTACCAGGTCATGGTTTGGCCGCCTCACTGCCTCATCGGAAGCTGGGGACACAACGTCCAGTC
>CAYRMF010000036.1:0-10511 GCA_964425475.1 uncultured Candidatus Saccharibacteria bacterium | reverse complement strand
TCCTATTCCCCGTCAGTATCCTGAATTTGGAACTGCTTAATCGCTTCGTACTTGTTGCTTCCGACGAAGCCGGTACCTGCAGGGATGAGTCGTCCAATGATGACATTCTCCATGAGTCCCGTGAGCTTATCTTCGCTACCGCGTACGGCAGCGTTGATGAGCACGCGCGTGGTGTTCTGGAATGACGCAGCCGAGAGGAAGCTCTTGCGTGAGAGTGAGGTCTCGGTAATACCGAGAATGAGGCGGTCTGCCTTTGCAACCTCCTTCCCTTCACCGACCAGTGTATTATTGGTCTCAACGAAATTCCACTCCTCGACGACATCACCGACGGTGTAGTAACTGTCACCTACGTGGGTGATTTTCACACGACTCATCATCTGCTTCACGATGAGCTCAATGTGCTTACGCGCAATGGTCACACCTTGAAGCTCGTAAATCTTGTTCGTTTCATTGATGATGTATTCCTGCGTTGGTTCTTGACCTGCATATTTGAAGAGGTCGGGAAGGTGTGCAGAACCATCGGTGAGGAATTGCCCCTGTTTCACTGATTCGCCTTCTTTCACAATAATGACGCGTCTAAAGTGCACTGCATATTCAATAGGATCATTTTTCTTTGTTGCATGTTTTGAACCGAGTGTTGGCGCAACAGTAATGATTCGTTCCTTACCTTCAGTGCGAATACTCGTTACGATACCGTCGGTCTTAGAAATGACTGCGGGTACCTTTGGTGAGCGTTTTTCAAACACTTCTTCCACTCGAGGCAAACCGGAAGTCACGTCTCCACCAACTGACGCGGCACCTCCTGCGTGCTTGGTATTCATCGTGAGCTGAGTTCCCGGCTCTCCAATCGCCTGTGCGGCCACGGTACCGACCGCTTCTCCAATATCAACGAGTTTGTTCGTCGTGAGGTCGATACCATAGCACTGCTGACACACACCACGGAGCGTTTTACAGGTCATCGGTGAACGTACTTCAACGGTTGCAATATCAGATTTTTCAATAGCAATCGACTCAAGACGTGAGAGTAAATGTCCCTTCTTAAAGAGTACTTCTCCACTACCAGTCACTGCATCTACCGCAAGGATACGTCCACGAATTGCCTTTGAGAATGCAATCTCGATACCTGAAGATGACACGCGCCCGATAGTGACACCGTCTTTTGTCTTACAATCTGGCTCAGTTATGATGGCATCCTGTGCTACCACGAAAAGACGTCGTGTGAGATACCCTGCCTTTGCAGTTTGGAGTGCCGTGTCAGCGAGTCCTTTTCGTGAACCGTGTGTGGTAATGAAATACTCAATAGGGCTCATACCCTCCTTCATCGATGAGAGAATCGGGAACTCGAGCGTTTCTCCTCGCGTGTTGATAATGAGTCCCTTCATACCAGCCATCATGGCGATCTGTCCCATAGAACCTCGAGCGCCTGACTTCCACATATCGTACACGGAGCCATTCACATCGAGTGTCTCAGGGAGTGTCCCCTCAATCTCGGTCTTTGTGCGGTGCCAGATTTCGATAATCATGCGACGTCGCTCATCACGAGAGATAAGACCCTCATTGAAAAATGAGATTACCTTTGCTTCTTCACCGCGCGCTTTTTCAATAATTGCCTTCTTTTGGTGTGGTACCACCACATCATCAATACCCCACGTAACACCTGACTTTGTCGCGTACTCAAAACCGAATCGCTTCATGCGGTCGACGATTTTTGGTACTGCGCCAATACCCTCATCATCGATGATATCGATGATGATACCAAAGAGTGTGCGCTGTGTGACATTCTCATTGAGGAATGGGTGATCCGACGGAAGTACTGAGTTGAAGAGGAGACGTCCCACTGATGTCTCAAAGAGCTGTCCACCGAAGTGCTTGTACTTTGGTGTATCAGTTGCAAGGACTTTCACTTTTGCACGAAGATCAATGACTCCAAAATCGTACGCAAGGATAGCGGCGTTTGGTGATTGGAATGCTTTTCCTTCTCCCAATGCTTTATCAATTATTTTAGTCATCCAGAATGCACCGAGTGCCATATCGAGCAGTTTCTCTGATACAACAGGATCAGCACTTCCCGGCTTCAGAATGTTTTTGTTTGCAGAAATAATTTCTCGCGCCTCGTACTGTGCTTCATCTGAAAGAGGAACGTGCACTGCCATCTGGTCACCGTCGAAGTCGGCGTTGAATGCACGACAGACGAGTGGGTGCACTTGGATAGCGTTACCCTCAATGAGGACTGGGCGGAATGCCTGAATACCCTGTCGGTGGAGCGTTGGTGCGCGGTTGAGGAGTACGTGACGGTCTCGAATGACATCTTCAAGAATTGCCCACACTTCTGGTACACCGTCTTCAATCAAGCGTCCTGCACCACGAATGTTGTATGCGAGCTCTTGTTTCAAGAGCTGTGCGATGACAAAGGGGCGGAAGAGTTCGAGCGCCATGTGCTTTGGGAGACCACACTGGTCGAGCGCGAGGTCTGGACCGATGACAATCACTGAGCGTCCCGAGTAGTCTACACGCTTTCCAAGAAGGTTCTGGCGGAAGTAACCCTGCTTACTCTTCAAGTAGTCTGAGAGTGACTTGAGTGGACGGCGCTGTGCCTGGCTCATTGCTGAATATGCGGTGTTGCCGTGACGGATTGAATTGTCGATGAGTGCATCCACTGCTTCTTGGAGAATACGCTTTTCGTTTCGAAGAATCACATCCGGTGCCATGATATCGATGAGTTTCTTCAATCGATTATTTCGGTTGATAACGCGACGGTAGAGGTCGTTGAGGTCTGAAGATGCGTGTCGCCCTCCTTCGAGTGCCACCATCGGGCGAAGTGCTGGTGGGATGACGGGAATACGCATGAGGAACATCCACTCAGGACGCACTTCAGCATGTATCATTCCTTTCACGAGTGAGAGTCGCTTGTCGAGCTTGGTGCGCTCTGCTGCACCCGCTGTCTCACGCGCTTTTTCGAGTTGATCGCGGAGGAGTACGAGGTCAAGTTTCTTGAAAATATCGTAAATCGCTTCCGCACCGATACGTGCATCAAAGAGTGTTGAATACTTCATTGAGTACTTGTGGTAGTGCATCTCGTCGAGAATGGAACCAACCGTGATTGATTCAATCTCGTGTTTGATGTCGGTCATACGGCTCTGAAGTTCTTCACGTGCCTGCTCATTTGCGAGCTCTTTGTATTTCGTCTTGAATTCAGTATCGAGTTCACGGAGAATACGATTTTTTTCATCCTGGCTTACCTTGGTGACGATATATCCCGCAAAGTAGATAACCTTTTCAATCGATGCAGCAGAGGTACCGAGGATGAGTGCAATACGGCTTGGTACACCACGGAGAAACCAGATGTGTGACACCGGTACGCAGAGGTCGATGTGGCCCATGCGCTCACGTCGCACGATAGAGCGGGTGATTTCAACACCACACTTTTCACAGGTGATACCCTTGTAGCGAATACCGCGGTATTTCTTACATGCACATTCGTAGTCTTCCACTGGTCCAAAGATTCTCTCGTCAAAGAGACCATGTTTCTCAGGGCGTTGGGTGCGATAGTTGATGGTCTCCGGTTTTGTGATTTCACCCTTTGACCATTCAAGAATACGCTCTGGTGACGCGAGCTTGAGCGAAATTTCGCTGAATTGCTGTGGAGCTTGTGTTTTCATATGATGACTAAAAGACTACGAATTAATAAGTGCGATTGCTACCCTCCTTGCGGAGATCGATATCGAGTGAGAGTCCACGCAACTGATTGACGAGCACATTGAATGCTGCGGGGGTATGTGGATGACTAATCTTTTCGCCACGGACAATGGCATCGAATGCTGCAGAACGTCCGACAATATCGTCTGACTTAATGGTGAGCATCTCGCGAAGTGTGTACGCTGCGCCATACCCGAGAAGTGCCCACACCTCCATTTCTCCAAAACGCTGACCTCCCACTTGTGCCTTTCCGCCGAGTGGCTGTTGGGTAATGAGTGAGTATGGACCAATTGAGCGCATGTGGATCTTGTCTTCCACCATGTGATGCAGTTTCATAATGTACATGTACCCCACTGAAATACGCTGAGCGAAGCTGTCGCCGGTGCGACCATCACGGAGCCAAATTTTTCCATCTGAGGGAAGCCCCGCTGCGACGAGTTCCGCCTTTACCTCGTTTTCTGTTGCACCTGCAAACGGAGGTACGATAGCTTGGTAGCCGAGCGTGTTTGCCGCCATACCGAGGTGGAGTTCAAGAATCTGTCCAAGGTTCATACGGCTTGGTACACCGAGCGGGGTGAGAATAACATCAACAGGGTTCCCATCCTCAGTGTATGGCATATCTTCCTCAGGAAGGATGCGTGAAATAACACCCTTGTTACCATGGCGTCCGGCGAGCTTATCTCCCACTGACACATTGCGCACCTGTGCTACGGTGATGTGGATACGCTTGATGACACCACTTTCGAGTTGATCTCCATTTTCGCGCGTGAATATCTTTACCCCAATGACACGTCCCCGCTTTCCTGCTTCAAGTCGAAGGGAAGTGTCTTTCACATCTTTTGCCTTCTCGCCAAAAATAGAACGGAGGAGACGCTCTTCTGGAGTGAGCTGTGTTTCACCTTTTGGTGTCACCTTACCCACAAGAATATCGCCGGGGCGAACCTCAGCGCCAATACGAATGATTCCCTCCTCGTCGAGGTTGCGAAGCTTCAGTTCAGATACATTCGGAATGTCTGGAGTTGTTACTTCAGGGCCGAGTTTCGTGTCACGTACGGAGACCTCAAGTTCATCAATGTGAATGGTAGAAAACTTACTGTTCTTTACCACACGCTCTGAAATAATGATAGCGTCCTCGTAGTTTGCTCCAGACCAGCTCATGAACGCAACGAGCATGTTTTGCCCGAGTGCCATTTGACCATTATCGGTCGAGGATGTATTTGCGAGCACATCACCACGCTTCACCTTATCACCCACCGATACCGATGCGATGTGATAGAACGCTGAAAAATCGTTGGTTCGCTGGAATGTCGTGAGTGTGTATTCCTTTTTCTTACCGTCCTTATTTTTTACCACAATGTGGCGTGCGTCTGCCTCCACCACTTCACCTGCTTCAAGAGCCATTATCATACGTCCCGTATCTCGTGCGGCAAGCTCCTCAACACCGGTTCCAACAAGTGGTGCTTCTTGCACGATACACGGAGTAGCTTGCTTCTGCATATTTGAACCCATGAGTGCGCGGTTTGCATCATCGTGGTTGATGAAAGGAATCATCGAAGTTGCAACAGAGAATGCTTGGTTGGATGCAATGTCGATATATTCAATCTGCTTTTTCGCGACGATGACTGGCTCACCCTTGAGTCGCGCTTCGAGAATGTCTGGTTTTATCTTACCGTTATCATCAACCTCAACAGCAGCGTGTGCAATGTGGTATCGCTCCTCTTCGTGGGCATTGAGGTAGACAATTTCATCAGTCACCACACCCTTTTCTACCTTTGCGTACGGTGTTTCAATGATACCGAAGCGGTTCACACGCGCATACATGGAGAGACGGAGGATGAGTCCAATGTTTGGACCTTCTGGGGTGTGAATTGGACAGAGGCGTCCATAGTGAGAGGTGTGTACGTCACGTACCTCGAAGCCAGCACGCTCACGGGTGAGTCCACCCGGGCCGAGTGCTGAGAGTGTACGAAGACCCTCGAGTTCTGCGAGCATGTTTTGCTGTTGCATGAACTGTGAAAGCTGGTTGGTCGTGAAAAATTCCTTAATCGCCGCTTGGAGTGGGCGGGGATTCACGAGCTGGATTGGAAGCGATGTCTCGGTTTCAATCGTCGACATACGGTCTTGGATATTGCGCTTCACGCGGGTCATACCCACACGGATACGCTGTTGGAGCATCTCCCCAAAATAGCGCACACGTCGGAAGCCGAGGTGGTCGATATCATCGGCGAGCGCCCCTGGGGTATTATTTTGCTCAATGATGTTTTTGATGATAGTCACCAAATCCTCAATGGACACCGTACGCTGTGCATCTGCCTTCGCATCAATCGAAAGACCAAAACGCTCGTTGAAGTGGTGGCGTCCAATCTCTGAAAGGTCGTAGCGCGCTGGACTAAAGATAGAGTTGATGAACTCTTTTGCATTGTCGACTGTTGCAAGGTCACCGTCACGAAGACGACGATAGATTTCGATGTATGAATCGTCGGTTGTCTTTGCGGGATCTTTTGCGAGTGTACGGGTGATGTACTCTTCACCCTGTGGAGTACCCTTCAAGAGTTTGAGCATATCCTTGTCATTCGTCACACCAAGTACACGGAAGAGTGACGAAATAGGGAATTTGCGTTTGCGGTCAATCTTCACGTAGATGACTCCATCTGCTTCAGACTCAATCTCTACCCACGCACCGCGGGCAGGAATAATCTTTGCACCAAAGTAGGTACGTCCCTTTGATTCATTCGTCGTGAAAAATACACCGTAGGAGCGTGCGAGCTGGGGTACGATAACACGCTCGACACCATTGATGATGAAGGTACCGTTCTCAGTCATCACCGGAATGTCAGCGAGAAAAATCTCCTGTTCCTTTTCGCCACCAAACGTCTTGTTGTTCAAGACGACGAGTGCACGAAGTGGCGCCTCATAGGTGAGCTTGTTTTCGCGAGCATACTCAGGTGTCGTCTTTGGCTGACCGAGCTCGTACTTCTTGAAGAGGAGGTCAAACTTTTTTTCAGAATAGTCACTGATGGGTGAAAATTCTCTGAAAATTTCTTTGAGACCCTGCTCGACAAATGCCTTGTATGATTCACGTTGTGGCTCCACAAGATCAGGGAGTGACACGCGCGCATCACGAAAATTTTGGAAACGCTTCTTTGGAAGTGTTCCTACAGACACATCGTGTTTTGGTGCATTCGACATAGTGTATAAAAATTATCTCTTAAAAAGTAATCACCGCACCAGCAAAACCGCGCCAAAAGCGCGTTCCCTGCATACGGTTTTTACTTTGCGTGTAATGTGTACATCACGTGATGCGTGATTATGGAACTTTCGTTCCCGGTGTTCTCATATACGTGAGCGTATATGACCTCCTACAAAACATCGCACATCCATGACTCATTCGAGATCCTATTGCGTAGACGGAATAATACCAGAATAGCCCAAAAAGGTCAACAGTTTCCTGTGGATTTTGGTGTATAATTTGACTTTTTAGAATTAGTGTTGTAAGATAAAAAACATCAAACATGTGTTTGAGTGTTATTTTCTATTACTTTCTTGAAGGGAAACGCCATGATTAGCAGACTACTTGCACAACTCGGCATCAAATATGTTGAAGAATACGCAGAATGTCTCCAAGAACTTGAACGAATCAACATGTTACTTGACCTTCTTGAGGTCTTCGCTCATCCCGGCACTGCAGAGTGCGATCTTCCCTACGCTTTAAAGATTGCGCAACTTCTCCCCGAAACACATCGCATGAATGCATTTGAATTAATTCTTGCAGGATATGTGGGTATGGGGTCACTTGCGGAAGCAAAGGAGCTGGCAAGTCTCATTGGTCGCGAACTAACTTTTGATGAACTAAAAAATATTCTCCGTGTGCGGGTGAATAACAAGGAAAAATCTCCTGAAAAAGCAAACGCTGCGGGGGACGAAATGCTCGCATTTCTGAAGAAGCAAAGTACTGGGTAACACACCCCAAGTAGAGCTGAAGGTTACATCATTCACCTTCAGCTCTTTTTAAATTTAGGCGCTAGACTAGTATCTCACTCAATCAACAAAAAGATAACTAGTGGTAAGCCAGATACCGAACCAAAATATAACATGACAACAGAAGTTGGGAGATCGAGGTCCGGAACATCAATAGACGATAGTGACTGAATTTACTAGTTCGTCCAGAATGCCATGTCCGCTTGCGGCGTTGATGAATGGACAAATATATAGATTGGCGGAGCCGAATCTTCTGCTAGAAAAAACACCCTGGTTCCGCCCGCGTAATGCCCCGTTGTCTTGCTACGGGGATAGCGCAGGCGGATGTTTTTACACCAAACCAAGCTGTAATTTGAGCACAGACTCAACAGTAGTCATTTCTGTCTCGCTCAGTATCGTAATACGCTCACTGCAACGTTCGAGGCTCACTGTCTTAATCTGATCTGCCATTGCTTTACAGATTTGTTTTTTCACTTCAACAAGACACTCACTGGGATAGATTTTTTCTATACTTGAGGTAAGTGGAATGACTTGTACGCGACTCAAATACTTATTTGAACTATCATTGCTCACAATAATCGCTGGGCGTTTTTTCTGTATTTCTGAGCCTATACTTGGGTCAAAATTAACCCACCACACATCACCTCGTTTTGGTTTTAAAACTGCCATGTATTTTCTGTACTCAGAACTTCCAAATCACTTTCGACCCATTCTTTGGCATCACACTCACGTACAACATCCAATGACATCTCCTTGTAGCGAGCATCAAGAGTACCAACAACTACATACGGTCGCGCAAGGTTGCTGAGAAAAGTCCCTATCTTTCGCCCTCCAACCTTCTTATGAAGAGCTTCATACACCTCAGTATCAAGCATTATAGTTAGTTTTGTTTTTGTAGCAGTATTCATATTACGTAATAATATACGTAATAAATAATTCCGTCAATAGTGTTATCCCTGCTCTGCGCGCCATTTTTCAATTTCAGCGTGGTTGCCGGAGAGAAATACTGGTGGGACTTTGTGCTTTTTCTTTTTATACTCAAGGACTTCCGGGCGGGTGTACATTTCCCCGCTTGAGACACGTTCTTCTTCGAGTGACTCGAAAGTGCCGAGGACACCGGGCACCTGCCGTGCAACAGAATCGATAATAGCGAGTGCAGGGAGTTCACCACCAGTGAGGACATAATCACCTACCGAAATCTCTTCCGCCTTGAGAATTTTCTGAACACGAGAATCAATCCCCTCATAGCGTCCCGAGATGAGGACAATGTCGGTATATTTTTTCGCGAGTGCTTTTGCCATCTCTGTATCAAACACTTTCCCCCGCGGTGACATAATCAACGTCTTGATTTTATATTTTCTGTTTTCTGTTTTCTGATTTACTTTCCTCCCCACTGCCTTTTCCCACGCCTTGAGTATGGGCTCTGCGTACATCACCATCCCCGGACCACCGCCATAGGGTCGGTCATCAACCTTATGGTGCTTGTCTTTCGTGTACTCACGAGGATTGTAGTAGGTCACTTCGATTTTCTTTCCTCGATGCTTCGCTCCTTTTCCCTTCTCTGTTTTTTGCGCACGACCAAGAATAGACGAACTGGTGTACGTCTCACAGATTTCCGGAAATAGGGTTATGACGTGAAAATGCATATATCATTCTAAATGTACCCCAAAAAAATTTTCTATCAACTCTATATCTTTCAAATCCTTCTCCCTCCCGATATCCTTTTTGCCAAGCAGTAACATTCCAAGAGGTTGCACATGCACACCATCAATTACTTGTGACAAGTCAAACAAAATCTCAAACGGCATAATATAGTTGCAATATTCAAAATTAAGTCCGGTCACCACTTCAAAGACATCATTCTTAAGACGCTCTCTTCCCCATTTGCTTTTAAATTCTTCATCGAGCTCCCATCCTCTTTTTTTCAATTCTTCAAAAGCTTCTGTACTTACAACAACATCGATATCGTCGCTCTTTCGGATTTTATGTATATCCAAGACAGAACCTCCAACCAAAACAAATTGATTTGTGCGTAATCCGAGTTCTTTAACTTTTTCTATATGATTCATACATAATTACAATAATCCTTTGTACTTTTCAACTTCACGCTCAATTTGTGAATGCAGTGGTGATGGCAAATCATCGAGTGTAAACCAACCAATATCATCGTGCTTCTCAGGCTCATTATTTGTAACCAATGCCCTGTTGAGTAATACCTTATACCTGAAATCAATCCAGTGGGTTCGTTTTCCATCGTGTTCACGAAAAACTTCATCACATTCTAAAAATTCGTAGGATACTGGCTCTGTACCATATTCCTCTTTAATTTCACGCAATAATGTTTGTATCACTGTCTCCCCAAATCTTACTCCGCCTCCTCCAAAATCCCAGCGCCCTTGCTCGTCACGACAAGAAGCACTACGCTTCGTGAGTACATAATTACCATCACTGTCATGACAATAAAAACATACCGCGACACCAATGTAATCTACTCCTTTCTCCATACGAATAGTCTTACACAAATTCCTCCTTTCTCCAAACACTATTCCGGTTAACCGGAATAGTGTTTGTGGTGTCATCGTACGCATAAGGGTCATATGAGTTATAAAGAAGTGAGCCTATTGTCTTGGTGCGAACATCTGCAGGCAATGAGCCGGCCAAATCAAAAGCACCAGACGGATGTCTGGTGCTTTTGATTTGTCATTGCCGAAGCCGTAAGAAAATTCCGCTGGGAATTTTCTGGTCGCAACACGACAATAGGTGAACGAATTAGATCCTCAGGGTCAAGTTGCTAAGTAAAATAGTAATTTCATTACTATTTATACTAAGCACTTCCT
>CAYRMF010000035.1:0-11013 GCA_964425475.1 uncultured Candidatus Saccharibacteria bacterium | reverse complement strand
GTCGACATAAATAAAAACTTTTGTTTTTTATTTTGTCATACAACCTGAACAGTCTCTGTAAGAGATTTTTCATTTGTGACGATATGAGGAAATGTGTATACTATACGAGTAGCTTGTCCTTTGATACGGCTAGTGGCGGCACTCACAATATTAGACTTTCATATAATTTGGAGCTTCGCACCCACTGGCCTTATGAGAGGATAAGCTTTTTAGATCCTACCCACTAACCCCACCTACTTTGTTATCTTCGTCATTCAAACATTCATCGTATGTTGAATACGCCTCATGTTTTCATTCCTCGATGCCTCGTATCTGAGGGTCAGTGGATAGGCTCTTAGTGCCTGCACATAACATACTATTTTATGCCTTCATGTATACAAACTGATGTACTTCTCGCACCATATACCACACTTGGTGTCGGTGGTCTTGCTGATTTTTTTGTTGAAATTCATACTCTGGATGAATTACGTGAAGCAGTGACGTGGGCAAAAAATGAATTACTGCCAATTACGATACTCGGGAGTGGTTCAAATGTGCTCGTATATGAAGCTGGAGTGCGCGGTGTGGTCCTCCATATGGCAACTTCGGATATTGCATACCACGAGGAAGGAGAGCACGTGTACGTGACTGCAGAGGCGGGAGTGTCGCTCGATGCACTCGTTGGTGAGGTGGTTGAAAAAGGATTATGGGGCCTTGAAAATTTGTCGCACATCCCAGGCACCGTAGGTGCTGTTCCTGTACAGAATGTGGGTGCGTATGGTGTCGAAGGTAAAGATGTCATAGAGCAGGTCACCGTCTACGATACAAAAGAAGATATCGTACGCATGTTTACCAATGAAGCATGTATGTTCGCGTATCGAGATTCGATATTTAAGCACTCTGAGGGTGCACACCTCGTTATTTTGTCAGTCACTTTTCGACTCACCCGTGTGCCCACACCACACCTCACGTACCGAGATCTCGTCGTACATTTTGAGAATGGACGTGAACCAACGCTCAAGGGAATTCGAGAAGCGATTGTCGCTATTCGCACCAATAAGCTTCCCGATTGGCACACCATAGGTACTGCCGGTTCCTTCTTTAAGAATCCGATTATCTCTCCTCTGCAATATGAAGCGCTCGTTGCGCGCTATCCTGAGGTTCCGGGGTACCCTGAGGAGGACGGTCGTGTGAAGGTGCCACTTGGGTGGATACTCGATAAGGTGTGTGGTCTGAGTGGGTACCATGAGGGGAAGGTAGGACTCTATGAAAAGCAAGCGCTCGTGCTCGTATGCGAGCGAGGGGCAACCGCGCATGAGGTGGAATCGTTTGTGAAAAAAGTATGCGCACGTGTATATGAAGCAACAGGGATAGTGATTGAACAAGAAGTGCGCGTGTTGCAGTAAAAAATACGTGAAAAAAAATTTTGTATAAATTTTTTTTCACGTATTTTTTTATTGATGAACATCACGCATACATCTTTTTTATGCGTAAAAATATTTTTTTATGTAAAAATAAAAAAATTTTCATACAAAAATAATTTTTTTATGAAATTTTTTGTACTTATCCACACAATTTTTATTTTTTTTCTTGTGCATTTTTTTTAATGAATGATAATTACATGTAAGCAAACATTCTCTTTGCACATTGCTCTTTGAAAAGGGAATAATGCGGTCGAAAAGTTATTGGGTAATTTTCAAAACTAATATCATGCCAGCAGCAAAAAAGAAGGCAGCTCCTAAGAAGGCAGCAGCAAAGAAGGCAGCTCCAAAGAAGACCGCAAAGAAGGTAGCAAAGCGCAAATAACTTTTCGCAAAGCTCCTTACAGAGAAACCACCACCCGCACGGGTGGTGGTTTCGTATGTATCTGCACGGGAGCCGTATTCTATGGTATGCTAATCACTCAAATTTACATTATATGTCATTTCTTGATCGTCTTTTTGGACCCACGTATGAAAAGGAGTTAAAGCAAATAACCCCGACAATTAGCGCTATAAATGCGATTGAAACTGAATTAACAGAGCTTACTGATATAGAAATTCGTGCACAGGCAGACCTTCTGCGCGACGAGGTGGTAAATGGAAAAACACTCGATGAAGCACTTCCTCGCGCGTTTGCACTTGTGCGTGAATCTGCAAAACGTACACTCGGTCAACGACACTATGATGAGCAACTCATCGGGGGTGTCATACTTCATCGTGGAATGATTACAGAGATGCGCACTGGTGAAGGAAAAACACTTGTAGGTACGTTGCCTGCATTTTTGAATGCACTCAACGGACGTGGTGTGCACGTTATCACCGTCAATGATTATCTTGCACGTCGCGACGCTGTATGGATGGGGCAGGTGTATGCATTCCTCGGTATGAGTGTTGGTGTTATCAATCAAACAGGTTCGTATCTCTATGATGCAACGCAGAGTATTTCTGATGATGCAACACGTGATACACAGGGCGCATATAAAATTGTATATGACTACCTTCGTCCTTGTACACGTAAAGAGGCGTATGAAGCAGACATCACCTATGGTACCAACAATGAGTATGGTTTTGATTACTTGCGTGACAATATCGAGTTTGAGGTACAGAACCTCCGTCAGCGTGAACACACATACGCTATCATCGACGAAGTGGACTCCATTCTCATTGATGAGGCGCGCACACCGCTTATTATTTCTGCACCCGCGCAGGATTCGGAAAATCTCTATACCATTTTTTCACAAATCGCATCACGTCTCAATCCTCTGACCGACTATGTCATTGATGAAAAACTGAAGAGCGCAACACTTACCGATAGTGGTATTGAAGAAGCGGAAAAGATGCTCGGTATTGGCAACATCTACACCGACAAGGGAATTAAGTATGTGCATCACCTTGAAACTGCGGTTCGAGCGCGTGCACTCTACAGTCGGGACAAGGAGTACGTCGTGAAAGATAACGAAGTGGTTATCGTGGATGAATTCACGGGACGACTTCAGCCAGGGCGCAGGTGGTCTGATGGACTGCATCAGGCGATAGAAGCAAAAGAGGGAGTGACGATACAGCAAGAGTCACGCACGTACGCATCGATTACCTTCCAAAACTATTTTCGCATGTACGACAAGCTTGCGGGTATGACGGGAACTGCCATTACTTCACAAGAGGAGTTTTATTCCGTGTATAAACTCGATGTTATTCCCGTACCGACACACAATCCTATTCATCGAACCGACCACAATGACCTCATCTTTCAAACAGAGAAAGGAAAGATTACTGCCATCATTCAAAAAGTGAAAGAGATACATGAAAAGGGTCAGCCAATTTTGATTGGTACTGCTTCAATTGATAAAAACGAAATGTTGAGTGTTGCACTCACACAAGCGGGAGTGGTACACGAAATGCTCAATGCAAAAAATCATGAACGTGAAGGAGAGATTATTGCAGATGCTGGCAAGAAAGGGAAAGTAACACTCGCGACCAACATGGCTGGACGTGGTGTCGATATCAAGCTCGGAGGAACAAACGCAACACATGAAGAAGCAGAGCTTATAAAATCGCTTGGAGGGCTCTTTGTGTTGGGTACAGAGCGCCATGAGGCACGCCGTATCGACAATCAGTTGCGTGGACGTGCTGGCCGTCAGGGTGACCCAGGAGAGACACAGTTCTATGTGTCGATGGACGACTCACTCATGCGTGTCTTTGCGGGTGATGTAGTGAAGAATATGATGGGACGATTTGGTATTCCCGAAGATCAACCGATTGAGAATGGAATGATAACGAGTTCTCTCGAGTCAGCACAGAAAAAAATTGAGGGTTTCCACTTCGATTCACGCAAGCACGTGCTCGCGTATGATGATGTGCTCAACAAACAACGTGCAATCATATACACACGACGTCGAAAGCTTCTCCTTGGCACTATAGATGATGTCAAAGATCTTACACAAGAGCTTATAGGTGCGGTTCCCGAAATAGAAGGTGAGATTGAAAAACGTGTTGCCGAGCATGGTGAGGAAAACTGGTATCAGGTGATGCGCAAACTCATGTTGCAGGTGAATGATGTCCTCTGGGTAGAACACCTTGAAGTGATGCAACACACTCGTTCGAGTGTGGGACTTCGCGCGTACGGTCAACAAGATCCACTCATTGAATATCGCAAGGAGGCGGTGCGACTCTTTAGGGAGATGCAGGAGGCGGCACAACACCGTATCGCTGAGCTTATCCCTACCGTGCGCATTGAAGCGGTAGAGAAGGAGGAGGAGGTACTTAAGAAGGCACAGGCACGTATTGCACTCGCAGGAGGAAGTAGTGAGGCAGTACAAGCACGTGAAGCCACAGCACACACACCAATCCGTAAGGGGGAACACCATGAGCGCAATGAATTGGTAACCATCACAAATGGCACCGATACAGAAACACTGAAATTCAAGAAGGCTGAACCACTTATTGCAAGCGGTGAATGGCACATTGTAGCGAGATAGGGAACGATGAAAAAGACGCACGTTGCCTTTGGCAACGTGCGTCTTTTGTATAGATTTCTTATGGATGATACAATATTTGTATATGCACTTCTTTATGCGTCTTTTCATCACCACCGCGGCATTCCTCATTGTGTCGTATGTGGTGCCAGGAATTGAAGTGACGGGGTGGGTCCCTGCGCTCATCGCTGGAGTTTTTCTTATTATCCTCAACACCATCGTTCGCCCGATACTCGTCATACTCACGCTACCAATAACGATTATGACGTTAGGGCTCTTTCTCCTGGTTATCAATGCATCGATGCTCGTCTTCGTGGGGTCATTTGTCGAGGGTGTGCATATCGCTAATTTTTGGAGTGCGCTTCTCGGTTCAGTACTCATGAGCATTATCAGTGCTTTTGCAAACAAACGCTTCTAGAGCGTGGTCTTCTTCAGTCTCTAGTATTTGAGAATTTATGGATAGGTTCTAAATCGACTGTAGCATCGCATCTGTATCGTTGTCTCTCGTCACTGGAACATGCACCGTATTCCACGTACAGTGAGCGTGTCTTCTGCTTGGTCTGAAAATCTCGGCTTGCAAATGAGGTCATTTTGTGTTCTTATAGCTGTACTATGTTTGTAGATGAACTCACACTAACAGCAAAAGCCGGCAACGGAGGCAATGGCGTTGTGCGCTGGCGTCGCGAGAAATTTATACCTTTTGGTGGTCCTGCTGGAGGCAACGGTGGGCGTGGCGGGAGTGTGTATTTGCGCGCTGTCCGCGATTTGGGAATGCTCGCTAAGTACACGGGAATCAAGGAATTCGGAGCACAGCACGGTGAACCAGGAGAAAAACGGAGTAGGTATGGGAAGGACGGCAAAGACCTCTTTATCGACGTTCCACTGGGTGCCACAGTGACTGAGCGTGAGCGCGGGCGAGTGTACACCTTTACGGAAGAGGGTCAGACGCACTGTGTGCTCAAGGGTGGGCGTGGGGGTCTCGGCAACGAGCACTTTAAGTCGGCGACAAACCGCACACCTGACGTAGCAACGCTCGGCAAAAAGGGCGAGGCGGGGACCTTCCATATTGTACTCTCACTCATTGTTGATGTTGGGTTTGTCGGCTTTCCAAATGCAGGGAAGAGTACACTCCTCAATGCACTTACCAATGCACATGCAAAAGTAGATTCGTACCCGTTCACTACAGTAGAACCACATCTCGGAGAACTATTCGGTTTTATCATTGCAGACATCCCTGGGCTTATTGAGGGGGCTTCGGAGGGTAAGGGACTCGGGCACAAATTTCTTCGCCACATTGAGCGGACAAAGATGATTCTTCACTGTATCTCATTTGAGAGTACCGACATGGTTGCAACATATACAAGTATTCGACATGAGCTTGAACGTTTTAATCCAACACTTCTCAAAAAAGAAGAATGGATTATTCTCACCAAGTCAGACCTTGTTGATGACAGTGTCATAGAGAAAACAGCATCACTCTTCCACCAAGAGGGAACACAGCACGTATATGCAGTATCAGGAGAGCTTGGGGTTGGGGTTAAAGAGCTTAGCGACGCACTCACACAACACCTCCGTACAGAGAAAAATACTACTGCTACCACCACGACTGATTACACCGAGTAGCAACCGTGTACATGGACGCTACGTAAAGCTACATAAAAAAACACGAAACACAATTTTGTCAATACATTGTTGCTTTAAAGTACGGCTTAAATTGTATTTATTTTGAAACTATTGTGTAGGGCATAAAGCACAACAAACTGTACAGGTGCAGCCTTTGACGAAATTGCTTTTTGTGTTTTTATTGCTTGTCGATTTTCGTGTTGGACGGTACTATACAGAGCTGAATTCATCAAAAAACCACTTGCAAATATGAAAACATACACACCAACCATAGGACTTGAAATACATGCCGAACTCAAAACAACGACAAAAATGTTTTGTGATTCAAAAAATGATCCACACCACGGAGAACCAAACACATACATATGTCCAATCTGTATGGGACATCCAGGGACACTCCCCGTTATTAATAAAAAAGCAGTACAGCATGTTCTCACCGTCGGATATGCACTCAAAGGAACTCTTGCATCTTATACTGAGTTTGATAGAAAAAATTATTTTTATCCTGACATTCCGAAGGGGTATCAAATAAGTCAGTATGCATATCCACTCGTGAAGGGCGGTACCTTAAATGATATTGCCATCACGCGTGTTCATCTTGAAGAGGATACCGCTCGTTCTCTCCATGACCAAGGAGAGGGAAGTATTATTGATTTCAATCGCGCAGGAGTTCCACTTATGGAACTCGTCACTGAGCCCGTTATTCATGATGCAAAAACTGCAGGAAATTTTGCACGCGAGTTGCAACTCCTCCTCCGTACACTTGGTGTATCTGATGCCCATATGGAAAAAGGGGAGATGCGTGTCGAAGCAAATATCTCAGTGAGTCCGGATGATACGTTCGGTACAAAAGTGGAAGTAAAAAATCTCAACTCATTTAAGTCAGTAGAAGGTGCGATTGCTTTTGAAATTAAACGACAAATTGATGTACTTGAAAGAGGAGAAAAACTTATACAAGAAACTCGCGGTTGGGACGAAATTAAAGGGAAGACATTCTCACAGAGAGTGAAGGAGTCTGCAAATGATTACCGTTATTTCCCCGATCCAGATTTGCCCAAGCTGAACATACAGTTATCAGATGATCTCAAAGAGTCACGGATACATGAAATTGCTCCAGAATTACCCATAGAAAAGCGCGAAAAATATGGAAATCTCGGTCTAACGAGAGAGCAGATTGAAATAATAATTGCAGATCGCGCAGTCGATTCATTTTTTAAAACTGCGGTTGGCATTGCAAATAATGACGTCGAAACATCACGTTTGATTGCAAATTACCTCGTAACAGATGTTTTGCCGCAACTTTCTTCATCAAATGTACTCAAGGATCTCCATACAGAGATGTTTGTTGCGCTCATGCAACTTTTGCGAAATGAAAAAATCACTTCTCGTGTTGCAAAAGACATACTTCTCATCGTAATTCGAGATGGTGTAGATCCACTTGTGTATGCTACAGAAAATGGACTTCTGCAAAATAGTTCAAACGAGGGTCTCCAACAGATTATAGTGCAAGTTATATCCGAGAACCCGAGTGTTGTAGAGGAATATCGGGCAGGGAAAGAGACAGCGATTCAGTTTTTAGTGGGACAGGGCATGAAGCTCTCAAAGGGCTCTGCAAATCCAAAGATGCTTCTCGAACTTTTCAAAAATCAACTCGCCTAGGTTTTTGTATCCAACTTGCGTAGACGATATACACGGCTACTCGCTATGCAAGTAGCCGTGTACACGTGTATACTAGTATTTATATGGAAGTTCTTGTTCTCGATGGAAAGAGTTATGTAAAGGCGTCTAAAGCTGCAAAGGAACTTGGTTATGCCACAGACTACGTCGGTCAGCTCTGCCGTAGCGGAAAAGTTGATGCGCACCTCATTGGACGTACATGGTATGTCAACCAAGAAGAGTTGGGTACTCATAAGGTTGAGAAAAAAAGAATGTCTCGTGTAAAGGCCCGTGAATACGCAAAGAAGACAATTGAGGAACACCGTCAGAAAAATGCAAAAACTCGAAATGTCTATACAAATATAGCGATTCAATATGGCACTGACGAAGAACCACTCATTCCAAAAGTCGAAAAACATCTCGTCATTAAGACTGAAAAACCGAAGAGAGCTGATACGCGTGTTCGAGAAGAGAAGGGCGATGACATGGTGCTTGAAAACGAAGGAGAGGAAGTAATTATGTCTGGAGCGCTCAACGTTGTCGACGTAACTGATGGTCCAATTGACGATGAAACAGTCATACTTCATCCGAGCGATGTTGTCATCAGTAGCGATAGGAACAGTGAGCCTCGTAATAAGAAAACCATCGAAGATAAACCAAAAGGAATTAACCTTGAGGAAATAGCACACACACCCCGTAAATCCTTTGTAGAACGCCTTGAAGAGACGCACGCAACACTACCAAGTACAGACACAGAAGAGAGTATAGCTGTTACAACAGAGGTAGTTACAGATGAAGCTGAGGCGGATATTTCCAATGTATCAGAGGGACATGATATCACCAGAACGACCAGTGCGCTGATTATTTTGATTGTCTACCTGATTGCATCGATTGCGCTTACTCTTGTACGAACAACTAGCTATGTGCCAAATGGTATGGGCTCCATGGATATTCACACAACCTACGAATTCCATATAAAGGAAACAATCAATCAGATCCTATTAAAAATATAGCTATATCGGATAAACAATATAGCTATATTTTTAAATACAAAATTGATTTAAGATTTAAATAATATCTCTGTACAAATGCTTTTTATTCTTAGGAAGTGAATAAGTCATGTTGATTTGCAAAGTCAGCATTTTAGCAATCACGTGCATTTATAATTTTGAAACGAAATCATAACAGAATACCTATTTTCTCATTTTAATTTTTGATTTGGTTTTCTTATTTTGCATTGATAGAAAAATCAAAAATGAACACAAAATTTTATGTGAGCGCCATCAACGAGTGGTGTATTTTTTTTGTCCGAGATTGCCTAATTTTTTACAAAAGTTATACCCATCAATTTTGTTCTAAATGAAGTAAAAAACATATAAAATGTAAGTACATTTTAGTTTTTTATTCATGACGAGTGTCCTAACCATTGACGGGAAAGAATACGTACCAGCGACTGTCGCGGGAAAGCACTTTGGGTACACGAAAGACTACCTCTTGATGCTCATCAAGCAAGGTCACATTGAGGGTCAAAAAATTGGGAACAAGTGGTATGTAAATATCCCATCAGCAGAAAAGCATTTTCGTGTTGCGCGTGAGAAGCGAGAGGTGCGTCGAAAGGAAATTAGTTTGGAACGCAAAGCAGAACTCCGTGTCCATGCACGCTTGCACACTTCACAGAAAAAATCTTCAAAAAAAAGTTCATACACTCACGCACCGCTCAAAATACTCGCGGTGCTTGTAGTGACCCTCTTTCTCTCCGCCTCTGCAACGAGTGTTGTTGGAATACATGCACAGCAAGCGTCTCTTCGTGAAAGTACGTATGGTTTTTTTGAAGGAATTGCACGGTCCCTCTTTTCCTTTTTTTCACCAGAACCAACAGTGCGTGTTATTGAACAAACGCAATTACCTCCCATAAGCTCAACTACCATTGAAGAAGAATCACTGAGCGCATCTGTGGTTGGTACCACTACCCATACGTCGATCATTGTCGCGCCTGATGAAGTATTTACTGCGACGACAGTCGAAGCAATTCAAGATTCATTCTCAGACCCGGTCACGGTCTCTGTTGATTCTGAGAATCCAAATACCGGCATCATTACACCGGTCTTCAAGGATGGTAAACAGGGAGAGGATTACCGATTTCTCATGGTACCGGTGGAGAGGAATACAGAATAGGGAATAGAAAATAGAGAAAAGGGAGTAGGACAAGACGAACACGAGAGCACAAAGACAAACAATGAATCTGTACAACAAAAACAGCATACACCACACACACAAGCACGCGATTATGTCGCTCGTTTCTGTGTGTAGCGTACTCGCATACCTCCTCGTGCTCATCGCCCCAGTGACGAATGCGGCGCCGAACTATCAGATGAATTATCAAGGAAAACTTACTAATGCAGCCAATGTGGCTGTAGCAGATGGGACATACAACATGCGTTTCTGGCTCCTCACCTCACAGAGTATTGCAACGACGAGCGCAGTGTGGAATGAGTCACTCACGGGTACGAATAAAGTACAAGTCACGAACGGTCTCTTCAGTGTGATGCTCGGAAGTACTTCACCACTCACGGGAGTTGATTTTAATCAGACACTCTACCTCGGTGTAGAAATCGGAGGAACCTCTACACCCGCATGGGATGGTGAGATGAGTCCACGAAAAGTTTTAGGCACCGTGCCTGCAGCATTTGAAGCAAACAAACTCGATGGACTCGACTCCACACAATTTGTGCGCACCGATGCGACGAGCACTATTGCCACCTCAAGTGCGAACACCCTCCTCACGCTCACCCAGAATGGTGTAGGAGATATTTTCAATTTGTTTGATGGTACGACTGAAGTATTCACGATGACCGATGGTGGTCGTATGGGGCTTGGCACCACTTCACCATCACGACTCTTCACGATGCAGGGTGGTGACTTCTGGCTCGGGGGCAATATGACTGCCACCGGCACAATTACTTCAGCAACACTCACGGTCTCTTCATCCTCAACTCTCGGCTACGCCTCATCGACTGCACTCACCGTTTCAGGAAATGGATTCATCAACGCACTCACCCTCACCGGAAGCACCGCCGGTGTCCTCACCACGAACGCAACCGGTGTCGTCTCTGCATCGACCACGATTGGTGACTCATACATCAGTGATGGACTTACCCTCGG
Source organism: uncultured Candidatus Saccharibacteria bacterium (assembly GCA_964425475.1). Lineage (GTDB taxonomy): Bacteria > Patescibacteriota > Minisyncoccia > Phycocordibacterales > UBA918 > Damh-18. Next base: position 140 of record CAYRMF010000035.1, on the reverse strand, counting down.
TACTGGTTCCACCATCAACTTCACGAACACCACGGAGTCCGGTCTCCTCTCGGGTCTCTCGGGCATCATCGCAACGGGTTCTTCAACCATCGGTGGTGGCACCGGTGCTACCGGTCTCACCATCGTCGGTACCGCTACAA
>CAYRMF010000034.1:6984-11655 GCA_964425475.1 uncultured Candidatus Saccharibacteria bacterium | reverse complement strand
TTGAGGTGATGATATTACTAGTTCGTCCAGAAAGCCACGGGGCTTTGCCCCGTGGCTGAATGGACAAATATATAGTTTCGGCGGAGCCGAATCTTCTGCTAGCAAAGAACCCCTGGTCCCACCCCAGAATTGACGGGTGGATAATGCCTCATCCCTTCTGGGGTGGGGTTCTTTACTTTATTTTGAGTCCTTTCATGCGGACAATGTACTCCTGTGCAATCGCCATGATGTTGCTCACCGTGAAGTAGAGTGCAATGGCTGCAGAAATGGTATACGCTGCAACAAAAATAAGTACCGGCATGACGTACTTCATTTGAACTTGCATACTCCTCGCAAAATCATCTTTGAAATTTGGTTCTGCCTTTGGATCACGGGGTTTGAGCGCGGGCATTGCGAGGTGTGTGTGGATGTACTGGGTGAGTCCTGCAATAAAAGCGAGCGGGATGCTCTTTGTGGTGATGTCTATGAATTGTAGAAAAATCATAGTGACTGTTTCTGGTGTGGGCACATAGGGGTAGAGCAGTGCGGTATTGATATCGGGAAGTGGTACTCCTCCACCTTTCGATACTGCGAGATAGAGTGCGATGACAACTGGTATTTGTACAAAAAGTAAGAGAATGCTTGAAAATGGATTTACCTTCGCTTCACTGAAAACCTCCATTGTTTTTACCGACAACACCTCACGCTGATCTTTGTATTTTTCTTTAATTTCAGCGAGTTTGGGTTCGATTTCACGCATCTTGAGTTGTGTCCGTGCTGCCTTGAGAGAGAGGGGGAGCATAATAACCTTCACCAGTACGACGGTGCAGATAATTGCAAGCCCCACATCTCCCCCACGGACTACATCAATGAAAAATACGAGACAATTGTATATTGGGTCAAAAAACACTGTGTGCCATAGAGTACTCATCATAAATATGTAAATTAGGTGATTAGTTTTGGATTCGCTAGTATTTTTTGCACAGCTTCTTGGAGGGTAGAATACTCCATTGGTATCGCTAGTTGTTTTACAACAATGATATATACCCCCGTAAGGGTTTTTTCATGCCGATACCTTCTCACGATATCATAGATACGACGACGGAGCTTATTTCGTGCAACCGCTCCCTGTACTACTTTTTTTGGCACCACTACTGATACATGTAGCGTATTGCATGGCGCAACAACAAGCATACACCACGTGGTGTGCACGCGTCTCCCCACAGAAAAAAAATGACTAAAATCCTTCCGTGAAAGTCGTTCTCGTTTTGGGAGCATTCGAATAGTATACCTTGGAATAAACTCCAAAAAAAGCGCTCTGGAGCGCTTTTTTGTAGGTTTAGACACTGAGCTTTGCGCGACCTTTTTGGCGGCGTGCGGCAAGCACCTTCTTCCCTGTAGGGGAAGCTGAGCGCACGAGGAAACCGTGTGTGGTTGCTCGTTTGCGCTTCTTTGGTTGATAGGTTCGTTTTGGCATAACTTTGGATTGATTGTGGGGACACTTTACACTACAAAGTGTATTTAATCAATAGAGACCATTTTGGTATCTTTTTACTCTCTTTGACAGAGGGGTTATACATTACACTCCACATCCTATACACAGGGTGTATACACAGCAGTATGTATCTAAACGCTTTTTATCATACGTATTTACACTTTTCCACAGGCCCGTATAATACTTCCTGTCGTTTAGCATTTCCTCTATCCGTTCTATGAGTTCTATTTCACACATTTCCACAAATATCATCCAAACGGAACAAATTGATGTAAAAAAATTATGGGATGATGCCCTTGTGAGTATTGAACTCTCTATCACCTCAGCTAATTTTAAAACCTGGTTTCGTGACACCCACATTGTGTCACTTGAGGACGGCACGGTGACACTCGGAGTACCCAGTATTTTTGTTCGCGATTGGGTTGCGGATAAATTTCAAACCCTCATCTTAAAGACCTTACGTGATCTCACTCCACACGCACGTTCGGTAGAGTATGCAGTGGTGCAACGTTCTGACCGAAAACACGAAACGACCCGTAAACAAACGGTAAATGCAGCCCTCCCCCTTGAGGAGTACTACATCAATAAGAGTGACAATTTGAATCCGAAGTATGTGTTCGATACGTTTGTGGTGGGGCCTTTCAATGAACTCGCACATGCCGCAGCACGAACAGTGGTCAATAAGCCTGGGATTGCATACAACCCACTCTTTGTGTATGGAAAAACCGGTCACGGTAAGACACACCTCATACAAGCAATAGGGAACCAACTCAAACGTATGGGTAAGAAAGTGTTTTATGTCACGAGTGAGCGATTTACCGTTGACTACATGAATTCGCTCCAGAGTGGCACCGCAAATAATTTTAAAGACAAGTACCGCCAATACGATGTATTGATTATGGATGATGTGCAATTCCTTATGAATAAGGAAAAAACACAAGAGGAACTCTTCCACCTCTTTAATGCAATGCATGACAATAACAAGCAAATTGTGTTCTCGAGCGATGTGCACCCTGCACTCATGTCCAACATGGAAGATCGTCTCAAATCACGTTTTGGACAAGGAATGATTGTTGATATCCCCGAACCTGATTTTGAGTCACGTGGTGCAATCCTGAGGTCGAAAGCGGCACAGAATAGTCTCACACTCAATGAAGATGTGGTTGACCACCTCTCTCGAACAATCGATGGCAATGTACGGGAGTTGGAAGGTGCACTCAATACCATCTTGTGTCAATCACAACTCCTCGGGCGCTCACTTTCTCTCGATGAGGTGAAGGCGCTCATTAAAAACAGTACCCGTCCACGCAAATCACTTGCGGTATCTGATGTGGTAGATAAGATTGCTCGGTTTTATGACATTGATCCAGCGAGTATCTACGAAAAAACTCGCCGTAAGGAAGTGGTGAAGCCACGACAGCTTATTATGTACATTCTCCGTGAGGATTTTCAGGTATCGTACCCCGCAATAGGTCAAAAACTTGGTGGGCGTGACCACACAACCGTTATCCACTCATGTGAAAAAATTAAACATGAGGTAAAAGAAAGTGCTGAACTCGAGGAAGAAGTATCTCAAATACGACTCCTTCTTAAATAAGGGGGATGTATCTGGGGAAAAGTTCTTAAAAAATATCTGACAGTCGTGCTGGTGGGGTGGGGACATGTAAGCAGTGAGTGTGTATAGCATGTAAAAAATTTTTATATTTTCACACAGTACACATTCATACACATATACTCCACACATACCCACACACCAATCCACACACTTTTCTTTTTTAATTCATAAAAATACATTGAAAAAACAGACTCTATCTCATCAATCCACACATCCACACCGCTAATAATACATAAAAATAGTTTTTAAAAAATTAGTAACACACATATGCACATCACTATTGAAACAAAAAAATTACACTCACTTCTCGATACCGTTTCAAAGGTAAGTACAAAACATGTATCACTTCCCGTACTCCAATGTGTGCTCATTGAGGTTGTGGGTAAAACACTTACGTTAAAATCAACAAATCTAGAAATTGGCATCGAGGGAAAAATGGAAGCAGTGGTAGAAGAAGAAGGTGTTATTGCGGTGCCTGCACACATATTCCTTCAAACCATTACCCTCATATCGCAACCTAAAATTACCCTCAGCACTGAGGGGGAGGTTTTGATAGTAGAATCACAGGCATCACGAACAGAAATACGGAGTATATCTGCGAGTGATTTTCCAAATATTCCACACATTACGAGCAACCCTATTACTATCCAAGGAAAACTCTTTGCACTCGGTATTAAAACAACAGCATTTACCGCTTCACAATCATCGATAAAACCAGAACTTGGGAGTATTTACATTCACCAAAAAAAAGAACATACACTCACCTTTGTGGCTACAGACTCCTTTCGCCTTATGGAGAAAACAATTCCACAAAAAAACCTTATTTTAGAGAATTCTATCCTCATTCCTTCAAAAAACGCTCTCGAGCTTGCTCGTGTGGTAGAGGATGTTGATGGAGACATACAGATGTATGTAACAGAAAATCAATGTGCACTTACGGTAGGTGATATTTATATCACCTCACGGCTCATTACCGGTACTTTTCCTGACTATGTACAGATAATTCCAAAAGAGTATAAAACCACCGTCACCACACTCACCAATGACTTCGCTCAAGCACTCAAAAAAACAAACATCTTTTTGAATAAGTTTATGCAACTCACACTGACTATTTCTGATGGCACCTGTAGCTTATCATCACAAAGTGGTGAAGCAGGAGCAACAACAGAGTCAATAAAAGCACAGGTAGAGGGAGAGGATATAACCCTCAACTTCAATCAACGGTATGTGAGTGATGTAATTCCACACATCCAAAGCGACAGCATTACCCTAAAGTGTGCCGGGTTTGGACGCCCTATGGTGATAGAGAATGTGCACGATGCATCATTGCGGTATCTCGTAATGCCGATGAATAAGTGATTTTGTGAAATTGGAAAATTTCTTTGTCGAAACTACAAGATTTTCATTCACCATACACCACGTATGGCTCACAAAAATCTCTTGTTTCTTCGCGAACTTTCCTCAATTTCATAAAATCACCAAGTAATGATTTTTGTATGCAATTTAATCAAGGTAATAAAAAACAACAACGAGGGAAGGGTATTGTGCATGTAAAGGATCTTTTTGCAAAATACACGAAGGT
>CAYRMF010000034.1:3026-6884 GCA_964425475.1 uncultured Candidatus Saccharibacteria bacterium | reverse complement strand
AACGAGGGAAGGGTATTGTGCATGTAAAGGATCTTTTTGCAAAATACACGAAGGTGTTGAAAGCACCGCAGGGAATCGTACTTACCGCATTTATACACGCGGTAGAGGAGGTGTGTGGTGTATCACTCACCAAAACCCAATGTAGGTATGATGTGACAAAAAGAACAATCACTGTCACTGCATCGGGTGTCATAAGAACAGAAATCCTCCTTAAAAAGGAGGACGTTCTGCGTGTTGTCGGGGAAGTGATAGGAAAAGAAAATAGTCCCACACAGATTCTTTAGTTGCTCGTCACTGTTTCTGGGCTAACTTCTTGTTCATTTTCTTCCTGCTCTTTGTTTTGTGTACTTGACGCTGCTGCCTGCATGAGTGAGTTTTTCCACAATGTGACGGGGTATTCCCAATATTTGAATTGAGAATCATTTTGTGTACTTGGTTGTGGTCCGAGTGGATTATCCTTATCAACGAAGTAGAGGATGGAGTGAGCGCCTAAAACAGCGTTCTGAAGTGTGAGTGTTGGGTCTGGTGGTGTTACCCCAGTTTCGTCTGTACTCTGCTCAGTATCGACTGTGGGTGCACTGACGAGTGCTCCCGCATCAAACCACACACCACGAAGAACGGGTTTTATACTTGGGTCGATAGCGGGAGGTGCTTTGAATGAAACTTGGTCGCGGTCCTTGAGCGCTTCATCCATAAACGCGCGCCAGAGGGGGGTGATGATGAGCCCGGAAATTTCACTCATGGATTGGTTATCGTTATTTCCAGCCCACGCCCCCACAACGAGATTGGGTGTATATCCAAGCACCCACGCGTCACGCTTATCATTTGTGGTACCTGTTTTTGCAGCAACATCACGGCCAGGGAAATAGAGAGATGAGTTTGCACCATACAGTGGGGTGCGCGCTACATTATCATTGAGAATATCAGAAATTTGGTAGGTGATGTTTGGATCGAGTACTTGTTTTGCAACCGGTTCAATTTCCTCAATCACTGTGCCATTTGCATCTTCAATCCGTTGGATACCCTGAAGTTCATGACGCACTCCTTCGTTTGCAAACGTGCCGTACGCACCCACCATTTCGAGTAATTTTACTTCACCACCTCCAAGAACGAGCGTGAGTCCATACTGATTTGCATTCGTGAGTGTTGAAATACCCATATCACGCGCAAGACCGATAGACTCCTTAATTCCAGCAAGATAGAGGGTTTTTACTGCGGGGATGTTGAGTGATTGTGCAAGCGCGTTTCGGAGCGAAACAGGCCCTCGAAATCGGTGGTCATAGTTTTCAGGTGAGTAGCACTCTCCTTCGGAGGAGAAGTTGTCGGGTGTACATGCAGTTGAAAATTGTGTCTTCAAGTCAAAAACCACTGTCTCTGGAGTATAGCCTTTTCGAAACGCGGCAGCATATACAAAGGGTTTAAACGAAGAACCTGGCTGACGCTCAGCAAGTGCAATATTGAAGTTGCCATCTATTTCGGTATCAAAGTAGTCTCTCGAGCCAACCATCACCAGTATGTGCCCATTGGTGGGGTCTGCAGCCACCAGTGCGGCATTCGATGCATTGAATGCCTTTGCGTTATAGAGTGCTTTTTCTTTCACAATTTTTTCCGCCTTCTCTTGTAGGTCGAGATCGAGCGTTGTGATTACCTTCAATCCACGCTCAGCGAGTGATTCCTCGCCATATTTTTCAATCAATAGGTCACGAACGTAAAAGACAAAGTGTGGTGCACGAATACTCGACGTTGCTTGGGGTTTAAATTCGACACGTTCAGCGAGTGCACCATCGAGCTCCTCCTGTGTTATGAAATTATTTTCAAACATTTTTTGGAGTACAAGATTTTTGCGTTTTTCCAAATCATCAATGTGATTACCATACGGCGAGTAGTATGTCGGGAGTTGTGGGAGTGATGCAAGATACGCCGCTTCGGTAAGGGTGACGTCGGAAGCACGTTTCCCAAAAAATGTAAGCGACGCTTCTTCCACACCATAAATAGTGCCCCCATAGGGTGATTCATTGAGGTAGTGTCCAAGAATTTCTTCTTTGGTAAGAATTTGTTCAAGGCGGAATGCAAGAATTGCTTCTTTTACTTTTCGTTTGAGTGTTTTCTCATGCTGGAGAACTGAGTTTTTGATGACTTGTTGAGTAATTGTGGAACCACCTGCACCAGTGAAAGGACCACCACCATTCAGAACGTTATTGATCATAGAGCGGAGAATTGCGAGCGGACGAACACCCGAGTGTTCAAAAAAGGTATCATCCTCGATTGCTATAGTCGCATTTTTAATATGACGGGAGATGTTTTCATACGGAACTATGGAGCGTCGAACATCTTGGTGAAAGTCGTAGAGGAGTATCTCACCCGTGCCGTCATAAATTTTGGTGGATTGTTGTATTTTACGCTCTTCAAATGAAGAGAGGTCAGGCATTTGGAGAGTCGCTACCCATACAATAATGACGCCAATACCAATGAGTGCGAGTACACCCACAAAAACAAATGCATCAACAAATATATCTCTGCCACGGTGTCGAAACCACGAGGTTATATGTTTCATACTAAGCATAGTAGCATCCAATTGAATGTATATAAATATATGGTGATGTGTGGGCAAAATCGGTTACACAAATGATTTTGCTCATACAACTGCATACAAAACTAAAATTATGCTAAAATCATGAGCATTATGGCTCATATAGATACAGACGTACGAAAGATTGACGAGTTACTCACTCGTGGAGTTGCTGAGGTTATTCACCATGATGCCCTTCGAGAGAAATTGTTGAGTGGCACACCATTACGCATCAAACTAGGCATTGACCCTACAAGCCCCAATCTCCACATAGGTCGCTCCATACCGCTTCTCAAATTACGTGATTTTCAAGCACTGGGACATCAGATTGTGTTTATTGTTGGAGATTTCACCAGTGTGATTGGGGATACCTCTGACAAAGAGAGTGAGCGCCCCATGCTTCAACGGGAAGTGATTGAGGAAAATAAAAAATCATACTTTGAGCAAGTGGGAAAGATACTCGACATTGATACCATAGAGTTTCGATACAATTCTGAGTGGCTTGAAAAACTTACCTATCGTGAAATCGGTGAGCATGCAGACCTATTCTCTGTGGCAGATTTTATTGCACGTGACAATATCAAGCGACGTCTCGATGCGGGGAAGCGCGTCTCGCTCCGTGAGACACTGTACCCACTCATGCAGGGGTACGATAGTGTAGCGGTACGTGCAGATGTGGAGATTGGGGGTACTGACCAGCGCTTCAACATTCTTGCAGGACGCACGTTGCAACCCCACTTTGGACAAGAACCACAAAATATTCTCATGACCGCACTCATTAACGGTACCGATGGACGCAAGATGAGCTCAAGCTGGGGGAATACTATCAACCTCACCGCAACACCTGAAGATATGTATGGAAAAGTGATGAGTATGCGCGATGAAGAAATCATCACATACTTCACTATGTGTACGCGTGTGACACAGGATGAGATTGGTGAAATTGAATATGCACTCGATAACGGAGCAAATCCTAAAGAGATGAAAATGCGCCTCGCACGAGAAATTACTCGTATGTATCACGGTGATGCGGGTAAAGAGGCGGGCGAAGCATACTTTGTGGAAACCTTTCAAGACAAGCAGGTACCGGAAGATGTGCTCGAGGTGCGGGGAAACTTCATTGAAGAAATGGTTGCGCACGGCGTCGTCGCATCGAAAGCCGAGTTGCGACGCCTCCTCGAAGCGGGAGGTGTGCGGAATGCAGAAACAGGAGAAAAACTTGATGCACTACCAGAAATAGTGAGTACTCCACTCGTTCTTAAAATAGGGAAGAGAAGATTTGTGAAATT
>CAYRMF010000034.1:0-2926 GCA_964425475.1 uncultured Candidatus Saccharibacteria bacterium | reverse complement strand
TAAAGCTCGTCTTCGTCATCAAAAGAGTCGTAGTCCATATCCTCTTCACCATCTTCGTCATCATCAAGTGCTTTTGGTGAATCATCGTGTTCATCGCTCAATTCCTCAAACACATCGGCTTTTATGAGGGGATCAAACTCCTCATCGAGCTCGTCATCTATTTCGCCGTCGAGCGCATCAAGTAACGCATCGTCAAGCGCATCGTGTTCTTCCTCCTCTTCCTCCTCTTCGGTAACGAATGATGTAAATTGGTCTTCAAAAAAGATCATATGTGCGTATATCAATTACTCTAAATAAGTAGTAGGTCTTTTGTATCAAAACTTTTAAAAATGTGCAACTGTGTTAATCGAATCAACCAAAATGGGCAAGAGCGGTAACACCAACAGCAATTGCGTCATATTCATCATCATGAGCTTTTACGGGTGCATTCTGCACTAAACGACGCACCATATCAATAACAGCCTGTTTGTCACTTTTGCCATAACCCGTTATTGCAACCTTTATTTCTTGTGGTCCAAACTCATACACGGTACATCCTGAGCGCTTTGCAAGAAAAAGGATAATACCCCGTGCTTGCGCAACGCCAATGATCGTCTTTGCATTTTTGTTATAAAAAAGCGTTTCAATTGCGACACCATCGGGTGTATACGTAGCGAGTAGTTCCTCAATGCGCGTACCGATTGTGTGGAGTCGGTCTGCGAGCGTATCTGTGCGCGATGTCTCGATGCATGTTGAAAATAAGAGACGTTCACGTCCCCCCTCACGCTCAAGAACCGCTACCCCTAAGCGGTCATACCCGGGGTCGAGTGCGAGTACGCGCACGAGTGTTGATTTAGGCGACATCAGTTGGTTCATCGGCAGTAGTGTAGATGTCTTGCACATCCTCTTGTTCCTCGAGTGTTTCGATGAGTGACGCAAGCTTTTCGCCGTCTTCGTCAGAGAGCTCAACGCGGTTTTGGGGAATGTACCCATCTGCAGTTTTGGTAAATGCCCACGAAGCGCTCCCCGTTGCACCGAGCGCGTACCCTGCTTTTGAGAAGATGTGACGGACAACAGGGGTAATGCGGTTGGGATTATCGGTCACTGCCGTTACGATGAGCGCAGTTCCTCCGGGTCCAAATGCCTCATACACGACCTCAGTGAGCTCTACACCGTCGGACGCTTTGCCTTTTGCAACAGCGCGGTCGATGTTTTCTTTGGGCATCGAGTCTTTCTTTGCACGCTCTATTGCTGCAGCAAGTCCTGGGGAATTGACGTCACCCTTTGCTTTTCGTGATTCTACGGTAATAAAACTGGCATGCTTTGAGAAGGTTTTACTTTTTACTGCATCCGTTGCCGCTTTTTTGTGTTTAATCTTTGACCATTTATTATGTCCGCTCATATTGTTTTTTGTTACTCACGAGATAAGTTTCCTTCCTTTATACCTCTTTCATGTGCTCGTATGCAAGTGTTGTTGCGATACGTCCGCGAGGAGTACGCTCTATGAGTCCTTGGCGAATGAGGTATGGTTCGAGCACGTCTTCGACAGTCGACATCTCTTCGCCAGTCGCTGCTGCGATGGTGTTGAGCCCCACCGGACCACCACCAAATTTATCAATGATTGCTTCAAGGACAGCGCGATCAGGGCCAGTGAGCCCACGGACATCAATCTCGAGAAGGTTGAAGGTTTGTTCAATAATCTTTTCATTTACCGGAGTCATCTCGAGCTGTGCAAGATCACGACAACGTTTGAGGAGGTAGTTTGCCGTTCGCGGGGTTGCACGACAGCGGAGTGCAATTCTTTTCAGGAGGGTACTATCGAGCGTCACCCCAAGGAGAGAAGCCGAACGACTGAGGATGTGCGCAATTTCATCATCGGTATAAAACTCAAGACGGAATGTCCCTCCAGAGAAACGCGAACGGAGCGGTGCAGAAAGAAGTGATATGCGCGTCGTGGCTGCAACGAGGGTAAAGGGAGGAAGGTCGAGTTGCACGGTGCGCGCTGAAGGGCCTTTCCCGATAATAATATCGAGTACTCCCGATTCCATTGCGGGGTAGAGTACCTCTTCGATTGATTTTGAAAGACGATGAATTTCATCGATGAAGAGAACATCTCCCGGTTGGAGATTGGTGAGGATTGCTGCCAAATCCCCCACGCGCTCAATGGCAGGCCCTGAAGTGGTCTTCATATTGGTGCCGAGAGTCTTTGCGATGAGATGGGCGAGTGTAGTTTTCCCAAGTCCCGGTGGGCCATAGAGAAGAATGTGCTCTGCAGCATGGCCACGCTCACGCGCAGCGGTGAGCAAAATACGAAGGTTTTCCTTGATTTTTGTCTGTCCGACGTACTCATCCCATGACTGTGGGCGAAGTGTTTGGTCGAGATTGCCTGCAAAATCGCGCTCAATTGTGTGCTTTTTTTCCTGTGGAGCGTTCATTGCCCCATTGTATATGAAATAGGAGCAAAACGGGAGGGGTTGACAAAAAAACCCGATATGCTAGAATGCGAGCGTTATGGTTCATTGCATTCGGGAAACCGAATGTTTCTTTTTGTTTAGAAGAGGATTATCGAGCTGATAACCCTTTACGCAATACTTGATACTCAAGACGAGGGTACTCTGGTACTCATCTTTGAATGAGCGCGCTGGAGTATTTCTTAGTTTTGGAGTGTCACTTCTTACGGAAGCTATTGCGTCAAGGGTTATACGTTCGATGTGAATGTGCACGTCCTCTTTTCCGAATATAGCATAGAGTACAGCGCACGTCTTCTTGACCGAGTGAAGGGGAGGTTGTAGAGCACGAAAAAAACCGCACTGCGGTTTTTTTCGTGCTCCCAAGCACTGATGTTGAGGTTTTAGAGCATGCTCTTAGAAATAGAGACCGAGCACGCGAGATAGCTCATCAAGACTCGTGGTACCAGCGAGTGCCTTGAAAATACCATCTTGTTGCA
>CAYRMF010000033.1:0-11956 GCA_964425475.1 uncultured Candidatus Saccharibacteria bacterium | reverse complement strand
CATACGAAAGATTTCGAATAATTTCCATTTGCTCATTTGCGAGTGCGGTTGCGGTAACTTTATTCTGCGACACATGAGTAACACGAATGACAGTCGAAAAAGCTTCGTATATACCAAGCGCAATCATCAAGAAAACAGCCGTTGCAACAATCACCTCGATGAGCGTGAGTCCACTACATGTGTGTTTTATGTTCATACTAAATACCATCCCCGATAGAGTATATCGGTGCAATCATCGCGAGTGCAAAGAACCCTACACCCACTCCAATGACCACCATGAGAACTGGTTCGATAATAGTCGAAAGGTCTTTTGTTTTTTGCTCAACTTCCGTTTCATAAAAATCTGCAATCTCAACGAGCATGTTGGAAATTTGTCCCGTTTCTTCACCCACAGACACCATCTCACCAACAAGGATGGGGTATAGATGTTCATTTTCAATAAATGTTTCGGAGAGCGGACTCCCCTTTTCAACGCGTGTCGCCGCTAACCTGAGCACCTCTTTGTAGTAGACGTTTTGCACCACATCTTCCGTGATAGTGATAGCACTGATGACATCGACTCCAGCAGAGAGGAGCGATGAGAGTGTACGCGCGGTATATGCTGAGTTTGTCTGTTTCACCAAATTGCCGATGACAGGAAGGTGAATGATTGTATAGTGTATGACTCGCTTCCCTGTACCCGTACGGCTGATACCAATAACCCCAAGGACAAAAAGTATTACCCCTGCGAGCGTGAGCATACCATTTTCTGAAAGAAAATCGCTCAGTCCAATAATAATACGTGTCGAGAGTGGAAGCTCAATGCTGAGTTGCTTGAACGTAGCGGTGAGCGTTGGCACTACATAAATCATCATAAGAACTCCAATGAGACACATGACAGAAATAACGATGGCAGGATAAATCATCGCTCCCTTTATTTTTTTCTTGAGGCTCGATGAACGTTGTAGTTGGAGCGCTATGGTTTGCAGAGCCGATACCATACCCCCACTCTCCTCTCCTGCGCGTACCATGGCAACATAGAGTGGTGAAAACGTCTCAGGAAACGATTGTAGTCCAACGTGGAATGGATCTCCTTTATTGATACTTTCTCGAAGGCGCGTCATCGTCCCCTTCGTTCGAGGATTTTTGCTCTGTCGCTCAATGACCGAAAGTGCACGTGAGAGCGGAAGCCCTGCCTTGAGCATTGAGCCGAGGTTACGGGTGAGCATCACGAGCTCATCTGATTTAACCTTACTTAAGAAAAAATTGATTTTCTCAAAATTAAAATAGCGCAGTATCGAAAAAGCACTCACCTCCCGCACACTCGATACCGCATGTCCATTTGTACGAGCAACTTCATACACCGCATATTTATCTGATGCATCGACAGTCAGAGTGACTTTCTCTCCTTCTTTTGTGGTTCCTGTGTAGGTAAATTTTGCCATACGCGTACACTACTCTGATATCACACGCAACACCTCCTCGATTGTTGTCTGTCCCAATGCTGCTTTAAAGATTCCATCCTCGAGCATAGTCATCATACCTTCTTTGCGGGCCTGTGCCTCAATAGCATCTGCGGTGCCTGATGCGAGTACGATTTCTTTAATCGTTGGTGATACGTGGAGCACCTCATGGATGCCGATGCGTCCCTTGTATCCATCGTCTTCTCCAGATGGTTTTGGATGATAAAACGGAATGCTGTTCCACGTCGCTGTTCCCTTCACGATACCTTCTTTTTTCAAAATATTTAAAATGCGGTCGAGGTCAATGTGCTTTTCAAGTTCTGCACGCTCATTAGAGGTCAACGTGTATGCTTCTTTTGTATCGGTAATTCGCCGTACAAGACGCTGTCCCACAGCAACACGAAGTGTCGACACGAGAAGGAATGTTTCAACTCCCATATCGAGAAGACGCGCAACAGTAGCTGAAGCTGAGTTTGTGTGAACGGTGGCAAGTACGAGGTGCCCGGTGAGCGCCGCATTGATGGCGAGCGACGCTGTCTCTTGGTCACGTATCTCCCCCACCATAATGATGTCAGGATCTTGTCGCATGAGCGAACGCAGGCCGTTTGCAAAGGAGAACCCAATCTCGGGCTTTACCTGTGTCTGATTGACTCGCGCCATCTGGTACTCAATCGGGTCTTCAATAGTGGAGATATTCACTTCGGGGGTGTTCAAAATATCAAGCACTGTATAGAGTGTCGTTGTCTTACCTGAGCCAGTAGGTCCTGTCACCAATATAATACCGGTTGTTTGCTTTGTTGCAGTATGGATACGCTCCAATGCTTGTCCATGAAAACCAAGCCCCTCGAGCGTGTATCCCGAGCGTCCTTCACGCAAGAGGCGCATCACAATCTTCTCACCATAGAAAATGGGAAGCACTGAAACGCGAAATGCCACTTTTTGTCCATCCATTTCCATTTTGAAACGTCCGTCTTGTGGGAGTCGCTTTTCATCGAGCTTCAGATTTGAGAGTACCTTGATACGTGCCGAAATGGTCGGTGCTGCAATCTTGGGAAGTGACATTGCGTCATGGAGAATACCGTCAATACGGTACCGGACGAGCAGTTCGTTCTCCATGGGCTCAATATGAATATCTGACGCTCCTTGGATGATGGCATGGCGCAAGAGTGTATCGACAATACGCACCACGGGCAAATCTTCTGCCATTTTTTTGAGATCCTCCTCGGTTACCTCTTCTCCATTCCCCTCTGCAATAACACTGAGCGCTGAAGATTCTTTCGCAATGAGATCACCAAACTCGTCTTTGAGGGTCTTCTGGTACTGCTGAAGTGCGTACTTCATCGACTCAGTATCAGTGAGTCGTGGAAGGATTTTGAGTCCTACTTTCTTTTTTACAAAATCAATTGCGGGAAGATCTGCCGTATCGAGCATTGCCACTTCAAGGACATCCACCGCCTTGCGATACGCCACAATGTTGTGATTACGTGCGATTGGTTCAGGAATGAGTGAGAGCACCTCAAACGGTATCTTCATATCCTTGAGCGAGAGGAAGGGTACCCCGAGCACGTATGACTCCACACGACGGAGGTCGTCTTCAGACATCACGCCACTCGAGACGAGTGCCTCTGCGAGTGTACGCTTCTCTTCTTTTGCCACTTTCTCGGCAGCATCAACATCCTTCCGAGTTGCCAAACCCGAATCCATTACAAAACGCTTAAGCTGTGTATCTTGAATACGCATTGCCTCCAATGCTCACAAAGAGCAGTTACATGAGTAGTATAGCATCACCACTCTCACGTATCGTGTTTTTTATATGTATTGTGTGTGCATAGCAGAAAATATTTTCTAGCAATTTGACTTTTGTCGGTTTTCATCTATTATGATGAGTACACAGGAAGTCGGCTCTACCAGCCGGCATTTTTTGTGGAAAAAATTATAAAATAAGGGGTGAAAAAGTGCTGTGCACTTTTGCAAGAGGTTGTAAGCAAAAGCTTTCTGATTGCACTCGTATCATGTATGAAAGTAAACTTTCATAATGAATACTCGTTTATCAGTCGATAATTTCGACCGAAAGGGAGAAAGTATCATACAACCTAAACAGCTTCTGTGAGGCGTTCTGTCGAACGATAAGAAGTACCCCTATTCAATAGTATCTAAGTAGCCATTATAAAGAGAATACTCTAATCACAATACTCATGTTTGACTTAAAGGTAATAAATTCGGTCTTAGACCAAATGGAGGACGAGCGCGGAATCGCTCGCGAAAAGATGATTGATGCAATCGAGCAAGCGCTCGCGACCGCATACAAAAAAGAATTTGGAAAACGTGGACAGATTGTACGCGCGCACTTCGATATTGCATCGGGAGCAACCACATTCAACCAAATAAAAATTGTTGCTGATGATACGACGGTGCGCATCGACGAACCTGTTGTCTATGATAATGAAACTGATGAGCGTCATGCGCCAGAGGACGAAAGCTCCACTGTAGACGGCGACCTTCGTGTTCGTTTTGACTCTGAAAAACACATTCTCATTGAGAACGCACGCCTTATCAAAAAAGATGTGACTGTGGGAGATGAGCTCGTCTTCCCTCTGGAGCCAAAAGATGATTTTGGTCGTATTGCAGCCCAGACTGCAAAACAGGTTATCATTCAAAAAATTCGGGAGGCCGAAAAAGAGTCGGCGCTCAAAGAATTTGGCCAAAAAGAAGGCGACATTATCCTTGGACATGTACAGCGTTTTGAACGAGGCAACCTATATGTCGACCTCGGTCGCGTGACTGGTGTCATGCCCTATGATGAACAGATTCCTGGGGAGCGATTCCGTCCTGGAGAACGTGTCCGCGCACTCCTCATTGCAGTCGATGAAACACCACGAGGCATCTTCCTCAAACTTTCCCGTGCGCACCCCGAGTTTCTCGCAAAACTTTTTGAGATAGAAGCTCCCGAACTTCAAAATGGCTCTGTAGAAATAAAAGCTATTGCACGTGAGGCCGGTTCTCGTTCAAAGATAGCGGTCTTTGCACATGATGCACACATTGACCCAGTCGGTTCGATGGTTGGTCAACGCGGTGTACGAGTTTCTACCGTTATGAGTGAGCTCGGTGGCGAAAAAATTGACATCATCGAATGGTCAGAAGATCCACGTACATTTATTGAAGACTCACTCTCTCCAGCACAGGCACTCAATGTGGAAATAGAAAGTGAAGCGGGGGAAAATGATGCAGACAATCGAGGTCGTGCAGTCGTTACGGTTGCGCCCGACCAACAATCGCTCGCTATTGGACGTGGTGGTCAAAACGTTCGTCTTGCAGCAAAACTTACAGGCTGGAAAATAGATATTATATCAACGCAGTCACCAGTTGAAGACGCTCAGAAAAAAACCAAGGATGATGTGGATGCAACTGAACCGGAAGCATAAAAAATTACGTATCAATTTATAATTATAAATACCTCACTATGAATCTACTTCACGACATTCCTGCAGGATCTGCAGACATCATGAACGTTATTGTTGAAATTCCAAAGTTCTCAAAGAATAAATACGAGATTGACAAAGAAACCGGTATTATTGCACTCGATCGCGTGATGCATACTGCACAAGACTACCCATTCGACTATGGTTTCGTCCCACAAACACTCTTCGATGATGGAGATGCGCTCGACGTAGTACTCCTCACCACCTATCCACTCTTACCGGGTATTCTTGTGAAGGCACGCCCTGTGGCAATTATGGAAATGATTGATGGTGGCGACCGTGATGACAAAGTCGTGGCAGTCCCTGTTGATGACCCACGTTGGAGTGAGGTGCAAGATCTCGCTGACCTCAACAAGCACTTCATCAAGGAAATGAGCCATTTCTTCGAAACCTACAAGAAAATCCAAAACAAAGAGGTATCTGTTGGTGAATGGCATGGCAAAGATGTGGCGCGTGACGCGTTCACAAAAAGTGTTGCCCTCTACAAAACAAATAAAGCACAATAATTCTCACATACGGTGTGTACAAACAACCGCGACCAATGGTCGCGGTTGTTTTATACTTAGGATACGTATACGTACGTCTTACGGCCTACGCATGAAGTTAGCCATAACTATACACACTACTATGGAACATCGCGGTATTTTGCATACACTACTATTTACAGGAACACTATTCCTCTGTTCACTCTGCCTTGGAATTCTCACGGTCCGTGCAGAGACGACCACAGTGCCCCAAGCAGACGCCCCCATTCGTGACAATGTAGAAACCCGCCAAGAAGTACGCTCTGAGCGCCGTGATGCACTTTCACGGGCCATACAAGATCGCATCATCAATCTGGCACTCAATACAACCAACCGACTCACCTCTGCAATCAATCGTCTACAAAATATCACTGACCGGCTCAGTAGTCGCATTACCATACTCCGTGAGCAAGGCGTCGATACTAGTACAGCAGAGACAAAGCTCGCAGAATCAAAAACAGCACTTGAACAGGCGCGTACAACACTTAATTCACTCAACACTATTGATGCAGTGATTCGTGGTGATACTCCTCGTGAGTCATTCAGTAAAATTCGGGCAAAATTTTTTGAAACGCGTGATGCACTAATACAAACTCGAATCCTTTTACTCGATACCGTTGCACTCCTCAGAGGAGCTGTCCGCACCACTCCAGATACACAAGGGGTGAGTGACGCGGTACAAAATGCGGATACAGCATCAACATCTAACACACAATAATTGTATGACTGATACACCAATGCATATGCCTGAAGGATATGAAGAGACACACCACAGTCGTGCGGGAGCACTTCTTGGAATTATTGCAGTTATTCTTATTGCCATTTTGAGCGGTTTTTTCCTCTGGGGGAGTATGTTGCACAAAGAAGTCGCTCCGCTCACCCCTCCTCTTCCCAACAATGAACCTGAGACACCACGCGCTACTGCTGATCAAGCCATTTTGGAAACACTGAGCCCCTCAAATGAACTAGATGCCATAGAAGCTGACCTCACAAGCACCAATCTCGATTTAATCGACACCGACATCACCGCTATAGACGCAGAGCTCGGTGTATAGACTAGTGTTTCAAAGTCCCCCCGACGCGCTCTCTGCGTCGGGGGGTTTTGTTGCAATTCAACAATTCCCGTGTACACTGTTCCCGTTATGCAACAAGAAACACTGAAACAATTTACTCTTGAAAAAAAGCCAGGGTCACTCATTGTTATTACCGGTGAAATTCCTTACGGGGAGCTCATTCGCCACCGTGAGGCAGCCATTGCTACTGTGGGTAAAGATATAGAAATTGATGGTTTTCGAAAAGGGCATGTCCCCGAAAAAATGCTCATCGCTCGCGTTGGTGAAATGGCAATTATGAGCGAGATGGCGGAAAAAACCCTCCGTGAATACTACCCAGCAATAGTCACTACACACACTCTCGATGTGATTGGGTACCCTCACATTAGTCTCACCAAACTTGCACCAGAAAACCCGCTTGGTTTTACAATCACAGTGGCAATTGTTCCTGAGGTAACCCTTCCTGACTACACTGCAATTGTAAAAGGACTCAATGCAAAAAAAGAATCAAAGGAGGTAACGGACGAAGACGTTGAGAAGCAAATAGCGGATATTCTTCGTCAGAAAACTGCATATGAGCGTCTTCAGGCAAAAGCAAAGGCAAAGGCAGATGCGGGAGAAGCGGGTATCGAGGAAGAAAAAGATGCTAAAGAATTTGATAGTAATGCGCTTCCCCTTCCCGAACTTACTGATGAGTATGTAAAGACACTCGGAAAACCGGGACAATTTGAATCAGTGACACAATTCCGTGAGCAGATACGTGAGCACCTAGCTATTGAAAAAGCACAGGAGGTGGACTCGAATCATCGTGCACACATCACGGATGCAATCATCGAAAAGACAACCATGGATCTCCCCCAAGTACTTGTTGATGCTGAAATAGATCAAATGTTGGCGCAAATGCAAACCGACCTTGAGCGTGCACAGCTTAAAATAGACGACTATCTTGCACACATAAAGAAAACAAAGGAGGACTTGATACAGGAATGGACACCGAGTGCAGAAAAACGAGCAAAGCTCCAACTGGTGCTCAATGAGATTGCAAAAAAGGAAGGTATTGTGGCAGACCCATCTCTTGTTGACCACGAAGTTTCACACCTCCTTGAGCAATACAAAGATGCCGATGAGAAACGCGTCCGTGTGTACGTGGCTTCGGTACTCGTGAATGAAGCAGTCCTGCGGAAACTTGAAGAAACGGTGTAACAGAAGTGATATAAAACAATAGACCGGCACCCTTTGGGTGCCGGTTTTGCATGCTTCAAGCATTTTTTCTTCTAGCGTATTCAGCAGTAACAGTTTGGTAAATACTGCTGACGTGCTCCATTACTACTGCCTGTATCATGGGAGCTGTCGGAAGGTGCACAATCCCACAATCGGGGCACGAGCACTCTTCATATAGTATAAAAAGTACTGGTTTTTCATTAACAAGAGACGTGAGTCCTTGCCGAATATAGTAAACCTTCCCGTCACAACATGAACATTCGAAAATAGGAATAGAAAGATTTGCACTTCTGGCAACCTTTTCACATTCTATTTTCCAGAGCGTACCTCTTTTTTCTAATTCATTTTTCACCAATCTGTCCACCGTGAGCCGTACAGGTGGATTCGGATTCAACACCCTTCTCTTACGCATATGCTTCTCCTTGTAGTTTGTACAGACAGACACGGAATACCAACATCTAAGAGAGATGCTAGCACAACAAATTACTTTCTGCTACCATACGAGTTATATGGAAAAAGAAACAATAACAAACAACTATCTCGTACCAATGGTTATCGAGAAAACACAAGGCGGTGAGCGCGCATTCGACATTTTCTCCCGACTCCTCAAGGAACGTATTATTTTTGTAACTGGTGGAATTGAAGACCACATGGCCAATCTTATCGTCGCTCAGCTCCTCTTCCTTGAAGCCGAAGACCCAAAGAAAGACATCTTTATGTACATCAATTCCCCCGGTGGCTCGGTGAGCGCTGGCTTGGGGATTGTGGACACTATGAACCACGTGAAACCCGATGTCGCAACAGTGTGTGTTGGAATGGCAGCATCAATGGGCTCAATTATCCTTTCACAGGGAGCACACGGAAAGCGCAGTATTCTCCCGAATGCCGAGGTAATGATTCACCAACCATGGGGTGGCACGCAGGGTCAAGCGACCGATATCGAAATCACCGCACGACACATCCTCCGCACCCGTGAGCAACTCAACAAAATGCTCGCGAAGGCATCTGGCAAGTCACTCGCACAGGTAGAAAAAGACACCGACCGCGACTTCTTCATGACCGCCGATGAAGCGAAAAAATATGGCTTGGTGGACACAATTCTCAAGTAGAGAATTGAAAAACGAGGCTGGTGCCTCGTTTTGTTGTCCACCAAGAGGCGGAGTCATGTTTTTGCTATTCATAATGCAAAAACAGACGAGCCCGGGGTGAGAAAGTGCACTGCACTTTTGCAAGACTTTGAGCAGTTTTTGCGAAAAGTGTACCGCTTCTGTAAGAAGGAAGTTCTTAGTGAGCGTAGCGAGCTTAGAAACTTGACCCTGGTGAACACAATTCTTAAATAATTTGAGCGTAGCGAGCTTAGAAACTTGACCCTGGTGGACACAATTCTCAAATAATTTTACGACCGAAAATCCCCGTGGCGCCCTTTGGGCGCCACGGGGGTTTTATTAGACACACTCCCCTTCTTCTGGTACTGTGATACTGTCGATTTATTGAAAGGAGTAATCCGTGATCGACAGCGTTCCCGTAGATTCAGAATCGCAGTCGACACATAAAAAGTATGCCAGAATCATTTGTATTCGCGCTTGGCGCAGGAGTACT
Source organism: uncultured Candidatus Saccharibacteria bacterium (assembly GCA_964425475.1). Lineage (GTDB taxonomy): Bacteria > Patescibacteriota > Minisyncoccia > Phycocordibacterales > UBA918 > Damh-18. The sequence continues at coordinate 2,639 of CAYRMF010000033.1, read as the reverse complement.
CGGCATCGCTATTGGATATTATCTCAGATACATACACGCACTCACACAGAAGGAATCCATTGAAATTTCCCTTAAGGAACGTGTTGTAGACGCAGAAGAAAAAGCAATAAAGATAATTGAAAAAGCTGAAGCGAAGGCCGAGACTTTAGAAAAAGAGAAGAAGCAGGAGTTTAAAGAACAAGAAGAAAAGTTAGGAAAAACTGAAGAGCGTCTTATCCGCAAGGAGGAAATGCTCGACAAACGACAAATTGATGTCGACTCACAAATTGAGTCGGTGCGAAACAAAATAGAGCAGATTAAAGACATCAAGGCCCGCCTTGATGAACGTGAACAAACTATCGGCACAAAACTCGAAGAAGTCGCAGGACTCACGAAGCCAGATGCCTACACACGACTTATTGAGCAAGTTGAAAAAGAATATGAGGGAGACCTTGTGTCTCGTATCCAGAAGCTCCACATGCGTGGAGAAGAGCAATTTGATGAGCAAGCACGGAATATCATCACCTCAGCGATTCACCGAATTGGTAATTCTCTTCGTGTGGACATTATGAGTTCAACTATCGAACTCCCAAATGATGAAATCAAAGGAAAGATTATCGGAAAGGAAGGACGCAACGTGCGTGCCTTTGAGCGAGCAACAGGCGTTGATGTTCTCATCGATGAAACACCAGGGCACATCACTCTTTCCTCATTCGACCCGGTACGCCGTGAAATAGCACGCGTTGCACTCGAAACACTCCTTTCTGATGGCCGTATCCAACCAGCAAAAATTGAAGAGGTGGTAGAAAAAGCACGAACCGAAGTAGGGACCATAGTTCGCAAGATGGGTGAGAAAGCAGCCTATGAAGCAGGGGTTACCAACCTCCACCCAGACCTTGTGAAGATTCTTGGTCGTTTGCACTTCCGCACCAGTTATGGACAGAACGTCCTTTGGCACTCTGTGGAGATGGCACACATCGCAGCTATCATCGCTGAGGAAGTGGGTGCAGATGTATATGTCGCACGTGCAGGGGCGCTCCTCCATGATATTGGAAAAACAGTGAGTCAGGAAGTTCAAGGAACACATGTCGAGATTGGTATTCGCATTCTCCAGAAGTATGGTGTTGATGAGAAGGTTATCATTGCAATGCGCGCTCACCACGAGGAATATCCATACGACACACCCGAATCAATCATTGTACAAGTTGCCGATGCAATCTCAGGAGGACGCCCTGGTGCTCGTCGAGATTCTATCGAAAATTACATCAAGCGTCTTGCAGAGCTTGAAGAAATTGCAACAAAGATGCCCGGTGTTGAAAAGGCATTTGCAATTCAAGCGGGTCGTGAGGTTCGTGTCATTGTCAATCCTGAAAAGATTACCGATATTGAAGCGCACAATCTAGCGCGCAGTATAGCCACCGATATCGAAGAAAAACTCAGATATCCTGGTGAAATTAAGGTTCATGTGATTAGAGAATCACGTGCAGTAGAGTACGCTCGGTAAGAAAAAACGCCTGTGCATGTAAAGTTGCCACACTTTTATCACAGGCGTTTTTCTATTTCATTGGAGACCTCTTTGTATTAGACCACACGATGATATCTGTGGGTAGTGTATTGCGCATTATGTACTCTCCTATATAATTGTTTATAGCCATATTTTGGCACCGGTGCAACGCACATTATTATTCACGCCTATTAGAACAAATTTCATACACTATGAATAAGGCAGATATCATTGACAAGGTACACGAGGTCGTAGGTGGCACTCGAGCAGACGCAGAGCGAGCAGTGGAAACACTCATCGACTGTATCTCAGTTTCCTTGAAGCAGGGTAAGGAAGTATCAGTAGCAGGTCTCGGAATCTTCGCAACGAAGACCCGAAACGCACGCACAGGTCGTAATCCACGAACTGGCGAAAGTATTGATATTCCAGCAATGCGCGTACCAAAGTTCCGCGCTGCAAAATCGCTTAAAGATGCAGTGAAGTAAATATCACTCCATTTTAAGAAAGCCCCGACGCCAACGGCGTCGGGGCTTTCTTATGCACCCCCTATCCCCACTATGCAGTATTTTTACAGATGATATACTATAGGAGTAGCGGAGGTATTAACTCGGTTGCATGTACGCCGAGTCGCTATACGAGAAGTAGAATGTTTAGTTCTATGTCTCACCACAACAAAAGCCCCACGCGAGGGGCTTTTGTGTTGGTGCAGGTGCGGGTTGCGTTTTTCTATTCAGCGGGTACTATTCCCTTTGGTACATAGTAAAAAGGATTACCAATGCAAGATGACAATTCTGTTTTTTGTCCAATTTGTAAGACGGGAACAATCGTTCGCGTTATCTTCGAAACACCGGTGATGTTTATACCAACAGGTGTTGGTATATTACCGAAAAGTGTTGCAACGCTGGGCAATGCACCTATTTTCAAATGCTCAAGTCCTGGTTGTGCGAGACTATTTCTCGATTCACTCGGAGACCGTCCGATTGTTGAGTAACTATCGACGTAGTACTAACGTAGGGGCATACAAAAAACCAGGGACACGTTCTCTGGTTTTTCATTTATCAGGATTTTGAGCTCTATCTCATATCCTTTTGTGCAATCGTGGACATCTTTTCAATAAGTCGACTTATCTCTACTCCTGTTTTCGTGAGAAAGTAGT
>CAYRMF010000032.1:10552-12341 GCA_964425475.1 uncultured Candidatus Saccharibacteria bacterium | reverse complement strand
GGCTCGCCGTCAGACACCATGATAATCACCTTTTCTTTTCCGGGAGTGTGGCGAGCGCTATTGAGTTCTGCGCGCGCCTTCGAGATAGCTGCTTCGAGATTGGTATAACTAATTGGATTTGAGGGCAGACCATTATCAATCGCTGTTTTCATAGCCGAGTAGCTCGTAGAGAGTTGTGAAATGATTTCTGCACTACGGCCTGTGGCCACATCACCAAAGCGCCCAAAACTCATCTTCGGATTTGGCGTCACTCCACTGTAGAGGTCAATGAGCGATTTTGCTGCAGTTTTTTCGTCGGGAATCCATCGTGTATAGCCACTTGGATAATCGGGGTACCCAAACATACTGTATGAGCGGTCGAGCATCATCACCGTATCCGCACACGAAGGTGATGGCGGTGGGTTATCGTTGTAGTTGATGATACAGGTCTTGCTCTGTCCTTCGGGTACATTCACATCCCCATCACTATCACACTGATACCCCCACACGGACGCTGTGTAGTTTGCTATCGTATCCGCACTCGCGGTGTGTGATCCTGGAGTAACGGTATACGCAGTACCGGGGTCAGCCGAGTCACCATCTATGTACACAGGAAAATCATCATACGCGCGCGTACCGCCATTATCATTTATGACATTCACAAGAATAGTGAGCGTCGTCGTGATGTCATCATTGGTGACGGTGCAAAATGCGATGTCACCCGTATCGATACTCCCAGAACAATTGGTTGAAAAAGATGTTGCATACCCCGAAACACTATCCTCGGTGATGCTGTACGCACCGGGATCCACGCGCACGATGACACCACTCTCGCTTCCCGCAAATGAGGTGAGGGTCGGATTGCCCCCACTCGTGTGCATAGTGAAATCGCTCGCATGGAGTGCGCCTTCCCCATCGTTCACCACATTGGTGATGACGACAATGGTCCCCTTTGTCGGGGCGGCGGGTACTGAGTCGATGTGGATGTCGCTCATGTCGAGTTGCATTTCGAGGTTGGCATACGAGCCACGCACGACTGCCTGTGTGCGAATACTGACGACACCCTCAATCGGAAAATTGAATTCAATCGGGAATACGTGACAGGTACCCACATCGGTGGTTGTGGTCGCATCTCCCGTGTACGAGGGGTCGGTCATGATGGCCGAAAGCGCTTGGTCGGCACAGCCCTGCGCGAGTGCTGACGCTTGTTCCTTTGCCTCGGTTCCAAGCACATTGAAACGTGCACGCCATCCGGCGATACTTCCCTCCACACTCATCACGAGGAGTACCGCAGCGATGATGATGGTCGCCATGAGTGCTATGTAACCGTGTTCTTTTGTGTGGTGGAAATGTGTTTTCATATTAATTAAAAGTGAAGGTACGTAATAAATAAGAATGGGTATCCCTCTATCTCATACTCCATGCGCACTGACGTGGGGAGAGTTGGGCCACCGGTCGACATGGTTATCTCAGTATTGGTGACCTCGAGCTCATTCGTGGTGAGTGGTACCGCTGCAGCCCCTCCACGGGATATTTTCATCATGCCGTCTTCTTCTTTTATCTCTATCGGACTCTGCGCGCCGAGGTCAGGCCGTGTGATGATGAGTGTCTTTGGATCGGGTACCTCAATGTCGGTCGCACCCGCGAGCGCCCAACTTATTTTTCTATTCACAAATGTTCCCTCTTCTTGCACGGCGACGGCACTCATGTTGGAACGGCCTGCTTCGAGAAGCTGGTATACGGTCACGAGCACTCCCGACATGAGCATGCTGAAGAGCGCAATGTAAATAACCACCTCAAGTAATGTGAA
>CAYRMF010000032.1:1855-10452 GCA_964425475.1 uncultured Candidatus Saccharibacteria bacterium | reverse complement strand
CCGACATGAGCATGCTGAAGAGCGCAATGTAAATAACCACCTCAAGTAATGTGAATCCTTTTTTGATCATGGTACGTATATAGCCTTAAGTATTTCCGACGACACCGCAGACTGACTCAGTACATACACCCAGTTGGTATTGAGCTCAACACCGAGTGGTGCGAGCGGTGCAAATGAATATGAGGTGAGTCGAGCCGAATTTGCCACCGAAGCATTCCAGAGTGTTGTGTCTGTACTCCATACCTGAAATTCATTTCCGGTATTCGACGTTCCTATCGTGAGCATACTTCCCGTTCCTCGAATTGTCGTCACAGAGGTACCAGCTTCACTCATGGCGATTGGCGTGTCGTTCCCAGCAATAAAATCCTTCACGTTAAAAGCATATAATTCTGGCTCTCCGGAAGACGCGCGACCGAGGTACAGTCGATCGCCGGTAATAAAGAGGGTGAGTGCATCAGCATCTCCAGGCAAATCGACCGCATTTCGCTCTACGGGAGCATCGCCGGTCACATCATACACAGCGAGTTCCTTCGTGTTGGCATCCGCTGCCATAAAGAGATAGCGGTGCACACTTCCTCCTACCTCCTCCTCACGCACCACCAGATCATTCACCGTGCGATTGAGCTCCGTCGTAGCACTCACCACCTCAGCCGGTTGTGTGGGGTTATTGATATTGAAAATATGAAGTTCAGGACCGGTCGTCTCTCGTGTCGTGACATACAATCGCCCACTGTATGCAAAGACACGCCACCCTTCAGGGTACGAACCTGTCTGAGACACACCCCCGAGCGTACGTTTTGAAATGAGACTCGGTGCAGAAGCATCAGTCACATCAATCACCGCAAGTTGCGACGTAGACGCATGCTGTGTCACGAAGGCATACGTGCGACCGGTAGAAAGGTCACGCACGGTATCAACTCCATTGAGACGAAAACCCATTCCAGATGTTGACCCGAGAAGTGAAGGGTTTTGTCCGACTACGTTTGGCGTTTTGAAAACGCGAAATTGTGGAGCGCTTGCGGAGACGAGGTAAATTCTTTTTTGGAGCACGTCCATCCCCAAGGTCAGCTGTGGTGAGAGCGTTGCACTCCCCACCGTTTCTGGGTCATCACTTCCCCACGCACCACTTGGTTCATTGAGTATGCAGTCGCCACCGAGTGCGATTATTTCTTCATTGTCGGTGAGATTGGTATAGAGCGTTGCAGTCGAGGTGGGGTAGCGCCCTCCCAAACTCCACTCAACGTACGCCTCAACATATTTTGAACACGATGAGATATCAAATACTGTACTGCGTGTGTGGTAGCACATTCCACCGGAGATACACGCGGCATCCGCAGGGTCATCGGGATTCTCGGCCCGCGTAAGCGGTGTTGAAGACACACTCTGGAAGTTTGCACCTGAAACGGCACGTGCTGTCTCGATGAGCGTCTTCGCTTTGTAGAGCGCTTCATTACTCGTCTCAGAGGTCATCGACCAATATTGAGCAGCAATATTGGCATGGAGTCCCCCCACAATAACCACAATCAAAAGCGCGAGCGCGATGACGAGTTCGAGCGTGCTAAATCCACCTATTCTGTTACCATCCAATTTTGCCTTCATTGTTTATTGCTATTGTTGCTGATGCGTTCCGGAGCGGGTCAATAAGGATAATCTCACCTTCAAAATTTGCGTTGCCACTCAACTGCGAAAATACAACCTCATCGGGTGACAATGCATCGAGCTCGATACCGTATGATGCGGGTATTTCTTTACGTGTATTGGGTTCTGAACTCGCAAAATTGTTTCCCTCAAACACCACGTATCCTTCATACCCTGTGGGATTGATAGCCACCCCATGTTTCTTTTGATTGATATTGTTGAGCGCATCGGCACGTGCGGTTTGGAGCGCGACGACGAGAATGTTTCGCTCCGCACGGAAAGAATCGCCACGGTACATGTCGATGTTAAAAAAAAGTGACAGTCCCGCAATCATAGTGATGAGCGTGAGCACAATAAGCACTTCAATGAGCGTGAACCCACGTGTGCTAGACACTCTCTTATCGTTGAAGGTTTTGTGTAATGCCATATATAGGTGTAATAACTGAAATCGCGATAAACCCAACGAGGAGCCCCATGGTGAGCATGAGCACCGGTTCGAGAACACTCGTGAGATTTTTTGTCCAATCGTTGATTTCTGATTCGTACATATCTGAGAGGTACATGAGTGAATCACTCAGATTCCCCGTTGATTCTCCAACCTGTATCATCTGCGTGAGGAGTGGCGGAAAAAGTAAGTGGTCTTTCTTCAACTGCACCGAAACCCGCTGTCCACTCATAACCGACTCACCCACCGCACGGAGTGCTTTGCGGTACGCATGATTTTTGATACTGTCCGCTGTGATATCGAGTGCTGACACAATGCGCACGTCACTCTTCAGGAGCAGGCTGAGCGTACGGCACATATTGGCAAGGTTGTAGTATTGCGACAAAGGCCCGAAGATGGGCAGACGGACGAGTACGTGGTCAACCGCAAGGTGAAATCGTCTGTTTTTTAGAAGAAGTATGTACACGACAACGAAGACAAAAAGACCGAACAGTATCCAGAGCCCGTATGCAGTCAAGAAACTACTCACCACAATGAGGAGTCGAGTCGAGAGTGGGAGTGTGGCTTTGAGACTGAGAAATATCGGTAGAATTTTTGGAAAAATGTACACAATGAGCATGACCGTGATACCTGTAGTGGCGAGTACGATGATGAGCGGGTAGACGAGTGCTCCTACTACCTGCCTGTGGAGATCATTTTTTTTCTTTAACTCTTGTGCAATGTATTCAAGGTTCTCAGGGAGTGTACCCGATGTTTCTCCAACGCGGACGATGTTGACGAAAAATTCTCCAACGGTATCTTCAAATTTTTTGAGTGCACTTGAGAGGGTAAGACCATTTGATACGTCGTCTGCAAGACTCTTCGCAATACGCGCCATTGAACGTGAGTGTGCTTCCTCTTCGAGCATGCGGAGTCCCTGCAAAATGGGCATCCCCGAGCGGAGCACCATTGAGAGACGCTTCGCAAAAATGATTTGCTCCTTCGTAGAAAAACTGAGGAAAAATGACGAGTTGAAGAATGGGTGAGCTTCTATGCGCTCGCTGTACTTCTGTATTCTGTTTTTTATATTTTTCAGGGTGTACATATTGTTTTATTTACTCGTAACGCATGCGAAGCACTTCTTCAATAGTTGTCATGCCACTCAAGACTTTTTTAAATCCGTCCACCACAATCGGAACCATGCCCTCGTGTACTGCGATTGCGCGCAATTCTGAAGATGATGCGCGACGCAGTATGGCATCACGAATAGCCGGAGTGACCACGAGTACCTCTTGAATACCAATGCGCCCACGGTAGCCGGTGCCGCGGCACTCGGCACATCCCCTGCTCTCAAAGACACTCTTTCCTGCGGAAAGAAGTTTCTTAGGGACAAACCCATCAAGGCTGTTTACTTCAGCAGGTGTGAGCGTTTTTTCCTCTTTACATGCATTACAAAGTTTACGCAAGAGGCGCTGACCTACGGCGACATTCACCGTTGACGCAATGAGGTATGGCTCCACTTTCATGTCGAGAAGACGAGGAAGTGTGGTCGCCGCATCGTTGGTGTGGAGGGTTGAAAAAACAAGGTGTCCCGTGAGCGAAATGTTGACCGCAAGTCCCGCTGTTTCCTCATCACGAATTTCTCCCACCATAATGGTATTAGGATCTTGGCGGAGCATACTGCGAAGCCCGTTTGCAAAGGTGAGTCCTGTGCGCGGATTGACCTGAATCTGATTTATTCCCGCGATGGAGTACTCCACTGGGTCTTCAATGGTGAGAATTGACGTGCTCTTTGCATTGAGCATCTTGATGAGTGTGTAGAGTGTCGTCGTCTTTCCACTCCCTGTTGGCCCCGTCGCGAGAATCATACCGTATGGTTTTTTGATGGACTCAACTATCTGAGCTATGTTCTCCGGAGTGAATCCGAGACTCTCAAGTGAAAACGACTGTGCATCATTCAGAGAGTAATCGTAAAACTGCGTTTTCTCCATGCGATACCGGTACAATGGACACGCGCACATCAATAGGTGTTTCGTCGTGAAGCTGTACGCGGAAGCGTCCGTCTTGAGCCATCTGATGTTCATCGGTTCGCAGACCGCACAGAATTTTCACACGTGAAATAATCTCATTGTGAATTATGAGAGGAAATTGATGCGCATCTTGCAGTAAACCGTCTATACGGAAGCGGACGGCAACACCTGTATCAAAAGGGTCGATGTGTATATCGGATGCCCGCACTGCATGGGCGTGTTCAATGAGGGCATCTATAAGGTGAATGATTGAAAGCCCCGCCCCTTTTGCAAGTTCACCCTCAACGACACTTCCAAAACTATCGCGGATTGCCGTATTAAACGTGGTATTACTCATTGTCTCTTGGATTTTGTCCATACTCAGAAAATTCCTTGGTCGAAATCGACCAAATTAAGCCATTATTTCGTACAAATTGGAGAGCTTTGAACTGGAGAACTATGAAATTTAATGAACAGTACAACAAAAAATGATTAAACGCAAGGGTTGTCAAATTGGAGTTGGAAATATGAAAAAATAATGTACTTTTCCTCTGACATCCAAAACCGATCTCGGGAACTCTGTATCCATCATCCCTAGAGAATCGAAAACCAATTTATCCTATACGTAACAGGTGTTCACTATACGGTAAATACTCTACCCGAGGACCAACCTCAGAAACGTTGAACTTTGCTATGGACGACGTCGTACGTCGTCCATAGCAAAACCCCTACATTCACCACCTTCACGGACGACGTACGACGTCGTCCTTTAATGAGAGATTGTGGTGAAATTGGGGTACAAAAAAGCGGGCACTGGGGTGCCCGCGGGGGTGTGTGAACGACTGTGTCACGCAATCCATACCCGAGAGAAAAGCCACTCGACAAATCGCGTGATGAACGCGAAGGATTCCCGTTGCACTTCAATCAGGATTGGCATGAAGACCAAGGCAATCATGATTGCCGGCAGGATGTTGAGACTGAGCGCCCCCAAGGTTTCCGACAGGCCAAAGCCGAGCTTGAAAGCCAAGCCGACAATCAGCACGGAGAGGACGGCCAATACGAAAACGAAAGACTTCACTGTTGCTTTGAAACTGGTGTGCGACGACATGATGCGACTCCACGTTAACTACGGTTTATGGTAACTGCGAGTTTACAGCGATTTATTATGATGTACTACGTATATCTCCGTTTTTTATACTACTATATCGAGCGCGCTCAGGCAAAAATTTTATGAGGCACAAGTATCTTTCCGACTTTAATTGTTTGCTACAGCAATGAATTAAAATCACAGTCACAAGCACACAAGGCCACCCCAAAAATTAGGACATCCGATGTCCTAATTTTTGGTTATATGGAATTTACCGTATACGTAACAGGTGTTCACTATACGGTACATTCTCTGCCTATGGACCGGCCTTCGCAAAAAATTTGGATTTAATGGTGTACAATATATATGTCTATGATACTTCAACTCTGCATCTTCATCTTTGCGCTTCTCTGTATCGTGCGGGGTGCGACACTCTCTACAAAGTACGCATCGCTCATTGCGCGCAGTTTTCACCTGTCGCAGTACACGGTGGGTTTCATCATTGTTGCGATTATCTCTATTCTTCCCGAGACCTTCATAGCGCTCAATGCTGCACTCGAAGGAGTCCCTGAGTTTGGCTTCGGTATGCTCCTCGGCTCAAACGTCGCTGACCTCACCATCATCATTGCGCTCATTACGCTCGTTGCGCGACGCCCACTCCGCGTAGAGAGCAAAATACTCGTGAGTCACGCGCTCTACCCATTCTTGCTTCTCATCCCTATCGTGCTCGGGCTCGATGGACATCTCTCTCGCGTCGATGGTTTGGCCCTCATCATTGCGGGACTCGTTTTCTACGGCATCACGCTCAAACACACAACAGGCGTCGGCGGGCGCACTGCGGTGCGCCCGCAAAAGTTACTCGATGCACTTTTCCTCATACTGGGCATCACACTTCTCCTCCTCGGCGCGCATTTCACCGTTTCGTCAGCCACCTCGATTGCGGGTATCCTCGGCATCAGTCCCGTACTCATCGGCATGCTTGTCGTGGCGCTGGGTACCTCGATACCCGAGCTCTCATTTTCCATACACGCAATGAAACACGAGCATGACTCACTCGCGCTCGGCGACGTGCTCGGGACCGTTCTCGCTGATGCCACGGTCGTCGTGGGTCTCCTTGCACTCATCAGCCCATTTGCCTTCCCCACCACCATCATCTATGTCGCGGGAGTCTTCATGGTATCGTCCGCATTCATCCTCTTCAGTTTCATGCGCTCGGGGAAAATCATCACTCACCGCGAATCCTTCGCGCTCGCCATCTTTTGGCTCACATTTATCATTGTCGAGAGTATTGTGAATCTTTAATTTCATAAATTCATGCGTTATACTGTGTATTAGCACGTTTATGTTTTTTGAACACTGTTTATTTTGAGAGAAGGAGGAATAGAAACTTATAATTACGTATATCTGGTAACTTTTTGTTTCAGTAATTCTTTTACTTCCAAGGAGGCAAGATGCTAAACGAAACACCGGAACGGCCGAGTTGGTTCGATAACCCGGCCATACGACATGAACTGCACTTACTACCGTCAAATCCGGAAGACGAGGGTCACGGAATCACTCGCGAACTGAGCGATGCCGATGTTGGTGAAATCGTCGGGATCTGTGACGACGTATTCGGGTCGTAATCGTGGTGAAAGCCATAATCGAAAGAAAGGCCGAGCACGCTCTGGCCTTTTTTAATTCTAATAACCACATTCACAAAGGACCACGCTTTGTCCTCGTCGAGTGTATTGTGAATCTTGGATGAGCATACAAATCCTTGATTTCGAGCTCAAAATTGCATAGTATGTTGCTTGAACATACCCGACACATGGTGTGAAGGGCGCTCTTTTCAGGGAACAAACATGAACTCAATGCTCTTGGGAATACTCGCAATTGCCATCATCCTCAGTATCGTGTGGTGGATTCATTTGCGTAATGGCAACCTCTACACAAGCGACCCAGATAGGTCGCTTCCTCCTGTCTTCATATCCACAATATTCTTTGCTGGACTGGTTGTCTACAAGATCGTAGAAGACATGCAGGTGCAAAAGAATACCGATTTGATTTATGTAATCTCAACTTCCTTTTTTGCTCTCACGCTTTTTGGGGTTGGCGTCTACCTTTTGTCTCTGTGGCTCGAAGCAACGTCAGCGAGGTCTGCCACCAATCAGTAGTGAGGACCGACCACGGCTCAAACAAAAAAACGGCTTTTTTGTTTGAGCCGTTTTCATTTTAAATCAAAGACAACTCCGAAAAACCGCGAGCTCTCAGGCTCGCGGTTTTTCATCTCACCCTTTAGACAACTAACATCTATCCTTAAGCGTTGCTATTTTTTTCAAATACTCATCTACCGTAATCACAAACTCTGCATGGCTCCACACGAGAGGCGCGGTGGAAAGGTGTTCGCCAGTGAACGGATGTATCTGCTCGGGCAGAATGCCACTCGGAGTCGCGCGGTCGCATGTCCAATTAAGAATTTCCATGGCACGCTCGAGCTCTACCTTACTCTTTGCAATACGAATGTAGTACCGTGCAATCCAGAGTGTCGTAATACACCACGCGTTTGATGGAGCGCTCTCACTCGTCTTGTAATACTTATCTCCTTCGTATCGCATAAAACCTCCAAAGGGACCTGGTACCTTGAGTCGTTCAATCACTTTTGCAAAGTTCGATTGTACCCGTTTGTCATGTACGTCGAGTACTCCAAAAAAGACAACACCAAAGAGACTACTCATATCGAGCGTTCGGTCGTACTCAAGCTTCCCCTGTTCGTGTCGCACGTTCTTGATGAATATCCCTGAATTGACGTCAAAGAGATACGTGAGTATCGCATCCTTGATGCGCATCGCTGTCTCACGATATTTTGTTGCTTGTTCGCGCTTCCCAAGCAGTGCGGAAAGTGTTGCAGCACTCATAAGCCCCGCATACACTGACGATGCCGTGTACGTAGAAGAACCAAACTTCTCTTCCCAGAGGTCGTACGAATCAGACGGCAAACCTGTTTCTGGTTCGATGTAGTCGTTCATAAAGTCAGCACACTTCTCGATGAACGGATTGTAGAGCGACTCGATGAATTCGAGGTCATGGGCCACTGCATAGTGCTCAGCAAGCATGTGAATAACGGTCGCTGTTTCATCTTCCTGAATAGGCAAGCGAAACACGCCCCGTTGTAGCCACGGGTGCCACGAGCTTCCCAAAACACCGTCCACGCGATACTTGTGCATGAGGTATCCTCCTGGCTCCATGCACTGTGACATAAAGGTAAAGAAACGTTGTGTCACATCTATATGCCCCGCGCGATCGAGTGTGTTTGCAATAATAGCTCCATCACGTGGCCATACATACGCATAGGCGTCGCGTCCCTGATTGAGCATGTCAGAATCGGATGAGGCAATGATACCTCCTCGGTTGTCGGCATGAGTACGCATGACCGCGAGTGAACGCTTGTATTCAGCAA
>CAYRMF010000032.1:0-1755 GCA_964425475.1 uncultured Candidatus Saccharibacteria bacterium | reverse complement strand
TTATTTGAGAGCGCTCCATCCTCTGCATCGGTATAGGTACCCTTTTTCCCCTCAATATCAAAAAGTCCGACGCTGTAATTTGCAAACGGTGTGCCTCCTATTGTTGCATACACCAAGAACGCATTATGGCCTTTGTAGTGAACGATGGAATGAACGCGCGGGTCATAATACGCGGTATCACCACGACGCGACTCTGTAATACGAAACTCCTGCCCAAAATAGAGTTTTATAGTACGTGCAGAATCGCGTTCATTGGTGATGGTTATCTTTCGTATGAAAACATTTTTTTCATTATGGACCGCATCAACAAAGTGAAGCGTCACCCCGAGCTCAAAGTTCTTGGCGTAGATATCGCTCGTACCCGACGACTCTGTATAGCGTACCTCAACCGACCATGATGGGTCGGAGAGCCACTTAAGGGTACCGTCCACCCACACACCAACGCGGTGCACAAATGAACCACTCGCGCCACTCACATGGTTTGCATGACCCACAAAGGGAAAATAAAAGTCGCGCACCTGACCTCGCTGATCAAGACCCACGAGAAGATTCCCGTTCCCAAGTGTAACAGAACGGGCCATACACTAAACGCTATAAATGCGAAGTCGCGTTACGACAAGATCATACGCCTTCCCCGCTTTCTTTGCTTTACGCATAGCTTTCGCAAGCTCAGCATCACCGAGTACTTGCTCAACCCAATCAGCAAAATCATTACGCTCTTCTGTGACATGGTGTGTAAACACCTCTTCATCCATCTCAGCAAGTGCGTCGCGGAGTTCAACAAGGTTCGCGAGGACACGGCCGTCGGTTGTCCAGAAGCACTGCTCCCCGGGGGCGCACACGATCTCTGGCTTTGACTTTGATACCTTTGCTACCGGCTTCTTCGCTACCGTCTTTGCGACCGCTTTTGCCGGTGCCTTCTTGACCTTTACTGCGGTCGTCGCTTCTGTTTTTTTTGTGGGCATAAGAACTCAATGAACTAGATTATTAAAATGTGCGAGAGCGAAACCGCTCTCCTACTCGCAAAACACGTTCGCGAAGTTTTCCAAACTGTGTGCGTATCCATTCCCACACACGACTCCAGAAACTTTTGCGGACGCTGATCGGCGTTATCACCTCCTTTGGCGTTAATGCCTGCGATACCCTTAATTGTAAATCACTTAAGGCATTCATGAAAGCGATATACGCATCATATGGGGATTGGTACGGACTGAAGTACGCGTGCACATCACCGTCCTCAGACCACTTGGTACACATGTAGTAAAAATGATCTGACGTTTGTAGCTTGCGCCATGTTTCTATAATTATTGAATCACCTGTCTTAAGCACGTCAGACTCCATTCCGTAGATTGCAGAAATCGCATCGCGCTGGATATCGTTCCCCACCCACGCGGTAAGGTCGCGGTCGGTGTCTGCCCACGTGAGAATATGCGGGACGTCAATTTCACCCACAGAACCGTACGACTCTACGGTCTCGCTTGCAGTCTTAAAGCTCGTCTCTCCATGCGAAAGGATTTTCTCGGGAAGTGCACTGAGAAAATTAAAAATACCCGTATCTTCCCACTGGTGCTCACCAAACGTCTCAAAGTCCATGAAGAGGTTGATGGTTTCCCCGTCCCCATGGTGCGCGTGCACCCACTGTGCGTATGTCTCTGACGAGAGTGGATAGCTTTCCCACCCACGATTGCCAAAACGAAACGCGATGTCATCGGAGAGTTTGTAATTCTTCAGTAATACTTTGATTGAAGAACAGTC
>CAYRMF010000031.1:6871-12662 GCA_964425475.1 uncultured Candidatus Saccharibacteria bacterium | reverse complement strand
AAACACAAAATTGATTGTGTGGAATAGTAAGACATTCCGTCCGGGTGGAAACGTAACTGTCTCTGGAGGCGGTGGTGGTTCTGCACATGATGGCACACTGGAGCTCTTTTCAAACGCGGTGTTCGATGCAACGGGAGCTGAATCGCACAGCATAGGCGGGAGTCTCGTAAGTGGTGGTGGCGCATCCATCGATGCAGAGACCTCAACCTTCACCTTCACGACGAGTGGTGCTTCGCGAACCATCGATACAAATCAAAACGCATTCTACAATCTCACACTCAATGGCTCAGGAAGTTGGAGTGTGTCCGACAGTCTCATGACTGCCTTGAACGACCTCACCATTACTCAGGGTGCGCTCACGCTCCCCACAGCAACGACGACAATCGGTGGCTCATTCCTCAATACGGGAGGGAGCTTTACGCAGAATGGAGGGAGTATGTACTTCACGGCGAGTGGCGCAAAGAGTGTCCGCACGGGAAGTTCGAGTTTTGGGACCACTACCTTCAACGGCTCAGGGAGCTGGTCATATCTCAGTACAAACTCCACCACAACAGGCAACCTCACCATCATGCAGGGAACAGTCTCCGCACCAACGGGGATACTCTCCGTTGGTGGGAATTTTGTGAACAACGGCACCTTTACGCACAATAGTGGAACGCTCCGTCTCTATGGAAGTAGCTCTTCAGGATTTTTGACGCTCCATGGCTCAGACCTCGGCAGTACCACGATTGCGGGCACCGGTACGTACACGATGACCGACACGAACGTCGCCCTCATGGGTACCCTCGGTATTGAAAGCGGTAGTCTCAACCTCGCATCGGGTACCGTTTCTATAGCCGGTTCGTTCCTCAATACCGGTGGCTCATTCAACCACTCAAGCGGAACAATCCTCTTCAACTCGAGCGATACGGGCGAAACAATCAATCCAGGAAACTCAGTGTTCTACAACGTCGCTCTCGCGAGTGCAGGCGGTGGGTGGACTATTTCTGGGAATGCAACAACTTCAGGTAATTTCTCACTCACGAGCGCGACGAGCTTCACCCAGAGTTCGAGCACGCGACTCACCGTGGGAGGTGTGTTCACCAACTACGTGGGTGGGGGAGCGACCACGTGGACGGGGAGTACTCTCACGATTAATTCCGGTACCGGGTACACGATCAACACAAAAACAAGCGGTGGCGATACCTACAACAATGTCATTGTGGGCTCTTCAACTGCGCTCCGCGCATGGGACAGTGCGGGCACCATCACTATGGCTGACACGCTCAGTTCCTTCTACTCACAAGACCATGCAGGCGTGAGTGGTGCACTCTACCTCTACGGTAACTATCTCCGTACCACAGGTGCCGACTACTGGAGCTATGCAAAAGACTTCGACGGTTTTGGTATCGGAGGCTCACCACGCCAGGTGAATGTGTATATGGCACAGGGGGCCACGACCACGTTTACTGGAGGCACACTCAATATCGTGGGTGCAAACGGCTTTGATACCATGATTGGTAATCAGGGAAGTGGTACGTACACTATGGATATTCTTGGGGGAACCGTAAATGCGCTTTACTACAGTTTTGACGATATGGATGCAGACGGCCTCACGCTCAGTGGTAATACCCTCATCTCCTCACTTTCAGAAGGTAATTTCACCCTCGTGGTAAACGGTGGATCACTCATTACGCTCTCTTCAACGACACTCAACTACAATGCTGGGCTCACGATTACCAGTACGTCCTTTGCAACAACAACTGCAATCACTGGTGCAAACATTGAGGTGGTGGGTACGACTCCAAGCACATGGACGCTCACCGGACACACAGGGAATCTCGATGGTGAGTACTTTGATATTGATGGTGCTGATGCGTGTAGTTCAATCCATTGGGATGACAGTTCCTGTCTCCTTACCCAGCAGTCTGCGTATCGCTTCCGCAATGATGACGGTGGGGAAAGCGTGCCCGATAGTGAGTGGTATGACCTCTCGTGGACAAAGCGCAAGCGTGTCACGATTACGAACGCAGATCCTGTAGCATATACCAACGCAACAGTGAAACTTACCGTGACACATGAGACAGGAGACATGCAACCTGACTTTGAAGATTTGCGCTTTACTTCGAGTGATGGAACGACGCTCATTTCGCACTTTACCGAGACCTATACAGGAAGTACTCAAGCAGTGGTGTGGGTAGAAGTACCAACACTTGCAACTTCAACTGATACAGAAATATACATGTACTACGGCAACAACGGTGTGAGCGATGGAAGTGTTGCAACAACGACGTTTGCATTTGCAGATACGTATGAAAATGGACTTTCCGCATACATCGGCGATACTCCTGAATTTACTACTTCGGGTACTAGTGCATACGAACGTTCGTATAAACTCGTCGCAAGTGATCCGGTAAACGGCAAGACTGACACGGGAGGTATGTACATCGATGGTGATGTAGTACAGCAAGGACAGACACTCCGTACTATGGCATATATTGATACCGCCTCAGGTTCGGGTGATGAAATGTGTACACTCTTTGGTACACAGGATCAAACACACAATTATGCTGTTTGTCTTGAACTCTTTGGAGTCGACCGCCTTTCTCTCGCAAAGGATGTCCTTCATCGCGACACGTCGGGTACGGTACTTGCATCGACCACTGTGACGTACAGCACGGGATGGTATGAGGTTGAGGTAGATTGGGATACCGACGATTCTATGTTTGTGACGCTCAGAAAGGACGGAAGTGTCGTGGCAACCACGAGTGCGACTGATGGTGGTGGATACACCACAGGAGGTGTGGGCTACACATTGTGGTCATACCATGGCGCATGGGATGTGTATACCTCGCGTACACTTACGGCAACAACACCAACCACTACCTTTGGTGGTGAACAGGTGCCCGGTGGCGCATCATGGCGTGGAGCGCTCAACACTCCTGCTACGGGTATCGATATCGGCGATATCGTACGCGCTCGTTTTCTTGTGGAAAATACAGGAACTCAGAGAGACAACCAAAACTATGAAATTGAATTTGCGCCAAAGGGAGTATCACCGAGCTGTGAGGCAGTTAACTACAACGATTTTGTGGAAGTACCAAACCTAGCAAGTTGTACGGGAAGTGCATTCTGTATGCAATCGTCCACACATTTCGCTGACCTGGATCCCACAACTGACGTACTTGGCGGTGACGGTACATTTATAAGTGGCCAAATTGTTGAAGAGGGGAGTAACAACACCGGCAATATCACGCTCCCGCAAAACACCTATACTGAACTCGAATATGCTCTCACACCGACAGCAGACGTTACCGATTCCAACTATTGCTTCAGAGTATCGAATGAAGGGACCGATCTCGACTCCTACTCACACGTTGCCGAACTCAACCTACGCTTTACTCCAAACATTACCTCGCTCGACTTCAACGGTGGACTCGATATCACGCTCATGCCGGGCACAACCACACGCGTGTACGCGACCGGAACGGTGAGTGACATGAATGGGTGGACCGACCTTGGTCCTGCGACGACTACGTTCTATCAAAATGGTCCTGTTGCGGGCGTGGGGTATACCTGTGCACCGGACGACAACAATTGCTACCGTATGACGACCACGGGTGGAACGTGCTCCTACACGAACTGTGCCGGTGACTCCTGTGATATTGTCTGCTACGCAGACATCTACTACTTTGCAAACCCAACTGATGCGGGTACGTACGCGGGTGATGCGTGGACCGCAGCACTTGAGGTGGCTGACCTTGGAGGAGCTGTCGGTTCAACGACTTCGTACTCTCCTGACATGGTTACGCTCCGAGCGCTCACCGTTGATACAAGCATCAATTACGGTGCACTTGAGGTCAATGCGGATACTGGTTCATACAACGCAACCACCACCATTCAAAACCTCGGGAATGACGGTATTGATATTTCACTCGAGGGTACCGACCTGAGTGATGGGAGTATTTCAGTTATTCCAGTGAACCGGCAACATTTTGCAACTTCTACCTTTACGTATAACACCTGCACGAACTGTACCGCACTTGGTTCAAGTACTGCGAATTACAATGTCGATCTCGCAAAACCAATCTCACTCACACCACTTATTGACCAACTTTTCTGGGGTATTGCAGTTCCATATGGTGTTGCCGGTGTACCACACTTTGGCACCAATATCTTTTATGCAATAAATGATTTCTAATTTGAGCGATGCAATAAGTTATCCTACGTACAAGCATTCCGTATTCGCGTGGAATTACTTATGATAGAGGTATAATCTCATGAATCGTTCGCTTTTTTCAGCGGTACTGACGCTCTTTTGTATTGCGTACTATGCGCAAGTCTTTCCTGTCGTATATGCAGCAGATACGGTACCTCCCGATATCACGAATGTGCAAATAACGAACGTCGCGGAAGACACGGTGACCATTACGTGGACAACAGATGAAGATGCTGACTCGACAATCAACTACGGTCTTCAAGAAGACTACGGTATCGTGCGTATTCCAACTGCAGATAAAACAGAGCATTCCGTGACGCTCAACAAACTAGAGCCAGGACGTACATACTACTTCCGTGTTGTGTCATCCGATGTTGATGGTAACCAAGGTATTTCAGCAAACTATAAAGTACTCACCGAAGGCACACCACAATCAGGCGCCGAGGCAGGGGAGGGAAAAGAAACGCAGACCGAAACGAGTCAGACAGTTCAAAGTCAAAGTCAGTCTCAGTCAGAATCACAGTCACAATCACAATCCGAGTCACAGACCGTACAAGAGGTACTTGAGCAAATCAAACAAATCAATTCTCCCGAAAAATTGCAGGAAATTCTCAATGAGACCGTAAAGGCGATTCAAGGTATCACTGAAGACCTTACTATTGTGGGACCTCCGACAGTGATTGTGGAAACGACGAGTGCGCTCGTTAAGTGGACAACCGACCGCCCTGCAAGTTCTGAGGTGCTCTTTTCACCCGCGGATACGTATACTGAGGGACAGTACGCATACTCACAAGCAAGTACAGGAGGAGATACGCTCGACCATGAGGTACGTCTCATTGGTCTCGATCCATACACCGAGTACCATTTTAAGGTTCGCTCAAAGGACAGCTACGCCATTGAAGGGGAGAGTCGTGACTTTACCTTTAAGACCAAAGCGTCGCGTCCTGATATCAAAAACCTCCGTATCCTTAAGGTGGAGGAGGACTCAGCGACACTTGCATGGGACACCACGGTCCCCGCAAAAGCGCTCATTGAGTACCAAGACCTCACAAAGGGAACACAAAATTCCATCGGTCGCCCAACGCTCGCATCCACACACCAAATGCGGATCTCAGACCTCACCTTGGGTACTCGGTATGTTGCTTTTGTAATTGCGGAAAATGCAGGTGGTGACCGTGTCAAGAGTCAACCGATTACCTTTGTGACGGTGAAGGACACCGCACCACCAATTATCAGCAATGTTACGAATGAATCAACCCTTTTCCCAGGAGGTGAATCGCGCATTCAAACTATCATCGAGTGGCTCACCGATGAGCCGGCGCACTGTGCGCTCTCGTACCGAGAGGGAATCACGGGCGGAGTTGACCCAACCGTTATCGATTCAAAGGACAGCGGTTTCAGCATGCAACACACCGAGGTGATTGTCGACTTTGCACCGGCGACGGTGTACCAGTTCTGGCTCGAGTGTGCTGATGAATCGAACAACAAAATAAAGTCAGAAAATTTCGTGCTCTTCACTCCAATTCAGGAAAAAAACATCATTGACATTATCATTGAGAACTTCGAGAGCACCTTCGGATGGGTTAAAAATAT
>CAYRMF010000031.1:5434-6771 GCA_964425475.1 uncultured Candidatus Saccharibacteria bacterium | reverse complement strand
TAACGTATGGCAAAACCACTCATCGTCTGTCGTGACCTCACGATTACCTACAATAAAGGGAAGTCAAACGAGTTCAAGGCACTCCAGCATGTGAATACGGACATTTATGAGGGAGAGTATATTATCCTCTTTGGTCCTTCGGGGTGCGGTAAGTCGACCTTGATGTATGCGATACAGGGGTCTCTTCCACCAGGTGATGGCACACTTCTCATTCGGGGTGACGATATTTACTCATATCCACCACAAGAGCGCGTATATTTTCAGCGACATGTGATGGGTATTATCTTCCAATCATTCAACCTTATCGGTTCGCTTTCGGTACTCGATAATGTGGCGCTCCCTATGATTTTTTGTGATGCCAACAAATCAGCACGTGAGCGCCGTGCCCAGATGCTCCTCGATAGGTTTGGTGTGGGTATGGTGTCCCATAAAATTCCCTCAATGCTCTCGGGAGGTCAGCAACAGCGCGTATCGGTGTCACGTTCGATGGTCAATGATCCCCAGATACTTCTCGCCGATGAGCCCACCGGTAACCTCGATAGTGTCTCCACACAGCAGGTGATGGACAAAATTGACGAAATCAACACTTTCGACAAGCGCACCATCATCATGGTGTCACACAATGCAGCGCACCTCTCGTACGCGCACCGCGTGTACTACCTCAAAGACGGTTTTATTGTGCGTGAGGTGGTTAACCCGCAGCGCAAGCAGATAAAGCCCGTAAAAGAGGGTGAGACCATCGTGACCGAGCTTGAACAACTCGCACGCCTTTTCCCCTACGACTCAGTTGACACCCTTCGGGTGAAAAGTTTGACCAACTTCCTCACGCAGGATTATAGTTTCAACCAGCTCATCCGCATTGAAAAGGCAATCAACTTGCTCATCAAAGGTAAAATTCATAAAAAGTTATTTGTCGATGCACTTGTAAAAAAGTATGACGAAGGAGGTGTTGGTATTGATCGAAAGGTAGCTGAGCACATGGCGTCGGTATCGGTGTCACTTGTGCAACAATCTGTAGATGTAAAACGGTTTCGAAGTGACAATGAATCTGATGCAGCATTTTTTGCGCAACACAAGTTTGCTGAACGCGTCCGTGCGTATCTTCTTGAGTATCATCACATACCGCTTTCAAAAGCAATGGAAATAAATCTCACCACCATGATTGCTGACCGACTTTCTGGTATTCATGGTGAGAAGGAATTTCATAATCAGCTCCTTGCAACACAAAAACAGGGAGGGCTTCACCTTGAAGAGAAAATTGCAGAAGAACTCTCACGATACATGGAAAAACTCATTTCACTCGGCATTGATGTGAGCTACAAGGCGTAAGAAATAGA
>CAYRMF010000031.1:0-5334 GCA_964425475.1 uncultured Candidatus Saccharibacteria bacterium | reverse complement strand
TATTCTCTATTTTCTCTATACTATATAGTGATATATGCAAGTAGCGGATCTCGCGCGTCTTTCGACGCGTATGTTTAAGACAAACCCACTTCGTACGTGGCTCACCATTCTTGGTATGGGTGTGGGTACCGGAGCTGTGGTTGTCCTCGTGGGTTTGGGCTTTGGACTTCAACAAATCATTCTCGAACAAATCGTCTTTGGCGACAGTCTTCTTTCTTTGGGTGTGTCTGCCACTGGTGCACGCAATCTGTC
Source organism: uncultured Candidatus Saccharibacteria bacterium (assembly GCA_964425475.1). Taxonomy (GTDB): domain Bacteria; phylum Patescibacteriota; class Minisyncoccia; order Phycocordibacterales; family UBA918; genus Damh-18. The sequence goes on along the minus strand of CAYRMF010000031.1, from coordinate 5,082 downwards.
CATTACAGATGATGTTATTGAACACTTTGAAGGTATTGAGCATATTCAGGACGCAGCACCACTCGCTCGGTATCCGGCACTCATTACCTACAAAGGTCTTACGGGTAATATTTTTATTCAAGGTGCTGAACCGGCGTACCTTCGCTATGCGGGTATTACGGATTCTTTTGGTGATACATTCGTTGAAGAGGATATGGGTAATGGAAATGAAGTTATGCTTTCACCAGCAGTTCTCAAATTGTTTGGTATCGAAGACCCGGAGTCTTTTGTGGGGCAAGAGGTTACCTTCCGACTACTCGTGCCTGCCGGTGATGGTACAGAGAACGTGAACGAGATAATTATTGAGAAGAAGTATCGTGTAAAAGGTATTACTAAAGAAGAAGGTGTGCTCAATGTGCTCATGATGTTGCCAGAGCTTCGCAATTATGTGGGTATCGAGGAGTATGACCGTGCACAGGTGAAGGTGGAATCAAACGAGTTCCTCGATATTATCGAGAAAACACTGATTGAGGAAGGGTATCGCGTGACCGCACTCTCAAAGACGGTGGAGCAGGCGTCAAAGATCTTCCAAGGTATTCAGGTTGTTCTCGCCACCTTTGGTGGTATTGCGCTCGTGGTATCGGCTATTGGTATGTTCAACACCATGACCGTGACCCTCTTGGAGCGCACTAAAGAAATTGGGATTATGCGCACTATCGGTGCATCTCCTCGCGACATCAAGCTCCTCTTTGTTTCCGAATCTATTATTGTAGGGTTTCTCGGTGGTGTCAGTGGGATAGTGATGGGGGTAACCTTAGGATTTGCTGTGAATATCATGTTGAATATTGCAGCGAGTCAGTTTGGAGGGAAGAGTGTTGATCTCTTCTCGTTTCCTGTATGGTTCCTTGTATTCATTGCTATTTTCTCAGGTACTGTGGGATATTTGACTGGAATTTTTCCCGCGCGACGTGCATCACTTCTCAATCCCCTCGATGCGATTCGCTATGAATAGCAAACTGTGTATAACTCACGATTTTCAACATTGGTTGCCGTAGAATTAGTGTAATCAGTTCAAATTAGTTTTATGTCATATCACACAGATCATTTACGTACGGCAGGTAAGATAACTGTGTATACCACACTTATTGGGGTCGTTGCTTTTGCGTGTATTTTTATTCTCAATATAGGTGAGTCGCACATCAAGCAAGCCGAGGCGACAAGTACTGCTTCTACTACAGTCATCGTCGTCAACACTCCGCCTGCTTGGACAGCTTCAAGTACAGAAGTGATAGAATCCTCGACCACAACTCCTACCAATGCTGGTGATACTGTTTCGTGGACTGCTGTCGGGACAGATTCAAACGCTGAAAACTACTGGCTCCTTATATGTGACACCAGTGCTACACCATCAACAACGTCCGGTGGAGCACCATACTGTAGCTCGGGTGTACAGTGGGCAATATCGGGTACAACAACAAGTGGTGTAGCAGCAGTAGCAGCTACCACAACACTCGATGATTGGGATGAAGTAAATGATTGGTTTGCATGGATATGTGATGGAAATGCAGGGAATCCACGTTGCAATACTACCTACACACAAGGCACAAATGCTACTAATTCATCACCTTTTGAAGTAAATCACCGTCCTACCTTCACCGTATTCACAGACCCCGTTTCAGGCAATCCGGGCCAAGCAGTGACATTTTACAGTTCTTCTACTGATCCAGACACAAACGGGCCTGATGACCAAGTGTACCTTACTGTGTGTTCTGTTGCAGGTTTCGATACCACAACAAATACATGTAATGGTGGAGGCGCAATAACATTTGCTACATCGACTGTCTATGTTGACGACGATGCCTCAGGAACATATACAATCATCGTTCCAACCCAAGACCAGAACTACGATGTTTATCCCTATATTATCGATAGCCATGGTTTTGAAGCCGCTGGCGGTGAACAAGGACAAGCGGGAACACTCACTGTTAACAATGTTGCACCAACAGTTGCTGCAGCAAGTATTTCACTTTCACAACCCGGCACAACTACAGATATTGAACTTACAACCGAGGCAGGTGAGACAACAGGATTCACACTTTCATTCGTGACCTCTGACGACAATAGTTGTGACTCCGTCATTGGACTACCGACTGGTGATGAAGTAGATAACTTTGATCTTGCATTGTACCGTTCCGGTATCACTGCATCAGGATGTCTTGCAACAAGCACATTCAATGCAAATAATTGTTACCCAAGTGGTGTAGCACCTACAGCCTGGAATCTTGTCTGTACTGCAAGTACTACAACATGTTCTGGTAGTCAAGATAAAGATATGCTTTGGAACTGTACGTTCCCTATGTGGTATATTGCAGACGCGACCGACGCTGGATCGTTTTACAGTGGTCAAAACTGGCTTGCGCAAGTTCGTGCACGTGACGATGACACACTCTATGGCCCTTACACTGAGTCAACAGGAGATATAGACGTTACAAGCTTCCTTGCCTTTGCTCTCAATACCATACAAATTCCATATGGCTCGCTCGAACCTGGACAGAAGAACACATTCCTCACTGCAACAACAACAATTGCTGCCACAGGAAACGTTGGTGTTGATAAGGATGTTACAGGGAGCTCTATGTGTACCGGTTTTTCTCTCGCATCGCCATGTTTACCATCAGCAACCTCCACTATTCCTGAGAGTGAGCAAGTGTTCGCGACGTCATCGGTAACATATGACTCTGCGGAGGCACTCGGGAACACTCTCTCTTCGTCAACACCAAAAGAAATTGAAATCAATGTACCAAAGTCAACTGCAACATCATCACAAGCAACTCGCGATGCATTCTGGGGTATACGTGTCCCAGGTACTATTACCTATGCTGGTGCATATAACGGGATGAACTTATTCACCGTAATCATGAGTGAAATAGCTGAGTGGTAGGTACTTTAGTACATATCTTAAAATGAGAACCTGCGTTATACAGCGCAGGTTCTTGCGTTTATTCCTTTGGTACTTGATAATTAGAAGGTATGCGTTTTGCGCGTACATTTATATAATGCGGTTACTTCGCTCAGTTATCCTTTCAGTAGCGGTACTCTTTATGTTTGTGCATACAACGTATGCAGGTTTTGGTGTGACTCCACCATATGTATCGAATGTAAGCTTGACTCGAAATTCTGTGTATGAGCAAACCATATATCTCGTGCGTAGTGACCCAAATACCGATCTCAAAGCAACAATCAGTGTTGATGTACCCGGTGTAAATGAATGGATAACAATCAATGAGGGAAGTACATTCTTACTTCCGTCGGGCTCACAGAAAGTACCCATGACGGTAAAAGTCCAAGTACCCGATGATGCTGAATTCAAGGAGTACAAGGGGAATATACGTATTAAGACCGGTCCTGCGGATGATCAGGTGGCTGGTGGTGCGGTGAGTATTTCGCTCGGCGCACAGCTCGACGTCGACCTCACCGTCATTGATAAAAAAATCAAGGACTTCAAGGTACGTAAAATTGGTGTATCCGATTTGAATGCTGGCCACAAGTTTGGATGGCTCTATTTCCCTGGGAAAATTCGATTTGAGATGCTCATCGAGAACATCGGGAATGTGAAAATTGCACCATCTGATGTTGTGTTTCGAATTTATGACAGAACAGGGAACGTGCTTCTAGAAGAAACACATAAAAAAGGCAAGATAGAAACAGTGGATCCATTCATGACCAAGACAGTGTTTGCAGAGTTGCCCACGCGACTTCCCTCGGGGAGTTATCTCGCTCGATTTGAGGTTATGAATGATAAAGATGTTAAATTGTCTGGCGAGGTCAATCTCAGTGTTTTGCCCTACGGAACACTTCAGACAGCTGGGTTTGGCTTCCTCGGCCTTTCTCTTGCACATAAACTTTCAATCATAATCCCTGTTGTATTCGTACTCCTTATACCATTCATCATTTTCTTACGCACACGAAGAAGACGATAGGTATGTTTAGACAATTTTCGATAATTCGATACACCGTCGCGTTGCTTTTTTTATGTTTGTTTTTTTCACACCTTCCTTTTTCGTATGCACAGTCGGGATTGACACGTGTTGCGACAACAACGCTCACTATTAGTATTTGTGGTGATATGCTCATCAATGCAGGCGAGGAATGTGATGTTCCTGGGGAGACAGGAGTATACAGTACTACTATTGTTGGACGACAGTGTGCTACGAATTGTCTGTTTGGCCCCTATTGCGGTGATGGAATTCTCCAAACACTCCATGCTGAGGTGTGCGACGACGGCAACAATGACGACGGTGACTTCTGTGCAGGTGACTGCAGTCGAGAGACTGCTGACAGCGGTGGGGGATCAACAGGGGGTGGGGGGAGTTCTGGTAAGGGAGGTCAGGATGAACCCTTGGGCGACACACAGGTCTCCATAACAGGAAAGGCCTTTCCAAATGCTACCGTGCACATTCTCATAGATGGGGAGGATGTAGGAACCGTGCGCACAAACAGTCGGGGTGATTTTCTCTTTAATACGGCAACAGATCCGGGTACCGCATCGTTTGGTTTTTGGGCGGTCGATTTTGCGGGGACACGATCGCTCACCGTCAATACAACATTTGACGTCACCCAGGGTGCGGTGACGAGCTTGACGGGTATCATGATTCCGCCAACGCTCAAAGTATCAAACACCAATCCAAACCCCGGAGAGACAATCACCCTCTCGGGACAGACTGTGCCGAGTGCAACCGTAGAGGTGTCGATCGATAATGGAAAAAAGATGCTCACCGCTACTGCAGATGCGACAGGTGCGTGGTCGACCCTCTTTAATACAGGAACGGTGAGCACAGACACGCACACGCTCAAGGCACGTTTTTCGACAGGTGCAGGAGCACTCAAGACCGAAAGCCCCTACGGTACAGTCCTCTCACTGTTTGTGGGTGTAGAGGGCAAAGCAACGAGTAACGCCGACCTCAACCGAGATGGAAAGGTCAACCTCATCGACTTTTCCATCCTCGTCTTTTGGTGGGGAACAACGGGAGGAAACTCAAATCCACCCGCTGATATCAATCTAAACGCGAAGGTGGGCTTGGAGGACTTTTCGATTCTCTTGTT
>CAYRMF010000030.1:0-12996 GCA_964425475.1 uncultured Candidatus Saccharibacteria bacterium | reverse complement strand
ATGACCTTCCCTGTCTATATGTGTATATCAAACCGCCCGCGCGGAGCGCGGGCGGTTTGGGTGCACCACTTTATGATTGCTATCGTAGTATCTGCGTGGTGTTACAAAGGTCTGACCTTTGTTGCTATATATATCAAATCCCTAGACTCTTAATGGATGTGTCACTATTCATTTTTCCTTCCCACTCAATTTTAAATATGTATTGCAGAATAGAAAACGCCCCGATCTTTGTCGGGGTCGTTCGGTTAGCAAGATGTGTGTGCCAGACTTTTTTTGACATTTCTTCAAAAATATGCTATTACTCAGCTAGGACCTTCGTTTCTTGAAAGGATAAGAATGTTTAAGGTTAACGGCTTCAACCCATGTGTATGGCTCATACAGTGGTATCAGCGCTACGTCAGTCCACACAAGGGATTCTCCTGTGCACACCGCGTACTCACGGGTGGCAAGAGCTGTTCTGGGTACGCACTCGAGCAATTTCAAACACAGAAATTCCTCTATGCGTACAGGGCAACTCGTGTGCGCATGAGGGAGTGTGAGACGCTATACCATGAGCACGTGCGCACTCTACCTATTGAGGAGCAACGAGCAGTAAAGAAACACCCACTCACGTGCTATTTGCGGTTTGTTAACCCGCAGACGTACGTACTGATAGCAAAGGGCTTTTTGATTCACCACTGGCCAAAACGTAACCAACATGGAGGTGTCTGATGAAACGTTTACTGACTGCACTTTGTGTGCTTCTGTTTGCATGTACCAATGTCGTCGCAAGCTCGCTACCGAAAAAGTCAGATCGCGCATTTGTCGTCGATATGGCATGCAAGGAAGAAAAGGTTTGTGTTCTCTCAAAAGAAGCGCGAGCATCTTGGACAGAACATGCCACTGACCTTCAGACCCGTACAGGTGTTCAGGCGGTGCTGATTGTGGTGCATGGCACCGGCAATCTCTCGTTCGAGCAATATGCTAATGATGCTGCAAATGCGCTCACCGTAGGTACACGCGGAAACGGTGGCGTGGTATTTCTGTTCGACAACAGCGCACGCAAAGCGCGTCTCGAAGTTTCGAGGGATCTCGGTGGCATCATTCCTGATGCCACCGCCAAAACCATATCTGAGCTCTTCAGAAATACACTCGAGCAGTCTACAGCGAGTAAGGAATCAGATCCGTTTGGAAAGTCTCTGTCTACCGTATTTGACAGCGTAGATCAACTTGCAACTCAGCAACACATGCAAGTGGGTGGAAAGGCATTTGTTCCAGAGAAGGATAAGTCATTTACCTACTTTGCAATCACGTGCTGTATCATCATCTTTGTCTGTTCGCTCATTGCGGTGCTGTGGTACAACGAGCGATGGTACTACCTCAAGGGGTCGGTACTCGGCGGTGCAGTGTGCACTGCAACGACACTATTTTTCCCAACTCTTGCGGTTTCATCACTTCTTACCTTCATTGTCGCCTTTGTGGTCACGTACATCTTCGCATGGATATGGCACAGAGCAGGTGACAGTGCTGGTTGGGATATCGTCGACTCAGTTCCGACGGGTGGAGTACCTAGGCAAACAAACAGTATGGCAAGTGGCGTGGCTGATTTTGACGGAGGTGGTGCAACAGAAACTGTTTCCACCGCCCTGCAAGATGTCTCCAACATTGCACACAGTGTCGGTGACGCCTGCAATCCGAGTGCATGTGACCTGGGTGGGTGTGATGTGAGCGGGTGTGACATCGCCGGCTGTGACCTTTAAACGTTGAGGAGAAGAAAATGAACTTTGATCTCATTACGTCTTTGTTTCTCTCGGTGTTCCCGAATGGCGCAGAGCTCGTGAAGCTAATCGGCAGTGTGGGGCACGCGATTACTGCAGTGTTCCTCTTGTACCTCTGTCTACTGATGTTCACCCTGCTGATTCGTGCGACTGTCCCCTGCGATACAACACGGCAGTTACGCACACGAACAAAGACGGCGCTCTCTCTCATGCAGGCCATCTCTGGTGTGGCATTTTCGCTCCAGGTTGGATACCTTGTCATGAAAGAACCATGGCTGTCATTTACCATGTTCATGGGGTTCACGTACATCCTCGCAATCAATGCTGTTTTCTTACTCGGTATCCGCTTTTTGTTCCCAAACCGAATGAAGGAAGTGCTACTCCAAAACAAAATTGCGAGTGGAGTCGAAATTGGTCTTCTGCACCTTGCATGGGCAATCGTCACGCTGGGAAGCATGGCGTCACGGTATTGATCCTCGATGGCAGTAGTTCTTCAAACTGTTTCATTAGTTCACGGTTAGCTCACCTTCGGGTGGGCTTTCTTTTTTATATATACTCAATCGGTCACACAATACATACGTATTTTATTAAAATCTTTATGTTTCATTGCCCCTTTACAAATTTAGAATTTGTTATATACTACTAAAGTAAGTTTTTTAACAACCAGGAGAATGCACAGTGACCTTACCTATACCCGAAATTGTCTTCAAAACTCCCGAGGAGGGCGCCAAACATCTGTCGAGGCTTATTGTGGCAGAAATGAGACGCCAAGGCCTGAATGATTTCGAAATTCAGATGAGCACTCGTCTTTATTTAGTGGGACCGGGTGAAGTTGCACGGTTTTTGATTTTTGATCACCTGGGGGTGCATGGGTTTTCAAAGCAGAAAATCCAAACGCTGATTGAACTTATCCCTGATGAGGAGATGTCTGCCATCGAGATGAGGATCATTCTCAACAATCCTGAAGCGTCAAAGCTGGATTTTGTTACTGCTCTAGCGAATGAGGTCATTCGTTATCTGAACATGCACACAACCTGACGCTACAGTCCACATAGGCCGTCCCCCCAGGGACGGTCTATTCTATTTTGTATTTTGGAATTCTCCATTCATCATTCTGTCTTCCCCGCCTTCAGTAGTAGTATTTTTATTGGTATAGCATAGCACCTCCTCCAGGTCCTGATAATTTTAATATTTGCGAAGGTCTGACCTCTGTTGCTGTTTACTAGAATTGCTCATATTCAAAATATGATACAGTTCTCTTATGTCTGAAGAAATACCAAAACCAAAACCGGGGCTTTCTCACGAAGATATCATCATAATTGCTGAGTTGACCAAAGGAGGGGCAATTGAGAGAATTTCATCTCGGGGTGAGACCTTTCCTTTTGCTGGGATTCGTGAAGATGCATATCGAAAATTGAAAGCTGAATCAGATGAATTACCTGGGTATGTAACAGATATTGATGAACTTATTAAACGGTTTAAGTCTGAAGGCTTTACAATAGTAGTCACGGGAGGGGTGAATGTATTTGCAATGCCCGCTCTGTGCGATAGTGCTTCAACGAATGACATTGAAGCTAATACAGTTCCTTTGAAGTTTTTTACCATTACCGATGATATGGATAATGATATTAAGGTTCTGATTAGTGCATTGATGGTTTTGAGTCAAAAATAAAATCGGTAGACTCATTTACCCGTATTTACATAAGTCCCACAATCGTCTCCTGATAGCCAGCATTGAAAATAAAAGGGCTCGCATCGTATTGCTACGACACAAGCCCAGTGTTTATTTTGTCAGTTGCTCAATCGATTTCTTCAAGTTCTTCCGAGCGGTTTTTTCGTACCTGTCTCGAAACACTTGAGTCGAATAGATAGTGGGACGATCGAGAAAAGACTGAAGAATAATTGAGCGCACTGCGATGAAGTCAGACTGTGTGACCCAACCATACTCCTTACGGATTCCGGCTTCATATGCATCAAATATCCGCTCTGGTTTTCCAAGAATCATAAGGTCGAGGTCCACCAAAAGCTGAGCAACGTGCCCTGTTGGAACCGATGCGTGTCTGGTATCCATGACCAAGTCGTACACCTGTTCACCTAATGAATCAGATAGGCCGATCACTTTGATCGAATCCTTTGCTCGTTGTGCACTGTGCTTCTCGTTTTCTTTTGATTTCGGATCGTAGATTGCATCATGGAACCAGATTGCCAAGGATATGATTGGGTCAACTTCATTCACTTCCTCGAGTTCGTCGAGCATCGCCACAATGTGCTCAAGTGTGTGGTAGACCCTATGGGGTTCACTGTACCGTGCCAAGAGGTCTTTCAGAACCACTTCCGATCCTTTGGGATTTCCCAGTGCTGATGCAAGTGTTACCCAATACTTTCGGGCTTTTCCAAGGATAAACTTTTCCTTGAGCTTGTTGACGACCGCGACAGGTACCGAACGAGCAACGTGGCACTCCCATTCAGGGTCGATTCCAACGTGGCTTTTTACCATGCTCGAACTCACGTGCATAAGATTTGGTAGACAAGGAACCAAAACAGTTTCGATGTGTGGACATATCCTGCGGTTTTCCTCAGCTAGCGTTTGCTCATCCTCGAGGTCTTTTGAGTTTCGCAGACCCCTGATAATAACCTGAGCGTCGATGTATTCGGCTTTTTTCACGACGTATTGACCGATACACACATCGACTGAAACGTTTGTGAGATGTGCTACAGCTGACGCTGCCATGCTCACTCGTTCCTCAGGAGTAAACGTGTATGACTTTCGAGGATCGACCGCCACGAGCACGATCAGTTTGTCGTAGAGTGGCGCCATCCGTTCAATCACATTGATGTGACCATTGGTGATTGGATCGAGACTTGCTGCATATACTGCTCTTCGCTCATTCATGATTGACTCCTCGGTGTGTGAGTGTGTGATAAAGATGGTGTACCCTAACCATTAGTTGGCTCATGCTACAGTCAGTGCGAATCACATATTGTGCTCGCTGTTCTTTTACCGATAGTGGTAGTTGTTCATTACATCTTGCTTGAATCTGATCATCATCCATCTGTCGGTTGACACGTAGCCTTCGAAACTGCTCATGAGGATTACAGCTCGTGACAATAATCCCTGCAAATCGGTCTTCGCTCTTTGTTTCAAAGATAATAGCCGACTCTGCTATGCAAAGTTTGTCATCACCCACCGCAACAAATCTTTCTTCAACATTTGCCCACACGAGAGGATGAATTAGTGCTTCAAGTGCTCTTTTTATTTCAGGTTCCTTGAAGATAATACGAGCAATTGCTGTAAAGTCAGTTTTTTGATCTATGAAGACATGTGTGCCCAGAATGCTATTGACGTGTTGTCTGTGGTCTTTGTTCGAGATAATCTCTTTTGCAATATGATCGCAATCTACAACCAACACATCTGGGAGTTTTGCGAGGAGAGTAGCTACAGTACTCTTACCGCACCCTATATTGCCCGTAAGTCCGAACGGCTTCATTGGTTATCCTTTCTTTTCAAAGTACTGTTCCACTGTCATATTCAACTTTTTGACGAAAATAGTCAATGGTGTATAATAATCACTATACAAATATGCATGAGCCGCGAAAACACCTTTTAGATCTTGGATTAAGTGATTCAGAAGTCACTGTGTATTTGGCAATGGTCTCTGGGGCACGAACAGCTCGAGACCTCGTTAAGGTTACTCGGCTTAAAAGACCTACTGTTTACTACGCACTTGGTTGCTTAGAGAAGAGAGGTCTCACGAGTAAGACTGGATTATCTGGTGACAAAAGCTTCACGCTTGAACCTGTAGAGAAACTGTCTCTTATTGCCAATGAAAAGGTTTCGGAAATAACCAAACTGCAAAGCCGGATTGAGGAAATGATTCCAACTCTCAACGCCACCGCTTCACCAATTGATACAAAACCAACGGTCGCTTTTTACGAAGGAGTAGATGCGGTGAAGAACGTGATTATGGAAATGCTCTATTGCAAGAGCAAATGTATTAACTCTGTAGTCCCAAAAGAAAACTTTTTTTGGCAAATTGGCCAAGACTTTGTTGAATTGTTTATTGAGGAGCGAATCAAACGAAACATTAAGACTAAGAACCTATGGGAGGTTCCTGTAAACAAGGGACTTATAAAGGAATACTACGAGGGATTATCACAAGTGAGAATTGCTCCCGAAATCATGCACGGCAAATTCCAGACCACCATTTTCCTGTATGACGATAAGACTCTCTATGTGTCTTCAAAAAATAATAGTTACTGTATTCTCATAACTTCTAAAGAACATACCGACACAATGAGAGCGTGGTTTGACGGGCTATGGAGTGTATCAAAGCCACATGGAAAATAGATTTTAATTAGGTGTATCTTGTCACTATCAGAACTTTGCGAAGGGTGGCCCTTTGTCGGCTTCAATCAAAAACGTAAATCTAATAACAAATCAGTTCAAATTTACGTTTTTTGTCAAGAAAAACGTAAATTTGGGGTTAAAACGAGGTAAATTTACGTTTTTTTACTCTTTTCACTTTTTTTTTGCCAGCATAAACGTGAATACATCAATTTTTTTTAGCATTTTTCATGATTATGGCTATATATTTCAGATTATGACAAAACCGCCCGCGCGAAGCGCGGGCGGTTTGTGTGCACTATTGCATAGTCGTTACCGGAGTATCTGCGTGATGAGTGCAACCATCTGTTCCTTTTTTGAAGGATCACTTTCAGCAATGAGCAGTGTGAGTGCAGTGAGTGCTCCCGGATTTATGTGACTCTCACCCTTTGCGCTTGTTTTCCTGAGAAACCACACAAAGGCAAATGCGCCTGAGCGCTTGTTACCATCTGAAAATGGGTGGTTCTTCACCATGAAGTACAGAAGGTGTGCTGCTTTTTCTTCGACTGTAGGATACACCGACTTCCCTCCAAATGATTGCATCACATTACCTACGATGCCTTCAATACTACCCTTCGCCCGTTCGTGCGCAAACATGTCAGATGCTTCTCCCTTTTTCATTAGTTCTGAGCGTAGACTTTGGATTGCTGTTTCAAGATCACTGCCAATGAGTGTCACTTTCTTTCTCGTGACACCCTTAAGTATTAGCGCATCTTTATCATATGCGTCGAGAGAAACCCATGTTGAAGCAAACTCCTTAATGAGTTCAAGAACTGCTTTTGGGTTGAGTGAGACATGCTCAGGAAGGAGCGCCTGTACGTCTGCGACAGACTTCATAAACGCACTGTAGTTTTTACCCACCTGCTTTTTGTTGATGGTGAAACCCTTGGTAATGTGTTCACGGAGTGTTTTTGTCGCCCACTTCCTGAATTCGATTGCTAGTTTTGAATTTGTGCGATATCCAACGCTTAAAATTACATCGAGTGAGTAAAGTGCAATCGGTTTGTCAGAATTAGCAATATGCATTTTTTGCATATTGCTTTTTTGATCAACCTCACCATCCTTAAATATATTATTAATATGTCTCGAAACAACTGATTGGTGGACACTAAAAAGTTCAACGATCTGTGCTTGTGTTGCCCACAGAGTCTCCTTTTGCATGTCCCCGCGCAATTCAATAGCACCAGACTTTGCTTGGTAGATGATTGCTTTATTTTTTACTGCAGACTTTTTCATATGGCTATTTTATCATATATAAACCGAGTAATTTTAATGATGCAGACTTCATCTTCTCGCTGATACAACCAACAGCCCGCGCTTCGCGCGGGCTGTTGAGTATGATTCTAAAATTTTCTGACTCTTTAGGTTTTTTGTACTACATCGCAGTATTGAGGCACTGGTTGAGGGTATCGGTCATTGTCCATCCGCACTTCCCCGTTGGCTGGCGTTCGCACGTCGCGTTTTGGTAGCACGCGTATTCATCGCGCCACTCACAGGTAGAAACCATATCGGGACTGTCGGTGCAGAGTTGACCGCTACAGCCACCTTTGAAACATTCTTTTGCTATCGGTGTTGGAGTTGGAGCCGGGGTTGGAGTTGGAGTATCGGGTTGAGTTACCGGAGGGAGTTCTGTGATCGGAGTGGTCGAAGGTACGTCATCTTTTATTTCTTCGGGTGTTGTGGTCGGTGCGGGCGGTTCTGTGCGCACCTCTTCCTGTACGGGTGGAGTGATAATCTCTGCCTGTTCGACTCCCCTATCTCTATTTACCAAAATAACAAAGGGAACAAGCATCATCGATGTGAGTACGATAAGTGCAAATATTTTTTGTGAAAGCGTGCGCATAGTCTATGTGTATGTGAAATACAATAGTGCTAATCATAGCACTACCGTCAAAATTGTTGTATTTGGATATTCTCATCCTCGTGCTATACATAACGGTATATGTCATCAGAAATCTCAAGTGGAGCGGATACTACCTCGCTCGTGGAAAAAGCTATCGAAAATGTGCGGGATATTGTCACACACGCACTCGAGTATTCATCACCCGCGCGAGCACTTGTTGTATTTGATGACGAGAATGGATTGACGCGCATCATCACGGAGGCCTACCGTACAGTGCTCCCTGATGCGCAGTTTCTCGATTTCAATGCACACACGAAAGAAGAAATTATTTCAGCATTTGACTCACTCTCACCCAACGACCTCGTTGTCCTCATCCAATCGACCGACTTTCGGCTCAATGAATTCCGCATTCGCATCCAGCTCTTCCAGAGAAAATTAAAAGTGATTGACCACCTCCACCTGTACCGTAACACTCCCGACCAATGGGAGACATACATCAATGCGCTCGCGTACGACCCACTGTGGTATAGAGGTACCGGCACGAAGCTCAAAGGGGTACTCGAAACCACGGAGACTCTCCGAGTGCTTTCAAACACCACAGAACTCACCGTGACCGGAGGACTCGAGATACCAAAGCTCAACATCGGCGATTACACCGATATGCAAAACAAGGGTGGCACCTTCCCTATTGGTGAGGTATTCACTGAAGCGAAGGATTTGAGCAGAATGAACGGATCACTCATGGTGTATGCGTACGCCGACACCGACTACCACACCGCGATGTATGAACCATTTCGGATTGATATCAAAGATGGCATCGTGACGTCGTGGGACACCTCTGCACCAGAATCATTTTCAAACATTGTTGCGCTCGTAGAGAGTAATGAACGCGCAATTATTCGTGAGATTGGCTTTGGGCTCAACCGCGCCATTACGAGAGAACACTACCTTAAAGACATCACCGCCTTCGAGCGCATCCTTGGACTCCACTTTTCGCTTGGTGAAAAGCACACCGTGTATAAGAAAGAAGGGATCACCGCAGACAAAACGCGCTTCCACGTCGACCTCTTTCCCGAGGTGACACAGGTGTACGCCGACGATGTGCTCATTTTTGAGAATGGCACGTTTCTACTCTAATCACGCTACGCCTGAACAGAAAAATTTTTGTGTTGAAGATACACGATGACAAATGCGAGTGCGACAAAAAATGCACCCATGACAAACGGTGAGGAAATGCCGAGTATCCCAGACATGAGGCCTGCGGTGAGTGGTGCGATGGTCTGTGAGAGTGCTTGGAGTGAGCCGTTGATACCGAGCGTCGTTCCCTGCTTTTCGGGACCAGCGCGCTTGCTGATGAGCGCGGGAATGCTCGTCGTCACGAGTGCAAAGGAGCACGCGAGAATCGGTATGATGAAGTACAGGTACATGGAGTTGTGGACAAATCCCTGCAAGAGAATACAGATAGACACGAGAGGGAGCGCGTAGAGCAATCGCACTTCATCGCGGTACCGGCGACTCAGTAAGCGCACGACCACCGCCTGCGCGAAAATCATCCACATACCGACAAACCCAAAGTATGCTCCGGTCATCGATTCTGAAAAATCGAACCGCCTCGCGAGCAGGATTGCGATAAACGAGGTGAAGAACGCGAAGCCGACGGTGACAGAGAAGCTCGCAACGTAGAGAGGGCGAAGCGTGCGGTCTGAAAATGCATGCTCGATATTGTGGAGCGCTCGAAAGAAGGTGATTTTTTTTTCAGCGCGAACGTGGTGAGTTTCTGGTAGGAAGAACGTGACCGAGAGTACGTTCACGATACCGAGAATGCCCGCGACGATGAATGGGAGGGCTGCATTATCGGTCGCACCCACGAGCGTCCCGCCGAGTAGCGGACCAATCACGAAGCCGAGCCCAAACGATGCCCCGATGAGGCCGAAGTTTCTCGCGCGATTTTCCGGTGTGGTGATGTCGGCAATGGTGGCCTGTGCAATGCTGAAGTTTGCGCCCGCGATACCCGCAATCGCGCGAGAAATCAAAATTAGTCCGAGTGAGTGAATCGCAATGCCGGTAGCGAAGAGGAGCTGAGCGAGCGCGAGTACCCCCACACCGATGGTGAGAAGCTTCTTCCTCCCGTACATATCGGAAAGCTCACCGAGAATGGGTGCTGCGACAAACTGCATGAATCCAAAGAGCGCTGTCACGAGGCCCGCCACAAAGTACTGCGCTTTGACACTGTACCCCGCAAGCAGAAATGAAGCTGAAGACGGGTCGGTAAAGAGTGACGGGATGACAGGAATGAGCATCCCGATACCAATAGTATCAAGGAGAAGGGTCAAAAAAAGTATGGGGAGAATTCTTGAACTACGCATGTGCATATCAGCATACTACAGCTTGAGTACTTTGCGTATATTAATAATGCCCCGCGCAGACTGGTGTGTCTGGCGGGGCGATGTTGCACGCAACCGGGTTACGATTGCGCTTACTGCGTTCCTCTAAGGATGTGTTATCCCTTTAAGGAGGTATTACTGGCCGATTAGGCCGGGATGGAGTCGCCGATGTTGGCTCGACCGTGGTGGTGAACCAGATGGGTTGCCTTGATCATCGCGGGGCCGAAACGCTCGACCATGATCTTGTCGCGCTTCCTGCCGTTCGAGAAGGTGATCAGATGGTCGCCGTGATGGACGTAGATGGGCGAGTGTTGGACGGTAGTGCCGAATTCACCGTGGCCACTGATGGCGCCGGGGTGGTTCTTGAGCGCGAGAATTTGTTTGCGCTTCATCTTGACACCGCCGATGGTGAACTTGTTGCCCTTCGGGTGGTTTTTGTGCATCGGTGATTCTCCTTTTCCTTTTCAGGAACAAAAATGCCAGCACCATTGCTGGAACGAGGTATCTTACACGAGTATTAAAAATAGTCAAATCAGTGGAATAATAAACCCCCCTTCAAGCCGAAGCTTGAGGGGGGTACTGCACGCAACTTGGATGCATTGCGTTTACTGCTTTTCCCTTTGGAGCTTATCCTCAGGGAGTTTCTCGGCACTATCCGCGGCCGGGAGACTCGATGCGCACTCTTCAGCGTGACCCAAAGGTGCGTTGACGATATTAGCATGAAGAGATTTCTTGTCAACAATTTCAACCGACCTTCTAAATTACTCAGCTTTTTTTGCTAGTTTTCTGAAGTGTTCAACCCATTCATTTCGTTTTTTGTCATCAACCCGCTCCACCGGGCCATATGCGGTCACCTTTGTCTTTATACCTGCAAAGCCGAGAATACCGTGTGCTATTTCATTGGTATAATCTCCAAAACGCCACCATGCCATAAAAGGACTATAGGTACCATTCACAATCACCACCCGTGCTGTCTTCCCTATGAGGTGCTGGTATCGAGACTTTGTTGCTTTATCAAAATTAAACGCAAACCCCGGGAGCCACATACGGTCGAACATACCTTTCATGATAGCGGGCATACCGCACCACCAATTGGGATAAATGAAGACGAGGTGATCAGCCCAACGGATTGCTTCTTGCATCTTAAGGAGGTCTGGTTCGAGCTGTTGTACTTCCTTGTATCCACGGTGGAGAATTGGGTCAAACGCGAGGTCGCCAATATTGACCCGCTCAACGTCGTGTCCTGCACTCTTTGCTTCCGTCTCGTAGGTATCAGCGAGAGTGCCACAAAAGGTATCATTGGTTGGATTACCCATGAATATGAGAATTTTTTTCATATCAGCATCGTATCACAAAACAGCGCGTGCGAAGCACGCGCTGTTTTGAAACTGTGTAGAACTATCGATGAATTGAACCGTTCGGATTGAATTGCGTTCCACTTCTCTGTGCTCCACCGGGAAGTTTGTCACCCATGAGTGCACGGAGTTCGGTCTGATACTTGGGCATCACTTTCATTGCGGCAGCCATCTGTGTCTTCCCCGCTTTTATCTCCGCTTGCATTTCACCCGCAATTTTTTCAAAAAGCTTGGGATCTTTTTCGAGGAGTGTCATTATCAACTCTCTCTGTTCTGGCGGAGCATCTTTGAGTTGCTTCTCAAGCAACTTGCGCATCATAAAACCTTTCGCTTTATCAAACATATTGAAATAATTATATTTTATAATTGCACCAGAACAGTTGCTTGGTTGTTGCTTATCTCACACATTCCACGCTTTACAGGAAAGGTCTGTTCACCAGCTTCGGTGCGGACCGTTATTATACCTTCTTTCAGCAGGGTTATTAAGGGCTCATGGTGAGCGAGGACGGTCATCTGGCCACGCTCCGCGGGAATTGTTACCGAACGCGCGTCGCCGTTGAAAAGCTGTTCGTCAACACGCGATATGGTGAGCGTAAATAAAGGTTCTTGCTTCATATTTACGCAGTCACTTCATCAATACCTCCCTTCATGTAGAATGCCTGCTCATTCTTATCGTCATGCTTACCCTCGAGAATTTCCTTGAAGCCACGAATGGTCTCCTTGAGTGGTACATACGCACCCGGAGTCCCCGTGAATACTTCACCCACGAAGAATGGCTGTGAGAGGAAACGCTGAATCTTACGCGCACGGTACACTGTCTGCTTGTCATTTTCAGAAAGCTCTTCAATACCGAGAATTGCAATGATGTCTTGAAGGTCTTTGTATCTCTGCAGTACCAATTTTACGCCCTGTGCTACCTCATAGTGCTCTTTTCCCACGACATACGGGTCAAGTGCTGAGGAGTTACTCTCGAGTGGGTCAATCGCAGGGTAGATACCGAGTGACGCAAGCGCGCGTGAGAGCACCACCTTTGAGTCGAGGTGAGAGAATGTGGTAGCAGGTGCTGGGTCGGTGAGGTCGTCGGCAGGCACATAGATGGCCTGTACCGAGGTAATAGAACCCTTGGTGGTCGAGGTGATGCGCTCTTGCATCTGTCCCATCTCTTCTGCGAGCGTTGGCTGATAGCCCACCGCAGACGACACGCGACCGAGGAGCGAAGACACCTCCTGTCCTGCCTGCGTGAAGCGGAACACGTTGTCCATGAAGAAGAGCA
>CAYRMF010000029.1:10578-13133 GCA_964425475.1 uncultured Candidatus Saccharibacteria bacterium | reverse complement strand
CTCCATAAGTATTACGGAGAAGTCATGATGAGACTCTGGGCTGATATTCACGGTATTGAGACCGTTTCACTTCGGTTTTTCAATGTGTACGGTCCACACTTTGACCCGAATGGTGCCTATGCGCTCGTCATCGGAAAATTCCTCCAGCAACGAATGGAGGGTGTGCCGCTCACCATTACCGGTGACGGAGAGCAGTCACGCGATTTTACCCATGTGTACGATACGATAGACGCCATCATTCGCGCATCGGTGAGCGAAAAAGTCGGGCACGGGGAAGTCTTCAATGTGGGTGCGGGCCACAATGTGACAATCAATGAGGTAGCCCGACTCGTCGGTGGTCCCGTTGAACACATTGCATCGCGTATTGAACCAAAACACACACTTGCTGATTCAAGCTATATCAATTTGGTGCTTGGGTGGAAACCAACAATTAGTATCGAAGAGGGAATCGCGGGACTCAAGAAACAATTAGGACTTGCATAAGAACCTACCCACAAACCACATCTACTTTGTTATCTTCGTTGTTCAAACATTCATCGTATATTGAATACGTCTCATGTTTGCACTCCTCGATGCCTCGTATCTGATGGTCTGTGAATAGGTTCTCAGAAGAAGCGAGTCATGCGTGACTTTTTATTCATGACGTTTTATAGTTACGCACATGATTGCTGACGGAAAGAAAATAGCAGAAGCGGTGTTTGAAAAAATACGCACTGATGTTGCAATGCTTCCTCGTGCGCCCCGACTCCTCATTATTTCCTGCGCCCCGACCCCCGAGACCGAGCGCTACCTCGCGCTGAAACAGAAAAAAGCGAGCGAAGTGGGGATTACCATAGACATACTCCGTTTCGATGCGACCGCGACCACTGAGGAGATTATAACAGCGAGCACCGAGGGGGAGAGCCGTGCTGATGGCATCATCGTACAGCTCCCGCTTCCCGCGCATATTGATACCCCGCGGGTGCTCACCGCCATTCCACCCACACACGACGTCGATGCTCTCAACTCACAGACAGCTGATGTCCTTTCGCCGGTGGTGGGTGCAATTCATGAAATACTCCTCACGCATGGCGTTACCACTACGGGGAAGCACGTCACCATTATCGGTAATGGAAAACTCGTGGGACTTCCTGCGCACGCATGGTTCTCTGCACACGGTGCACAGGTGAGCGTCGTCACAAAGGATACAGAAGATATCGGCTACTACACGCGTCCTGCGGACATTATCGTCTGTGGAGCGGGTGTGCCGGACCTGTTAACACCCGATATGGTGAAAGAAGGTGTTGTTATTCTCGATGCAGGCACAACCGAAGATAGTGGAGTGCTCAAAGGTGATGCTGACCCTGCATGTGCTCTGAAAGCTTCACTCTTTACCCCTGTTCCGGGAGGCATCGGACCCATCACTATTGCCATACTCCTTCGAAATGT
The DNA here is from genome assembly GCA_964425475.1 of uncultured Candidatus Saccharibacteria bacterium. GTDB lineage: Bacteria > Patescibacteriota > Minisyncoccia > Phycocordibacterales > UBA918 > Damh-18. The sequence goes on along the minus strand of CAYRMF010000029.1, from coordinate 11,705 downwards.
GTTGGATTGCGCTAAGAAACGGCTTTCTGTGGTATAGTATTTCTCATATTAATCTTTATTTTCGAGTAAGATATGAGTCACGGAGAGAAACCAGAGGGTAATGCAGATGGAGTCATCAGGGTATTTCGTGCGATTGCCGTCGTTCTATGCGCTGTTGCGCTCGGATATTTTGTGTATATATCAACCACAAATACTGATTCAAAGTATCCATTCAAGCTCGGGCTCGACCTCGCGGGTGGGAGTCACCTCGTCTATGAGGCCGATGTTTCCTCACTCAAACCCTCTGAAGTCCCTGACCTCATGAATGTGCTCCGCGAGGTCATTGAGCGACGTATCAACGTCTTTGGTGTTTCGGAACCCAACGTGCAGGTGGAGCGGAGTAGTATTGTCGCAGAAACACAGAAAGAGCGCCTCATCGTGGAGCTTCCCGGCGTTGCTGATGTCAATGAGGCAGTGAAGGAAATTGGTAAAACACCACTCCTTGAATTCAAGCTCGTCGACAAAGAAGCAATGGATGCAGCAGTCGCAGCGGGGCCTGACGCAGATCCTTCGACCCTGAAGAATCCGTACATGGATACAGGACTCACGGGGCGGTACCTCACGCGTGCAGAGCTGGTCTTTGGACAGGGAAGTGGTGCCGGACTTTCGAATGAGCCAATCGTGAGTATTACCTTCAATGAAGAGGGGGGTACTCTCTTCGAGACACTTACGCGTGACAACGTGGGCAAGCAACTCGCCATTTTCCTCGATGGCAACGTCATGTCCTCTCCGGTCATTAATGAAGCGATTGGTGGAGGCAAGGCGATTATTTCAGGTCAATTTACCCCCGATGAAGCACGTGAGCTCGTCCGCAATTTGAACTTCGGTGCGCTCCCTGTAGCTATCTCACTCGTGAGTACACAGACTATTGGTTCATCTTTGGGTGATGAAGCGCTCCATGCCGGTGTGTATGCGGGTGTGATTGGATTCATCATTCTCTCGATTTTCCTCATCCTCTGGTACCGACTCCCCGGCGTCGTGGCGGTTGTAGCACTCGTCGTGTACATCGTCATCATGCTCGCGCTCTTCAAACTCATTCCGGTCGTACTCACTGCTGCAGGTATCGCTGGCTTCATCCTTTCGGTAGG